>CAYVJX010000219.1:0-1621 GCA_964451895.1 uncultured Bacteroidaceae bacterium | reverse complement strand
ACCTTCAGGTAATTGGGCGTGTAGCCGAACATCTGCCCGTCCTGTCGGTCGGATTCCCACAGCACGGAGGCTTCTTTTCCGGTGAACCGTGCGTAGAACGCCTGTTTCTTGCGGTCGGATAGCTCATGCAGCGCAGCACTGCGTCTGGCCAACTCGCCCGCCCCATAAACGGCCTGCAGACGCGAAGCCGCCGCTTCGGCACGGTGGGAATAGCTGAACACGTGCAGTGCGCTCAAATCCAAGTCTTCCAAAAACGCCAGCGCATCCTCAAACTGCGCGTCCGTTTCGGTGGGAAAGCCCGCAATCACATCGCAGGCAATAAAGGCATGCGGCAGCAGACGGCGTATCTTCTCCACCCGGCCGGCATAGAACGCGCGGTCGTAATGACGCTTCATCTTTTTAAGCACCTCGTCGTTGCCTGCCTGCAAGGGCATATGGAAATGCGGCATCAGTTTGCGGGATTCCGCCATCAGGGAAATGATGTCATCGCCCAGCAGGTCGGGCTCCACTGAACCGATGCGGATGCGTTCCACGCCCGGCAAGGTTTCCAGTTTTTCCAGCAAACCGTACAAGGTTTCGCCGTTATACCGTCCGAAATCGCCGATGTTCACGCCCGTCAGCACGATTTCCTTGATGCCGGCGGCGGCAATCTCCCCGGCGGTCCGCAGGGTGCGTTCTATGGTATCGCTGCGGCTGCGCCCCCGCGCGTAGGGAATGGCGCAATAGGAACAGAAATTGTTGCAGCCGTCCTGTATCTTGAAGAAAGAACGGGTGCGCCCCAAGGTGGAATACGAAGGCACGAAAGGCATCTCCTCCGAATCCTCCTGCCCTGGCCCAGCACCGGAGCGCATATAGTCGAACAGCAGGTGTTTGTTGCGGTTGCCCAACACGAAATCCACGCCCGGCAAGCGTTCCACCTCCTGCGGACGAAGTTCCGAGAAACAACCCACCACCGCGATTTTGGCCTCGGGATTGAGCCGGTGGGCGGAACGGATTATCTGCCGGCATTTCTTCTCGGCCGCCGCCGTTACCGTGCAGGTGTTGACCACGTAGAGATCCGCCGCATCTTCAAAAGGCACGATTTCATAGCCCGATGCCGAAAAACGGCGCATCAGGTCTGAACTCTCGGAAAAATTAAGGCGGCAGCCCAAGGTATAGAACGCAACTTTCGGCACGGTATGCTATTTATTCGTAAACTTGCAAAGTTATAGCAAATACGGCTTTTACGCCAACCCGCCGCCCCTTGCGCCGGCAAGAAAAGCACAAAACACAAGCACAGAATGAGAAACGACCACTTCCGACCGGGAAACGCCTCGCGCCCCAACTCCTTTATACGCCGCCCCAAACGCCCCGACAATATGATTTACGGGCTCCGCCCCGTGCTGGAAGCCATACGGAACGGCAAGGAGTTCGAGAAAATCATTATCCAGAAAGGCTTGCAGGGCGAAATCTACCGCGAATTAGACGCCCGTCTGCGCGCCAACGGGCTGCATGCCCAATATGTGCCGCAACAGCGGCTCAACTTTCTCTGCAACGGCAACCACCAGGGCGTGGTGGCCTACCTGTCGCTTATCGAATACAACCGTATCGAAGACCTGCTGCCCTGTATCTTTGAAGCGGG
>CAYVJX010000218.1:0-1636 GCA_964451895.1 uncultured Bacteroidaceae bacterium | reverse complement strand
TTGCCGATAGTGTCCAACAGCCGTTTCTCGGTGGCTTCCCTGTCTCTTTCCATGGCGTGTTATGTTACCAATCGGGAACAAAAGTACGGAATCGAAAGGAATTTTGCAAGGATGGCAAAATTCCTTTCGCAGTATTGGCCTATTAGACATTTTGGGTGATGAAACGGATCCGAAATATCGCTATTGTTTACTCTTTTTTCCGCCGTTTCATTTTAACAGGTTGTCCGAACAGATCTACGGGGCCGAACAGATCCAGTTGGTTTTCGAGCTGGGTATCGATGTCTTCCAGGTCGGCTTGTTGGTAGTAGGCGCGCAAGGCCTTTTTTACCAACTGCTTGAATCCAATGTGTTCATAGGCGCATAAACGGTCGTAACGCGCTTTTTCCGTGTCGGAGATACGGAAAGAATATGGGCGGAACCTCACTTTTTTCTTTGCCTTTCGGGCTGATTTACGGGCAGGCATGGTTGTTCTCTATTTCGTTCCCGTAGGTTTTTCCAGAACAGGGCCAAAGTACATCAGTCCACCGTTCTTGCCGTCTAGAAGCAAGCGGTAACGGCCGCGTACCGGCAGTTGGAACACTTTGCCCCATTGGGCAACGAATATCTCCCGGCTTTCGATTTCTTCGCTCCCGTAAACAAGGCTCGCCGTGGCCTTGCGCGGCATACGGTAATAAAATCCGCCGGGCTTGTCTTTTATCGTGTTCGCTTTCTGGAATCCGGCGGCTTCCGCTCCGGCAAAGGGCAGAAGCGAGAGCCTGAACACAAGATGGTTCTCTAACAGTTCTTCCGCATCAACGGGTTCTATACCCGATTCGGGACTGAATACAGCGACGGGGTATTCCAGAACGCCCTCCTGAGGCGTGATGTCGAACGAATAGGAAACCGTCCGTAAGCGGACGGTTCCGGTAAAGCAATCCAGATAATTGCGCTCGTTCCGGTCCATTTGCTTGTACATGAACTCCATCGTTCCAGCAGGATAGGGAACTTCCTGCAATCCGGAAATCAATTCCGCTTTGGCGGCCTGTATCTTGAAGATAAGGTCGGCCATCTTGCGCGCCTGTTCGGCAAGGCTCTTTTCATCCACCACGGGGCGCAGCACCTTTTCGATAACGGTGTTCGAGTCGGTTTGGTAACGGCGCACGAGCGTGTCGAATTTCTGGCGGATATTCAGGTCGGCAACCTGCAGGGCGGTTACCGGTTTGCCCTCGCCGTCCTGGGGTTCTTCAGCCTGGGCATGAGGCTTGCGATGTTTTTCTTTTTCTCCTCCTTGGCAAGGACGCTTGCCCTCGGGCTTGTTGTGTTCCTCCGCATTTACTCCCAACAGGATACCGTCGGGGCTCAGGCGTAGCGCCGGCAGGTCATTGCCCTGAACGCCATAGACCTGCTTGGGGTCGGGATATGCCAAGGTTTTGATGCTTACGTGCTTTATCTTATAACTCACCGTATTGTCCTTGATGGCGGGCAGTTTGAGCATCTTTTCGGCGTAATCGCTGTAAACACCGCGCTCCCGTATGGTTTCCTCGATTTCTATGGTCAGCCGGTAGGAATTTTGGGGCAGGCTGTAAAAAAGCGCGTTTTCGGCAGGTTTGGCAAGGCGGGTCGAGGCCGGGTAAACGGCATATTGAGACATGGCAAC
>CAYVJX010000217.1:0-1700 GCA_964451895.1 uncultured Bacteroidaceae bacterium | reverse complement strand
TCCTGCACAATGTAGTCCTTGCCTTCCACGGCCAGTTTGCCGGCTTCCTTGCAGGCGGCTTCGGTGCGGTATTTCACATAATCGTCGTATTTGATCACTTCAGCGCGGATAAAGCCTTTTTCAAAATCGGTATGGATGATGCCCGCCGCCTGGGGTGCCTTGGTGCCTTTGACAAATGTCCATGCACGGCTTTCATCCGGCCCCGTGGTAAAATAGGTCTGCAGGTTCAGCAAGGCATACGAAGCCTTTATCAAACGGTTCACGCCCGATTCCTGCAAACCGATTTCCTGCAGGAACATCTGCCGTTCCTCATAGGTTTCCAATTCGGCGATCTCGCTTTCGGTCTTGGCCGCCACCACGAGCAGCTGCGCGTTTTCGTTGGCGATGGCCCGGCGGACCGCTTCCACATAGGCATTGCCGTCTTTGGCCGCAGATTCGTCCACATTGCACACGTACAACACGGGCTTGTTGGTAAGCAGGAACAACTCCTGCGCCAGCTTCTGGTCGTCTTTGCTGTCCCAGCTTACCGTGCGCGCGCTCAATCCCTGGTTGAGCGTCTCACGGTATTTCTGCAAGATACCCAACATGCGCTTGGCGGTTTTGTCGCCGCCGCTCTGGGCCTGTTTCTCTACCTTGCCGATACGGTTCTCTATCGTCTCGAGGTCTTTGAGCTGTAATTCGGCATCGATGATTTCCTTGTCGCGGACCGGATCCACACTGCCGTCCACATGGGTAACGTTGGGGTCGTCGAAGCAGCGCAACACATGAATGATGGCATCCGTCTCGCGGATATTGGCCAAGAATTTATTGCCCAAGCCTTCGCCTTTGCTCGCCCCTTTCACCAAGCCGGCTATGTCCACAATCTCCATCGTGGCCGGAATCACTTTCTTGGGGTTATCGATCTCCACCAAAACGGTAAGACGTTCATCCGGAACGGTAATCACACCCACATTGGGCTCGATGGTGCAGAACGGAAAATTGGCCGCCTGTGCCTTGGCGTTGCTCAAACAGTTGAACAAGGTGGATTTCCCTACGTTGGGCAATCCCACAATTCCACAATTCAAAGACATTTGCTGTTGTTTTTCGTAAAATCGGGTTTATCCTGCACAGACAGCGCGCGGAACAACCCTACATAAAAGTTGCGCCTCCCTATGGATATAGAAAGGCGCAACCTGCGGTCGTCAAGAGAAATTAAGCGCCGATTTTGGCTTTATAGTCGGCCGCACCCATCAACGAAGCCACGGCGGCGGCATCCGTCAATTTCACTTTGATGATCCAGCCTTGTCCGTAAGGATCTTTGTTCACCAAAGAGGGATCGTCGGCCAAAGCGGGATTGAGTTCCAGGATTTCGCCGGCGGCGGGCAACAGCAATTCGGAAACGGTCTTTACGGCTTCGATATTGCCGAACACTTCGCCTGCGGAGAGGGTTTCACCTTCGGTGGTGACATCTACGAAAACGATGTCGCCCAATTCTTTCTGCGCATAGTCGGTAATGCCTACCAAGGCCGTTTCGCCTTCTACCTTGATCCATTCGTGATCTTCGGTGTACTTGAGGTTTTCAGGAAAATTCATATCGTAAGTTGTTTAATGTTTTTCGTTGTTAAAACTCCATGAGCCAACAAGGTGTAAAATTAAGGCTTTTTTGGGAAAACACCAACGGCCACATCCACAAGCGGTTTTTATTGCGTGAATTTATAGGT
>CAYVJX010000216.1:0-1717 GCA_964451895.1 uncultured Bacteroidaceae bacterium | reverse complement strand
TTCCCAAGATGCGTATCGAGGAAGCGGCGGCGCGCAAACAGGCGCGTATCGACTCTAAGGTGGATACCATTCTGGGTGTGAATAAATACCGTTTGGAAAAAGAAGACCCCATCGAAACACTGGAAGTGGATAACACCACGGTTCGTGAGGCGCAGATTGCCCGTTTGAAGAAACTGCGCGCCGAACGCAACCAGGCGGAAGTGGATGCGGCTTTGGCCGCGCTGACCCGTTGTGCCGAAACCGGCGAGGGGAATCTGCTGGAACTTTCGATCGACGCGGCCCGCAAAAGGGCTTCTTTGGGCGAGATTTCCTATGCGTTGGAAAAAGTATTCGGCCGATACAAGGCCACTATTAAAACGATATCAGGCGTGTATTCATCGGAAATCAAGAAAGATGCCTTGTTTGAAGAGGCGTTGCGGAAAGCGCAGGCTTTTGCCAAGAAAGAAGGCCGCCAGCCGCGTATCATGATTGCCAAGATGGGGCAGGACGGACACGACCGGGGTGCCAAGGTGTTGGCTTCGGGCTATGCTGACCTCGGATTCGATGTGGATATGGGCCCCTTGTTCCAGACACCGGCGGAAGCCGCCCGGCAAGCTGTGGAAAACGATGTGCATATCGTAGGGGTTTCCTCGCTCGCGGCGGGCCATAAGACTTTGGTTCCGCAATTGGTGGAAGAACTCAAGAAGTTGGGGCGTCCCGACATTCTGGTGGTTGTGGGGGGCGTTATTCCTTACCAAGACTACGAGTTCTTGTTTGACCACGGTGCTTGCGCGGTGTTCGGCCCCGGTACCGTGATTTCGGAAGCGGCCATCCAGATGCTGGAAATTCTGGAAAATATCCGTGCATAATTAAAAAATATATACGCATGAACCGTCACCTTTTGCTCATCAGTAATTCCACCAATGCCGGAGAAGCCTATCTGGCTTGGCCGAAGCAGGTTATCGCCGATTTCTTCAAGCGTTTCGGCATTAAGCGTGTGTTGTTCGTGCCTTATGCAGGCGTGGCGCCGGGTTATGACGCCTATGCGCAGAAAGTGGGCAAGGTATTCGCGGAAATGGGCGTGGAGCTGGATTCCGTACACGAAACGGAATATCCCATCACGGCGGTGCAGCAAGCCGAATGTATCGTGGTGGGCGGCGGCAATACGTTCCATCTGGTGCACGAAATGCAGCGCACGGGCATTATGGATGCCATCCGCGAAAAAGTGTTGCAGGGATGTCCGTATATGGGCTGGAGCGCGGGTTCGAATGTGGCCTGCCCCACGATAAAGACCACCAACGATATGCCGATTATCGAACCGGAATCTTTCCATGCGCTCGGTTTGGTGCCGTTTCAGATAAATCCCCACTATCTGGATGCCAATCCGGAAGGCCACGGTGGAGAAACGCGCGAAGACCGCATCAAGGAATTCATGGTGGTCAATCCCGATGTCTATGTGGCGGGATTGCGGGAAGCCACGTACCTGTTGGTGGAAAACGACAAGATGCAGCTGTTGGGTTCGCGCAAGATGCGCCTGTTCAAGGCCGGAGAGGAAACGCGCGAAATAGAGCCCGGCGACGTGTCGTTCCTGCTGTAAAAAGAATTCGCACGGTCCTGCCGAAAACCGGGAGAACCGTGCGAGAAAGGTCAGCGAGAAGATATAAAGTGGGTAAAGGCATTCCTTTCTTGTGAGGGGATGCCTTTTTCTTTTGCGGCGACTTCGATGGCCTTCATCAGA
>CAYVJX010000215.1:0-1746 GCA_964451895.1 uncultured Bacteroidaceae bacterium | reverse complement strand
GACAAAGCCGCATACATTACCGGTGAAACTATTTCAATTAACGGAGGATTATACTAAGACGAAACAGCAGACATGGAGAAAAGGGTTGTCATTACCGGAATGGGAATCTATTCCTGCATAGGGGAAAATAAGGAACAAGTGTTGCAATCCCTTTATGAAGGCAAATCGGGAATAGGCATCGATCCCAAGAGAAAGGAATTCGGGTATCGTTCCATGTTGACGGGTATATTGCGCTTGCCTGAACTGAAAGGCAGGCTGGACAGGCGGCAGCGGCTTTGCCTTTCGGAACAGGGGCAGTATGCGTATGTGGCAACCGAAGAAGCCTTGTTGCAGGCGGGAATGGACCGTGATTATCTTGCCGCACACGAAACGGGCATACTGTTCGGCAACGACAGTTGCGCCGAAGCGACGGTTACCGGTGTGGACATCATTCGGGAAAAACGCAATACCGCCATGGTGGGTTCGGGCAATATCTTTCAGTCGATGAATTCGACGGTAACCATGAACCTTTCCACGATTTTCAACCTGCGCGGCATCAATTTTACGGTGTCGGGCGCGTGTGCCAGCGGCGCCCATGCCATCGGTATCGCTTTTCTTCTGATAAAGCAGGGCTTGCAGGAACGCATCATCTGCGGCGGTGCGGAAGAAGTGAACCTTTATTCGGTAGGGAATTTCGATGCCTTGAGCGCGTTCTCCATGCGGGAAGATGCGCCTCAAAAGGCATCCCGGCCTTTCGACAAGAACCGGGACGGTCTGGTTCCCAGCGGCGGTGCGGCTGCGGTGATTTTGGAGAGCTATGAATCGGCGGTGGCGCGGGGGGCAAAGATTTTAGGTGAAGTGATTGGTTATGGGTTCTCGTCGAACGGAGAACATATTTCCGTTCCGAATGTGGTGGGGCCTGCCACCTCTTTACGGCGTGCCATAGAGAGTGCCGGCGTTTCGATACAAGAGATAGGCTATGTGAACGCGCATGCCACTTCCACGCCCATAGGAGACTTGAACGAAGCCAAAGCGATAGCCGAGGTGTTCGGAAACAGCCGGCCTTATGTGGCGTCCACCAAGTCGTTTACGGGGCATGAAATGTGGATGGCGGGTGCCAGCGAGGTGGTTTATTCGATGTTGATGATGCAACATGGTTTTATCGCGCCTAACCTCAATTTCGAAGAACCCGACGAGGCTTCTGCTTTGTTGAATATTCCCGGCCGTAGGGTGGATGCCGGATTCGATATGTTTTTGAGTAATTCGTTCGGCTTTGGTGGAACCAACTCCACCTTGGTTGTAAAGAAGTTTAAAGCTTAGGTTAAACATAGATTGAGAATCAAGATAAAAAAAGAAAAAATGACAAAAGAAGAGATTATCGCGAAAGTGAATCAAGTGTTGGCAGAGGAATTTGAGCTGGACGAAGCCTTGTTTTTGCCGGATGCCTTGCTGAAGGAAACCTTGGGGATGGATAGTCTGGACTTGGTGGATGTGGTGGTGCTGATAGACCAGAATTTCGGAGTGACGCTCAATGGCTCGGACTTTATCGACATCAAAACTTTTGCCGATTTTTATCAATTGCTCGATACCAAGATAAATGGATAGGAAACAGGAACGGCAGTGGAACGGAAAATCGCGGGGTGGAAGTTTCGGATACCTTTTCTTTATTTTTTCCATCAAGGTTTTCGGAATCCGTTTCGCCTATACGGTGTTGGCTGTCGTGGTGTTTCATTTTCTGTTTTTCGCGCCCAAGGCGGTGCGCGCTGT
>CAYVJX010000214.1:0-1770 GCA_964451895.1 uncultured Bacteroidaceae bacterium | reverse complement strand
TTACCAAAGGCACCAAGGGCTCGCAGGTGCTTTATTTTACCGCCAATCCCAACGGAGAGGCCGAAACGGTGCGCGTGCAGCTGCGGTTCAAACCCAAACTCAAGAAACTGGTTTTCGACTACGATTTCAAGGATCTGGCGGTAAAGGGGCGCAGCAGCATGGGCAATATCCTGTCGCGCAATGCGGTAAAACGCATCGAACTGAAGGATGCCGGCGTTTCCACGCTGGGAGCGCGCAAGATTTGGTACGATGAAACCGTAAAACGCCTCAATGTGGAGGAACGCGGCCAGTATCTGGGCCAGTTCAAGGGCGAAGACCGTATCCTCACGCTGATGGAAACGGGGGCTTACCGCCTGATGAGTTTCGATTTGGGCAACCACTTCGAGGAAGACATGATACAGATAGCCAAGCATTATCCGCAACGGGTCATTACGGCCGTCTATCGCGAGAACAAATCGGGCTATTGGTACATCAAGCGTTTTATGGTGGAAGAAAGCGACAAGCGGCAGAGTTTCGTGGAAGAAGAAAACAGCCGTTTCATCAGCCTCAGCCTGAACGCCTATCCGCAGTTGCGGGTCGTTTTCGATGCCAAGGCCAATAAAAGGGAAATAGACGACCTGATAGTCGATCCGGTGGAATTTATCGCCGTAAAGGGCTTCAAGGCCAAGGGCAAACGGCTTTCCAACTACGCGGTAAAGAAAGTGGAATGGCTTGAACCCTTGCAGGAAGACCCGGATTACGAGCAGGCATCGCCGGCGGAGGCGGGTATGGAAGAAAACGGGGCGGAACCGATGATGCCCGAAGCGAACGCCGATGCCGACCCGAACGAACAGTTGAGCCTGTTTTAGCCTTATGCGACCGCTCAGGCAGATAAGGGAGGAATTTCGGGCCATCCTGTTGCCGGACTACGGCCAAGAGGAAGCCGATGCCCTGTTCTATTGGGCGGCGCAGGAGATTCTGCACCAAGACCGGATGCGGGTGGTGGCGAATCTCTCCGAAAACGTTTCGGACAGCGAGGCGGAATCTTTTTCCCGAACCCTTGCCCGTCTGCAAAAGGGCGAACCTGTTCAGTATATTTTTCAAAAAGCCTATTTCCTCAATCTGGAACTGGAGGTGAATCCTTCTGTGCTGATTCCGCGCGGAGAAACGGAAGAACTGGTGCTTTGGGCGCTCGAAAGCCTGCGTTCCGTGCCTTCCCCCTCGGTCTTGGACCTCTGTACCGGCAGCGGCGCGATAGCCCTTGCGATAGCCAAAGCCCGTCCCGATGCGGCGGTATGGGCTTGCGATATTTCCCGGGATGCCTTGCAGACCGCCCGGCGGAACAACGCCAGATGCGGAACGGAGGTTGATTTTTTTCAACAGGACATCCTGCAGGAACCGTTTCCCGAAAATATCCGTGAACGGCAATTCGACCTGATGGTTTCCAATCCGCCATACGTGCGTCTTTCGGAAAAACCGGCCATGCGCGCCAACGTGCTGCAATACGAACCCCATACGGCTCTTTTTGTGGAAGATACCGACCCCTTGTTGTTTTACCGCCGGATAGCCTCCCTTGCCCAAGAAAGATTGCGCATAGGCGGAAAAGTGCTGGTGGAAATCAACGAAGCCTTTCCCGAAGCCTGCAAAGCCTTGTTTTCCACCAGCGGTTTTACCGAAGTGGAAGTACGTCAAGACCTCCACGGAAAACCCCGGATGCTGGGCGGCTGCAAAGCCGATAAATCTCAGGACAAAGCCAACGGCAGGTAGGGATTCCTTTACCTATATTACGAA
>CAYVJX010000213.1:0-1784 GCA_964451895.1 uncultured Bacteroidaceae bacterium | reverse complement strand
CCGTTGGGATTGGCGGTAAAATAAAGCACCTGCGAGCCCTTGGTGCCTTTGGTAAGGTCGTAATCCTTGTCTCGGGTGATGCCGCCCACCGCAAAACGTTTGGCATAGGCCACGCCGTCTTTCCCGTCGCTATACACCATGTTGTAAATCGTGCGCTCATCGTTGCGCTTGAACACGCCGGCATACACGATGTCTTCGCCCACAAACACTTTCTCCCCTACTTTCACCACCTTGAAGATACCGTTGCGGCGGAAAACGATAATGTCGTCTATATCGGAACATTCGCAGACGTACTCGTCCTTCTTCAGCCCCGTGCCGATAAAGCCCTCGGCGCGGTTCACATACAGTTTCTCGTTGGTGGCGGCCACCATATTGGCCTGTATGTTCTCGAAATTGCGCAGTTCCGTCTTGCGCTCGCGGCCTGCCCCGTATTTTTTCTTGATGTTCTGGAAATAAGCGATCGTGTAATCGACCAGGTGCGCCAGATGGTTCTGCACTTCTTCCATGTTGCATTCCACCTCGTTGATTTTCTCGTCGGCTTTCTTGATGTCGAACTTGGAAATCTTGCGCACGGGTTTTTCCACAAGCTTCATCACGTCTTCTTCGCTCACCTTGCGCCCCAGTTTTTTCTCAAAAGGCTTGAAGGCATTGCGTATCGCCACCAGCTGTTCTTCCCACTTGCGGCTGTCTTTTTCCAAGAGGCGGTAGATGCGTTCTTCAAAGAATATCTTTTCGAGCGAGGTATAATACCATTCGTCTTTGAGTTCGGCCAGACGTATCTCCAGTTCCTGCTGAAGCAACCTCATGGTCTTTTTAGTGGAGATCTCCAGCATTTCCTTTACGCCGAGGAAACAGGGCCGCTGTTCGGAAACCACGCAGGCGTTGGGAGAAATAGACACTTCGCAATCAGTAAAGGCATAGAGGGCGTCGATGGTCGTGTCGGGAGAGACGCCGGGCTGGAGGTGTACCAAAATCTCCACTTTCTCCGCCGTATTGTCTTCTACCTTGCGTATCTTTATCTTGCCCCGGTCTCCGGCTTTCAAGATACTTTCAATCAACGAAGAGGTGGTGCAACCGTAGGGTATTTCCTGAATAACGAGCGTTTTTTTGTCTATCTGCCCTATCTTGGCGCGAACCCGAACCTTTCCGCCGCGCAGACCGTCGTTGTAGTTCGATATGTCGATGCTGCCGCCGGTGGGAAAATCGGGATACAGCTCGAAATCCGCCCCGCGCAGCACCTTTACCGAGGCATCGATGAGTTCGTTGAAATTATGCGGCAGCACCTTGCACGCCAAACCTACCGCGATGCCTTCCACGCCTTGGAAAAGCAGCAAGGGGAATTTAATCGGAAGAGCCACCGGTTCCTGGTTCCTGCCGTCGTAAGAAGGCTTCCATTCGGTGGTTTTGGGGTTGAACGCCACATCGAGGGCGAATTTCGACAGACGCGCCTCGATATAACGCGGAGCCGCCGCCGAGTCGCCGGTAAGGATATTGCCCCAGTTTCCCTGACAGTCTATCAAGAGGTCTTTCTGCCCCAACTGCACCAAGGCATCGCCGATGGAGGCATCGCCATGAGGATGGTATTTCATCGTGTTGCCCACCACATTGGCCACCTTGTTGTAACGCCCGTCGTCCAATTCGCGCATGGAATGGAGGATACGCCGCTGCACCGGCTTCAGACCGTCTGCCAATTCGGGCACGGCGCGTTCCAGAATCACATACGAGGCGTAATCCAGAAACCAATTCTTAAACAAGCCGGGAATGGACACGATCCGCCCGGCATC
>CAYVJX010000212.1:0-1855 GCA_964451895.1 uncultured Bacteroidaceae bacterium | reverse complement strand
TCATGTGTGGAATTGTTGCTTACGTAGGAAAGAAGCAGGCTTATCCCATTTTGATGAAAGGTCTGCACCGGCTCGAGTACAGGGGGTACGACAGCGCGGGTGTCTGCATATACAACCATAACCGTCTCAATGTATATAAACGTTGCGGCAAGGTTTCCGAACTGGAGGAATTTGTAGCCGATAAGGATATGAGCGGCACCATCGGTATCGCCCACACCCGTTGGGCGACCCACGGCGAGCCGAACGCGAACAACGCCCATCCGCACTATTCGCAGTTCTCCGATTTGGCGTTGATCCATAACGGCATCATCGAAAATTACCAGACCATCAAGAAAGAATTGCTTAAACAGGGCAGGACCTTTTACAGCGAAACCGATACCGAAGTGCTGGTGCAGCTTATCGACTACATCCGTATAAACAGCAAGGTATCGTTGATACAGGCCGTGCATCAGGCCTTGAGCCAGGTGGTGGGAGCCTATTCGATTGCCATCATGTCTAAGGAGTCGCCCAACAGCCTTATCGTGGCGCGCAAGGGAAGTCCGCTGGTGATCGGTGTAGGGAAAGACGAGCTTTTTGCGGCATCCGATGCCACTCCCATCGTGGAATACACCAAAGACGTGGTTTATCTTGACGAAGAGGAGATAGCCGTTCTCTCGCTTACGTCCAAGGGAAAGCCCAAACTGGAGATAACCAACCTCAAGAACGTTAAGAAAGTTCCTCTGGTACATAAGCTGGAGATGAACCTAAGCGCGTTGGAAAAAGGCGGCTATCCGCATTTCATGCTCAAGGAAATCTACGAGCAGCCCAAGACCATCCACGACAGTCTGAGCGGCAGGATCAACATCGAACGCAATACAGTGGCCCTTTCGGGCGTGATAGATCATAAGGACAAATTCCTCAAGGCGCGCCGTATCATCATTGTCGGTTGCGGCACGTCATGGCATGCAGGTCTGGTGGGTGAATACGCCATAGAAGAATTGGCGCGCATTCCGGTTGAGGTGGAATACGCCTCGGAGTTCCGTTACCGCAACCCCATCATCTATCCCGATGATGTGGTGATTGCCATTTCCCAATCGGGCGAAACGGCCGATACCTTGGCGGCCGTGAAGATTGCCAAGCAGAACGGTGCTTTTGTATATGGTATCTGCAATGTGGTGGGTTCATCCATCGCGCGGGCTTCCGACAGCGGCAGTTATATGCACGCCGGTCCTGAAATCGGGGTGGCCTCCACCAAAGCGTTCACGGCACAGGTATGTGTGTTGATGCTTTTGGCGCTCGCTTTGGGAAAAGAAAAGAAAACCGTCAAGAAGTCAACCTTGGAGCAGACTGTAAAGGCGATGTACGAACTGCCCGAGAAAATCGAACAGGTTCTGAAGAAAGACCTGCAGATAGCCGATGTGGTAAAGATTTTCACCTATTCGAAAAATTTCCTCTATCTGGGACGTGGCTACAATTATCCGCTCGCGCTCGAAGGGGCGTTGAAACTCAAGGAAATTTCGTATATCCATGCCGAGGGTTATCCGGCGGCCGAAATGAAGCATGGGCCGATTGCCCTTATCGATGCCGAGATGCCGGTGGTGGTGATCGCCACCAACCGGGGTAACTATGAAAAGATTGTAAGCAACATACAAGAGGTAAAGGCCCGCAAAGGACGTATCATCTCCATTGTGAACGAGGGGGATACCGAAGTGAAGTCCTTGTCGGATTTTGCGATAGAGATTCCCCGGACGGAGGCGATTCTTTCCACGATTGTGGCTTGTATTCCCTTGCAGTTGATGGCTTATCACATTGCGGTGCAGAAAGGATGTAATGTGGATCAGCCGCGGAATTTGGCGAAATCTGTAACGGTAGAATA
>CAYVJX010000211.1:0-1860 GCA_964451895.1 uncultured Bacteroidaceae bacterium | reverse complement strand
CGTTGGAAATGACTCCGCCCGAATTGTCGGCGGATATTTTCAAGACGGGTATCTACCTGGCAGGCGGCGGTTCGCTTCTGCGCGGTCTGGACAAGCGTTTGGCGGCCAAAACCAAACTGCCCGTGCATTTGGCCGAAGACCCCTTGCGCGCCGTGGCCCGCGGTACGGGTATCGCGCTTAAAAACTTCGACAAGTTTACTTTCCTGATCAAGTAGTTTTTGTTACGGGGAGCAGAAGATGAAGGCCATCTTTCAGTTGCTGAAACGTAACTTTTACGTGCTGTTGTTTTTGGTGTTGGAAGCCGTGGCGCTCACACTGTATTTCCACTATCACCAGCAGCAACAGTCGCGCTTGTATGGATTCTGTACAGGTTTGAAAGGCGCTTTCCTTTCTTCGGGCGAATACCATACCAAGGCGGAGCTTCGTCTCGAGAACCAGCGTCTGCAACGCGAGAACGCCCGGCTCCGCGCCAGTTTGGAAACCTCTTATCTGCAGACCGTCCATTTTCAGGATTCCACCACGACCGACAGCCTTTACGGGCAGATGTACGTGTTTTTGCCGGCCCGCATCATCGACGGGCATATCAATCATGCGGACAACTATTTTCTTTTGGATGTAGGCCGTGAGGAAGGCATCGAGTCGGGCATGGCGGTGATTTCGCCCAACGGCATCATCGGCATCGTGGATAGGGTTTCCCAGCATTTCAGTTCTGTTATTTCGGTATTGCACCGCCAAAGCATGGTAAGTGTGCGGCTCGCCGCCACGGGCTATTCGGGCTCGTTGACCTGGCAGGGTATGCGTTGCGACGAGGCCTTGTTGAGCGATATTCCTTCGCACGTGCCGGTAAGGGTGGGCGACAAGGTGGTTACCAGCGGGCTTTCGGTCGTTTATCCGGGAGGCATTCCGGTGGGATTCATCTCCGAGATTTCGGGCAAGGAAGACGACTTTTACCGCCTTAAAGTGCAGTTCAGCGAAGACTATCGCCGCATAGACAGGGTGTATGTGGTGAAAAACCTCTATAAAGAAGATATCGACCTATGCAGACAAGTATCTGGAAAAATCTGATACGGTTCGTGTTCCTGATTCTTCTGCAAGGAATGGTTTTGGAACACATCGACCTGCCGGGAAACCTGCATTGCATGGTCTATCCCATCGCTATCCTGCTGTTGCCGTTGCAGACTTCGGCTGTAGTGGTGTTGCTGTCGGCCTTTACGGCAGGCTTGTGTGTGGATTTGCTTTGTCAGGTGCCGGGGTTGAATGCCGCCGCTGCCACTTGCATGGGTTTTGTGCGGGTGGTCTATATGCGCGTGAAGAACCGCCACGATACGGGGCGCGACAACGATTTGAACGGCACGCCCCTGCCTTCCCAGATGGGGTGGGGCGGTTTTGTGTCCTATACGCTCTGGTGCGTGTTTTTGTTTCACCTTTCCTACTTTATGATTGATGCGTTCAGCTTCAAGAACATATTGTATCCGCTGTATCTTACCGTAGGCAGTTCGTTGGTGTGCATTCTTTGCGTGGTGCTTACCGTAACGGTATTCAAACCCAAAACCAATACGCGCTGATTTAGATAGTTTGCACTATCTTTGCACTGTTCGAACAGGGAGGAAAAGCGGGGTTGAAGTTGTTGATAAAAAAGAAATTGAATGAAACCGAATTTTAAGAACGTCAATATCACGGCCGGGGTTCCGGCACGGAAAACCAAGGCGGAAAAAACAGAAGGAAACATCTGGAACACGCCTGAACAGATTCCCGTAAAACCGTTTTACACCAAAGAAGACCTGCAAGGCATGGAACATCTGGATTATGCCGCCGGTCTTCCGCCGTTTTTACGCGGGCCGTACAGCACGATGTACACCC
>CAYVJX010000210.1:0-1894 GCA_964451895.1 uncultured Bacteroidaceae bacterium | reverse complement strand
GAAAATATCTTCAAGATTATCGACGTGGAGCTGGAAAAGCTCCGGGAACGCCTCCAAAAGATGGATTCCCGCCTCGAACTTACCGATGAGGCCAAGAATTTCCTGATGGAAAAAGGCTGGGATCCCGATCTGGGCGCACGTCCTTTGCGCCGAAGCATCGAACACTATATCGAAGACGAGTTGGCGGAACAGATGGTAAAAGGCATCAATCCGCAAGGCAAGACCATCTTTGTGGAGCACAAGGAAAACGAAGATACGCTGGTGTTGGAAATACGGTAAAGCCCCGTGGCCAAACGCGGCGGATTATTCGTCTCTGCCGCGTTGCAACTGGCGTTTGATGTCTTTTTCCTTTAAGGTTTCGCGTTTGTCGTAGAGTTTTTTGCCCTTGGCGAGCGCGATTTCTATTTTTGCCCTGCCGTTTTCGTCGATAAAGAGCACCACGGGAATAATCGTAAGCCCTTTTTCCTTGATTTTGCCTTGCAGCTTGCGCAGTTCGCGCTTATTGAGCAACAGCTTGCGGTCGCGGCGCGGCACATGGTTGAACGCCGAACCGTGGCTGTATTCGGCTATGTACATATTCTTGATGAACAGTTCGCTTCCAAGGAACACGCAAAAAGACTCGCCCACACTCGCCTTGCCCGCCCGGATGGATTTTATCTCGGTGCCGGTAAGCACGATGCCCGCCGTGTATCGGTCTATGAGAAAAAACTGATACTCGGCTTTCTTGTTCTTGATGCGTATGTCTGACTTTAAGCGCGGCATTTCTCTATGATTCCTTTGGCAACCGCCAGTTTTTCATCCAACAGCTTTTGGGAAGATGCCTCCATGATAAGCCGCAGGTAAGGCTCGGTGTTGGAGGGGCGCACGTTGAACCACCAATCCTTGAACTCGATGCGGTAGCCGTCAAAGTCGTAGAAAGCCGTGGGTTCTTCCTGCGCCGTAAAGTGGGCGCGCAAGGCTTCCATGGCTCCCTGCTTGTTGTCGAGCTTAAAGTTCACTTCGCCCGAATTGGCGTAGGTGGCGATAGCGGAAATGGCTTGCGAAACGCTTACTCCCTGACGTTTGAGCGCGGCGAAGATGCCCAGCAGCAAACTGCATGCCATCAATCCCGAATCGGAATAATTGAAATCGCGGAAATAGTAATGGCCTGCCAACTCGCCGCCGTAGATGCCGTCTATCTCGCGCAGTTTGAGCGCGGCGTAGGCACGCCCCACGCGCCACATCTCCATAGAGCTTCCCAAGGATTCCACATAGGTACGCACGGCCTTGGAAGTGCGGATATCCTGCAACACCTTTCCTTTCAAGCCTTTTTCTTTCAGGAAATAATCGCCCAGCACGGCAATCATCAGGTCGGGAGAGATAAAGCCGGCGTTTTCATCCACGAACATCACCCGGTCGGCATCCCCGTCGAAGATAACGCCTATGTCGGCTTTGGTTTCCTTTACCAAGCGGCAGATGTCCTTGATGTTTTCAGGTTCCAGGGGATTGGCCTCGTGGTTGGGGAAAGTGCCGTCGAGGTTGTCGAAGATATAGGCGGGCTTGTTGCCGTAAAGTTCATGCACGAAAATGGAAGCCATGCCGTTGCTGCAGTCCATGGCTATCTTAAGGTAGTCCATGTCGGCGCTCACCCACCGTTTCTGAAATGCGATATAATCGGGCTTCTTGTCGAAATCAAGGGTCTTGCCTTTCTTTTCTTTGGGCAACACCACCCTTTCCTTAAGCCAGCGTTCCAACTCGCCCAGGCCGGTATCGAAACCCACCGGCAGCGCGTTCTCGCGCGAAATCTTCAAGCCGTTGTATTCTTTGGGATTGTGCGAGGCGGTAATCATTACCGAAGCCTTGAAGCCGTATTCGGCGGTAGCCCAATACACCATGGGCGTGGTGCAGATGCCCA
>CAYVJX010000209.1:0-1925 GCA_964451895.1 uncultured Bacteroidaceae bacterium | reverse complement strand
GCTGGTGCTTTCCTTGCGCAAGAAGCAGAACCTCAAGGTGCGTCAGCCGCTGCAACGGGTCATGATTCCGGCTTTGGACGCCCGTTTCAAGGAACAGATGGAAAAGGTGCAGAGCCTCATTCTTTCGGAAGTGAACGTAAAGGCGTTGGAATTCATTACAGACCCGCGTTTCTTGAGCAAGACCATCAAACCGAACTTCAAAGTGCTGGGGCCCAAATACGGCAAGCTGATGAAAGCCATCGCCGCGTTTATCACCGGCATGGATTCCGATGCGATCGCCGCATTGGAACAGAACGGCAGGATGTCCGCGCAGATCGAAGGGCAGGAAGTGGAAATCGCGCTCGAAGACGTGGATATCTTTACCGAAGATATTCCCGGCTGGGCGGTGACCAACGAAGGCATGTTGACCGTGGCGCTCGATATCGCCTTGACCGACAGCCTGATTGAAGAAGGTTTGGCGCGCGAGCTGGTGAACCGTATTCAGAATCTGCGCAAGGACAAGGGGCTGGACGTTACCGACAAGATCCGCGTGACGGTGGAAGATAACGCCGCGCTGACTCCTGCCTTGCAGCATTATAATGATTATATTTGCTCCGAAACCTTGGCTTGCGGCCTTGACCTTGCCGAAGGCGCTTCGATGCAGGACGAAGCCGCGCAAGAACTGGCGCCTGAAATCACGGTACGTATCCGTATCGAAAAGGCATCCGCATAAGACAAGTCATACCATACCACCCACAAAAACAGAAGCTATGAAGACAAAAGAAACCGGCGACAAGAACCGTTATTCCGACCAGGAACTGGAGGAATTCAGGCAGATTATATTGGAAAAGCTCGCCAAGGCCAGGCTGGATTTGGACGCTTTGCGCGAGGCCTATACCAACAACGGCGAGAACGACATCAACGACACTTCACCTACTTTCAAGGTGTTGGAAGAAGGTTACCAGGTGCTTTCGAAAGAAGAGAACGCGCGTCTGGCCAACCGCCAGCAGAAGTTTATCGCTTCGTTGGAGGCGGCTTTGGTGCGTATCGAGAACAAGACCTACGGCATCTGCCGCGAAACGGGCAAGCTTATCGACAAGGAACGCCTGAAAGTGGTGCCTCACGCCACCTTGAGCGTCGATGCCAAGAACGACAGGTTCCGGCGGCCGATGATGTCGGATGAAGACGAAAATATCTAAGGGAACCGGCGCATGAAAAGTTTTGTTGCATGGTGCGCCCGGCATCTGCCGGTATGGGTAGTGTTGCTTGTATTGGTGCTGGATCAGGCGAGCAAGTTCTGGATAAAACTCAGCATGCGCATAGGCGATGAGATTGAGGTTTTCAGTTGGTTCAAGATTCATTTCTTGGAGAACGAAGGCATGGCTTTCGGTTTCAGCTTTGGCGGAGACGGCGGCAAGTTGCTTCTGAGCCTGATACGTTTGGCCGCTATCGTGTTCCTGATTTGGTATATCGCCCGGATCAACCGGAAAAGGATCACCGCTTTGGCGGAAGGGGGCTGTTCCAAGAAAGAAAAAAGGACGGGCGCGGGTCTCATTGTCTCGCTTTCCCTTATTTTGGCCGGGGCTATCGGCAACATGATAGACAGTGCCTTTTACGGCATGATTTTTTCGGAAAGTTATTTCCATGTAGCGCAACTTTTTCCGGCGGAGGGCTATGCGCCCTTTCTGCACGGCAGGGTGGTGGATATGCTTTATTTTCCGCTCCTGCACGGTTTCTATCCGGACTGGATGCCGTGGATTGGCGGCAACGAGTTCCTGTTTTTCCGCCCCGTGTTCAATATCGCCGATTCCGCCATTACGATAGGCTTCGTTGTGTTCTTTATTACCCAACGCGATTTTTGGCTTCCTTCCAAGCATAAAGCAGCATGATTTCCATCAACCGCCTTTCGGTTTCCTTTACCGGAAAAACGCTTTTCGACAACGTTT
>CAYVJX010000208.1:0-1956 GCA_964451895.1 uncultured Bacteroidaceae bacterium | reverse complement strand
CGGCTGGTGTCCGCTCGAAAGCCGTTGCCGCGATTTGCAGACACCGCAGGAATGCCTGTCGGTCATCACCGATTTCATCAACGCACAGAAACTTCAATCCTAAAAAAACGCCGGTACAGGCATTCAGAAATGGATTAAGAAAATCGGCAGGACAAAATAAATGCTTTTTATTTCCGATACAAGGCGAAATTCCGTACATTTGTGGGATTTCGCCTTTTTTATGCGAGACCCAAGACACCGAAACACATAACGATACATGAAAATCCTCATCGCACACCAGATACCCAGAGCACCGTTCATCAATATGCCTGCCGACTGGGTGATCACCTTTCCCGAAGAAGGGAAAAACAATTTCTCGCCCGAAGAACTGATAGAACTGATTCCTTCTTACGACGCGCTCATTTCGTTCTTTACCGACCCCGTGCCCAACGCGGTCATCGATGCCGCCCAACGCCTCAAGATCATCTCCAATTTCGGGGCTGGCTTCAACAACATCGATACCGAATACGCCCGCAGCAAAAAGATAACCGTTACCAACACCCCTGCGGCTGTCTGCAATCCTACCGCAGAACACGCCATGGGGCTGATGCTGGCCGTTTGCCGCCGCATCGGGGAAATGAACATCAAGATCCGCTTGCAGAAAGAAGCCCTTTGGAAAACGAACCTGCTCGGCCATACGCTGGAGGGCAAGACCTTAGGGATTATCGGCATGGGAAGAATCGGGCAGAACCTTGCCAAGAAAGCCGAGGCTTTCGGCATGAAAACCGTTTACTGCAACCGGCATACCGAAGTGCCCGGCTACCAAAGACTAAGCATGGAAGAACTGCTCGAAACCGCCGACGTGGTTTCGGTGCATGTGCCGCTGACTGCCGAGAACACCAAGCTCATCGGCAAGAAAGAATTCGCCAGGATGAAATCTTCGGCTTTCTTCATCAACACCTCGCGCGGTGCGGTGGTGGATGAAGAGGCTTTGGCCAACGCCCTCGAAACGGGAGAAATAGCCGGCGCGGGCTTAGATGTGTTTGAAAAGGAACCGGCCGTGAATGAACGGCTGTACAAACTGTCGAACGTGGTGCTGGTGCCCCATCTGGGAACCGCCACCTACGAGACACGCGAAGCCACCAGCAAGGAAGCCCTTTCCAACATCATCAACTTCTTTGCCAAGCGACCCACCAACGTGGTCAACTAATCGGCTTCTTCCAAAAGACGGCGGCAGAGTTCGGGCATCCCCTCCGCCGCCTTTTTTTGTATAAAGTGAACCGGATTGGCGATACGGCTCGTATCAGGACTGCCGGGATCAACCAGATAGACGGGAATATCTTTCTTTACGGCGAACACCAGAGCCGCCGCCGGATAAACCGCCAGCGAGGTGCCGCAAACAATCAGAATATCGGCGGTGGCGGCGATACGGCAGGCCAGCTCATAATTGGGCACTTGCTCGCCGAAAAACACCACGTGCGGACGGAGCAGGTCGCCGTGCGGATCTTTGGCATCCACCTCCTCTTTCCAAACGGAAGCATATTCATCCACATCCGCGCCGTTTTCCACCGCCTGGGCGGCTTGCTGCCAGCCGGGAATGGCGTAAATCCTTTCCGGATCCGCCATGCTGCGCAACTTGCTCAGTTCGCCGTGCAGATGGGTGATGCGGGAACTGCCCGCCCGCTCATGCAGGTCGTCTATATTCTGCGTTATCACTTCCACTTCGTAGCGGCTTTCCAAGGAAGCGATGGCGGTATGCGCCGGATTGGCGCGTTTTTCCAGCAACTCGCGGCGGCGGATATTGTAAAATTCAATCACCGTAGGGCGGTTCGAAACCAAGGCCTCCGGCGTGCAGACGTCTTCTATCCTGTAATTGGCCCAAAGCCCGTCCGAATCACGGAAAGTGGCTATGCCGCTGTCGGCGCTCACACCGGCACCGGTAAAAACAACGATTTTCTTCATGGGGCTAATGTACGA
>CAYVJX010000207.1:0-2028 GCA_964451895.1 uncultured Bacteroidaceae bacterium | reverse complement strand
CATCGATGTGCGCCAATTGGACGAAAAACAACTTTTCGCCAACAGAGGCTGGTAATTTCGCATGAAGACCGTAGGCGTTTTAGGAATCCAGGGAGCCATCGAAGAGCACGAGAAGAGCATCCGTAATCTCGGACTGAATACCGTGCGCGTGCTGGCTCCCGCGGATTTAAAGAAAATAGACGGCATTATCCTGCCCGGCGGCGAAAGCACCGCCATGGGCAAGCAATTGGAATGGTTCGGGCTGATGGAACCCTTGCGCAAAGCCATTGCCGCAGGATTACCGGCTTTCGGCACCTGCGCCGGCATGATTCTGTTGGCTAAGGAAATCGAAGGCAGCAACCAGACCCGTATCGGTTTGATGGACATTACCGTAAAACGGAACGCATACGGTTCGCAACTGGACAGTTTCGTTACCGATTTGAAAGTGGCAGGCTTCAAACAACCGCTGCCGGCGGTGTTCATCCGTGCCCCACGTATCGAAAAATGCGCCAAAAACGTCGATATCCTCGCCTCTTACAAGAACCATCCCGTGTTGGTGCGGCAAAAACATCTCCTTGCGGCAAGTTTCCATCCCGAACTTACCGACAGCACTGAACTGCACCGCTATTTCACCCAAATGATGTAGGCATGTTCAACAGGCGATTCTTACGCGAAAAAGTGGTTCAATCCTGCTACGGTTTTTTTCAAGGCGGAGCGGAAAGCGCGCTTTCCTGCCGACAGAACCTGCTCGCCGGATTGGAACAGACGGCGCAACTCTACTACTTCCACTTAAAAATCATCGTGGAATTGGCGCACCTGGCGCGCGAACGCTACCAACAAGCCCTTGCACGAGGCCGTAACCCGCAGCAAACGGAGACCTTGCGCCTGATGGCCGAAAATACCGTGGCAGCGCATCTCGAAAACGACCTTAACTTTTTGCTCAAAAGCGAAAGCTACCGGGCCGAAAAACGCGCGTTCGACGATTTGCTCGCTACTGTTTACGATGCCATTTTCGCGCTCCGGCACAACGTTTCGGAGCCGGATGCCGCCCCCAAAACGGAATCACCCAAAAACGAAGACCGTTTTGAGCAGGACCGCGAGTTCCTGAGAAAAATCTACCGGAGAAAAATCGCCCCCAACACCGCCCTGCGTTCCTATTGCGAAGAACGCTCCATTTATTGGGAATCGGATTACGACACCGTTGTTTTCTGGATTGTTTCGCTGTTGGGAAAATTGAGTTCCGCACACAACAACAATGTGGAAGCCGGCTGGAACGCCGAAGAAGAAAGCGTGCAGTTCGGCCTTACCCTGCTGGATAAAACCTTGCTCCACGCCGACGAATACAACGAATATATCGGCCTGCGCCTGCAGAACTGGAAACACGAGCGCATCGGAGCCACCGAAAAGACCTTGCTTTGCGTGGCGATGAGCGAACTGGTGAACTTTCCTTCCATTCCCGTAAAGGCAAGCCTGAATGAATATATCGAACTCACCAAGCAATTCTGCTCTCAGGAAAGCACGCCCTTTGTAAACGGCGTGCTGCACCGCTTGGCCGAAGACTTGAAAAAAGACAACAAGATGAAGAAAAGCGGCCGCGGCCTTATCTCCTAAGGAACGCGCCGAATCAATAACCCTTTAAACCATTTGACATGAATTTACTGAACATTTTATTGGAGACTACCGCCGCCAAAAACGGTGCTTATCAACAAATCCTGCTGATTGCCATCATTCTGGTAATTTTCTATTTCTTCATGATCCGTCCGCAGATGAAACGCAGCAAGGAACAGAAGAAATTCCGCGACAGCCTGCAAAAAGGCCAGAAAGTGGTTACCATCGGAGGTATCCACGGCAAGATTACCGACATTGCGGAAACCACCGTCACCATCGAAGTGGAAAACGGCGCCCGCCTGTGCATGGAAAAAAGCGCGATCGCCTCGAATATCGGCGACCAATTGCCCGACAACAAGTAATTTTCGATGTTGCGCATAGGTCTTACCGGCGGTATGGGCTGTGGTAAATCTACCATAGCCCATATTTTTTCCGTGCTCG
>CAYVJX010000206.1:0-2045 GCA_964451895.1 uncultured Bacteroidaceae bacterium | reverse complement strand
ACGCCGTCAACGGTTTCTTTGGGAATGACTGTCTGTTTCATATCTGTGTTTATTTTTTTTCGTAAAAAGATACTCTATCGAGTTGCGCGAATATACGCAATTTATACTGAAGATTCAAGATTGTGCCAATGTGTCAGAAAAAATGCGGGAATGAGCGGAGTGGTATTGTTTTTGCGGAATGGATGCCGCTTTTAAACAATACAGGCATGAGCAAGAAAAACAATGCAAGGGAAGACGAGAATCTGAAAGAGGCTGCGGAAGCCGTTCAGGAGGATGTTTGCCGGAAAGAAAGCGGCAGGGAGCAGGAGAGCGGAAACGCCGGCGGGGCGGAAGCGCAGCAAGCGGAGGCCCAAGACCTCAAGGGGCAACTGGCTGAATTGAACGACAAATATTTGCGTCTTTATTCCGATTTCGATAACTATCGCCGGAGAGCCAACAAGGAAAAATTAGAGATGATCAAGACGGCCTCTTCGGGTGTCGTTTTGTCATTGCTGCCTGTCATTGATGATCTGGAACGCGCCCTGAATGCGATTCAAAAGGCGGAGGAAGGTTCGGAGCAGCATGCTTTGTTGGAGGGTGTCAATTTGATATACAACAAGTTGTTGGGAACCTTAAAACAACAGGGACTGAGTGAGTGCGAGGTGACCGGCAAGCCTTTCGACCCGGAAACGGCGGAGGCGGTGGCGCAGATTCCGGTGCCCGAAGAGGCGCAGAAAGGCTTTGTGTTGGAAGTGGTTCAGAAAGGCTATGCCTTGGACGGCAAGGTGCTGCGCTTTGCCAAAGTGGTGGTGGGCTGTTAATTGATAAAGCGTATAGCGATGGCAGAAAAAAGAGATTATTACGAGGTGCTGGGCGTTGCCAAAGGCGCTTCGGCAGACGAAATCAAGAAAGCGTACCGCAAACTGGCGCTCAAATACCATCCTGACCGCAATCCGGGCGACAAGGCGGCGGAAGAAAAGTTTAAGGAAGCGGCGGAAGCCTACGGGGTTCTGAGTGATCCGGAAAAGAAGCAGCGTTACGACCAGTTCGGCCATGCGGGTATGGGCGGTGCCGGTGGGTTTGGCGGCATGGGCGGCATGAGCATGGAAGATATCTTCAGCCAGTTCGGGGATATTTTCAGCGGTTTCGGCTTTTCGGGTTTCGGGGGCGGACGTTCCGCACGCCGTCCGGTGGTCAAGGGCAGCGACCTTAGGGTCACGCTCAAGCTCACGCTGGAGGAGATCGCCACCGGCGTGGAAAAGAAGATTAAGGTACACAAGGCGGTAAGTTGTCAGGACTGCCACGGAACGGGTGCCAAGAACGGCACGGCGATGAAGACCTGCGAGACCTGCCACGGGCAAGGGCAGGTGGTGAGCCGCCAGCAGACGATCTTGGGTGTGATGCAGCAGGTGCAGGTGTGTCCTGCCTGCCATGGATCGGGTCAAACCATTACCGAACGTTGCCCCAAATGCAGCGGTCAGGGCGTTACTTACGCCGACGAGGTGATCAGTATCCATATTCCGGCCGGTGTGGAAGCCGGCATGCAACTTTCGGTCTCGGGCAAGGGTAACGCCGCGCCTCAGGGCGGCATCAACGGCGATTTGCTCGTGTTGATTGAGGAACAGCCGCACGCCGAGTTCCAACGCGACCATCAGAACCTGCATTATACATTGCCTATCAGTTATATGGATGCCGCTTTGGGCTGCTCGCTCGAGATTCCGACCTTGGGCGGCAAGGCGCGTATCAAGATTGAACCGGGCACGCCTTCGGGCAAGCTGTTGCGTCTGCGTGGTCAGGGTTTCCCCTCGGTACAGCGCGGCATGCCTAAAGGCGATTTGATTGTATATCTGAATGTAAGCGTTCCTAAATCGCTCAGCAAGGAGGAAAAGGCTTTGCTGGAGAAGATGCGGGAGATGCCGGGGTTTGGGGCGAGGAGGGAGAAGGAGCCGGGATTCTTTGACCGCATGAAAGAATATTTCCGGTAAAAAGTGATTTTGGAATGCAATCTGCTTCGTTGCCGCCCAAAGGATTGTTCGGTCACGTACGTTAGTACGCTCCCTCACATC
>CAYVJX010000205.1:0-2077 GCA_964451895.1 uncultured Bacteroidaceae bacterium | reverse complement strand
ATTTGTTGGTCATTACCGAACCCATGGCTTCCATCACTTGGTCGGAAACGAAGTTTTCGGAAGCGATCAGTTCCAAACCCGAAGTCTGGCGTTTCCTTTCCTGTTGAATCAGGTCGAAAATCTGCGTGTCTCTTTGCATTTTGGTATGTTTTATAGTTATTATGCAATTTCAGCAAGGAACAAAGATAGGGTATTTTATGCAAAAAATGATAATTAGAAACTTAACATTTTCCGTCTGTATTCATACGCCTGCCGGTATTGCCTTTTCAAATCGTCGGAAAGGAAAGAACGCTCCAGCAGTTCGCTTGCCCGTGGCTGGACGGAGGCAAAGGTGTCAATGTCTTGCTTTATCACTTTGGGCGGAAGCCCTATCCGTTTGCCGAACTCCTCAAAATCCGAATGCCTGATCTGGCGGGTGTCAGAAATAGCCATTCCTTCCTTGAACAATCCTTTTTCGAGGGCGAAGATGCGCGGTTGGCGCAACTGCAAGAAGGTGTTTATCAAATCGTAGGCAGGCGACAGACGAAATTCTCCGTTGCGTTCAATCAAGGAAAAGTTTTTCAGGTGGGCATCGTCGTTCAAGGTTACGAAATTGAATAATACCAGTCGGAAAAAACGCCGTATATCGATCGGTGCGGCTTTTACATACCGGCGTATCACTTCGGCGCAGTCTTCATAGCTGGCTTTGTCGTATTTGTAATTCGGCCCTCCGTTGTCTTTGGAATACCCTAACAAGGCGGCAAAATCCTCTTGTTTGTATTTGCCTTTGGAATGCACGTCGAACCGCCGTGTGATATAGGCGGCAGTGCCGTCGTTGGCAAAGAAGCACAAGGCGTTCGGTGCCGTTTCGAGGCCATATACCTGCGAGGCGAGCTGCATGGTGATATGTTCATTGGCGGCACAGAAATCCCTGTTTATGATATGATAACCGCTTGGACGCGGTTTGAGGATATGGGTGCCTTGTTCTTCGGCACGGGCATAGCGCAGCCGGTTTCCGGCATCCACCACTGCCGAGAATTTAGGCTGTGCGCCGGAAAGGGAAATCCGTCCTACCGTCCTGAGGGCGTTTTGTGTTTCATCGGTATCTGTTTCGGGGCTTGGTTCGGAAAAGAGATGAGACACGGCATGGCCGTCAAAAAGAACTTTCCGGGCTAAAGGTGAGTAGGTGTTGAAGCCCTGTGCCAAGGTGGATGGACATAAGGAGAGTTCTTTCATGCTTCTATCGGTTTTACGGTGATGGCTCCCACGGTATCGAACCGGCAGGTATTGAGTAAGATTCCAAAGTCATCCTCGGCGTCGATGCGCAAGAGTTGCGATTGAATCTGCCTGTTTTCGCCTTCCGACAATATATTGGAGAAAGCCGGGAATAAAAACGCGGAACGGTATGGCTCCGGACGTAAAGGTAAGGTGAGGCTGGCCGGTTGTGCGTTTTCGCTCAACAGATAGGCTCTGTCGTAAGTGAATTCAAATTCATGCTTGTCGTTTTCCGTCAGGATACCGGCCTTTATGCCGTGTACATATACTTCGCAACTTCTCATGGTTTATTCAATCTTTTAATTTCACGACCGACTGCAATCCAAGCACCTCATAGGTGGCGAGCAGGGTCTCGATCTTGGGATTCCCTACGCCACGCTCTATGGCGACAATGGTATTGATGTTCACTCCCGCCAAATCGGCCAACTCCTGTTGTTTGATTTTCAACTCCTGCCGTCGCAACTTAACAACCTGTCCGATTTCTTTTGTATTCATAGTGCAGTAGTAATTTCTGCAAAAATACGTATTGTGAAACTGAAATACAAACCAAAATCATAGTTTAATAGGATTTTTAGAGATTCGGTAACCGGCAAACAGATAGACCTGCCACACAAAAGAATCGGTTTTTGAAAAACAAAAAAGCCGCATGGAAAACATACGGCTTTGATTTTATGGAGATTTTTTGTGATTCCGGAGCGATTCGAACGCTCGACCCACAGCTTAGAAGGCTGTTGCTCTATCCAGCTGAGCTACGGAACCATTGAAGTTGCAAAAGTACTCGTTATTTGCGACACAAACAACCCCGCCTTAGGCGAACAGCGCC
>CAYVJX010000204.1:0-2089 GCA_964451895.1 uncultured Bacteroidaceae bacterium | reverse complement strand
AACCAGGAAGACGGAGGCATATCACTTGTTGTTAAAGGCGTTCATGGTATTGGTGATGCCGGCGCAGGCAAAACTCTTTATCATCTCGCAGGCCATGTCGATTTTGGGTTCCACGGCTTCCATGTCCTGACGGCTGAACTGCCCCAGAACGTAATCGATCTGCTGTCCTTTATGAAAGTTGCTGCCGATGCCGAACCGCAGGCGGGGGTAGGCCTGTGTGCCGATCAAGGCTTCGATGTTCGCCAGACCGTTGTGTCCGCCCGCGCTGCCGCTTGATTTCATGCGCAGCTGTCCGGGATCCAAGGCCAGGTCATCCACCACCACCAGACAGCGTTCCACCGGAATCTTTTCCTTTTCGAGCCAGTAGCGCACGGCTTTTCCGCTGTCGTTCATATAGGTGGTGGGCTTAATCAGTTCCAGCAGATGCCCCCTGCATTTGGCCTCGCACCAATAGGCGTAACGGTCCATGCTGAACTTGAGCCCGTTTTCGGCGGCGAACCGGTCCAGCACCATAAAGCCGATGTTGTGCCGCGTGCCTTCGTATTCCGCCCCGATATTGCCTAATCCGACAATGAGAAATTTCATGGTTTAGTACGCTTTGGCAAAAATGACACGGCGGTGCGAAGGCTTGCCGGTATAGATGCACTTGCCTTCTTCGGCTTCGTATTCGAAAGGCAGCACCCGTATGGTGGCTTTGGTCTCTTCCTTGATCTTCACTTCGGTTTCGGTAGTTCCGTCCCAATGAGCCAGGATGAACTTGCCTTGTTCTATCTGCACCTTGAAGTCTTCCCAGTCATCCACTTTCACGGTGTTGTCCAAACGGTGCTTGAGGGCGCGGTCAAACAGACTTTGCTGTATTTCATCCAACAGTGCCGGAACGAGCGTGCCTATCTCGGCTTGGTTGTGGATGCTCTTTTCGAGCGTGTCGCGGCGGCATATTTCCGCCGTGCCGTTTTCCATGTCGCGCGGGCCGATGGCGATACGCACAGGAACTCCCTTGAATTCGTATTCGTTGAATTTCCAGCCCGGTTTCTGTTTGTCGTCATCGTCGTATTTAACGCTGATGCCCTTGGCCTGGAGTTCCGCCTTGATTTTAAGGGCGGCTTCCGAAATCTGCGCCAGCTGTTCGGCGTTCTTGTAGATGGGCACGATGGCAACCTGTATGGGGGCCAGCTTGGGCGGCAGCACCAGGCCGTTGTCGTCGGAGTGGGTCATGATAAGCGCGCCCATCAGACGGGTGGAAACGCCCCAGGACGAGGCCCATACGTATTCCAGCTTGTTTTCCTTGTTCAAGAAAGTAACGTCGAAGGCCTTGGCGAAGTTCTGCCCCAGGAAGTGGGAGGTTCCGGCCTGCAAGGCCTTTCCGTCCTGCATCATCGACTCGATGCAGTAGGTTTCCAACGCGCCGGCAAAGCGTTCATTGGCGGTCTTGACTCCCTTGATGACGGGCATGGCCATGAAGTTCTGGGCAAAATCGGCATACACATCCAGCATCTTGCGGGCTTCGGCCTCGGCCTCTTCCTTGGTGGCGTGGGCGGTGTGCCCTTCCTGCCACAGAAATTCGGCGGTACGCAGGAACAGGCGGGTACGCATTTCCCAGCGGACCACGTTGGCCCATTGGTTCACCAGGATAGGCAGGTCGCGGTAGGATTGGATCCAGCCTTTGTAGGTGTTCCATATAATGGTTTCGGAAGTGGGACGTACGATAAGTTCTTCTTCCAGCTTGGCGGCGGGGTCAACCGTTACGCCGCTGCCGTCGGGATTGGCCTTGAGGCGGTAATGGGTCACCACCGCGCATTCCTTGGCGAAACCTTCCACGTGGTCGGCTTCGCGGCTCAGGAAAGATTTGGGTATGAACAGGGGAAAATAGGCGTTTTGGTGCCCGGTGTCCTTGAACATCTGGTCTAAGGTATGTTGCATCTTTTCCCAGATGGCATAGCCATAGGGCTTTATAACCATGCAACCACGCACGGCGGATTGTTCGGCCAAATCGGCGCGGGTCACCAATTCGTTATACCATTCCGAATAACTTTCGGCTCTGGTAGAGAAATCTTTAGCCATTTTTTTCTACTTTGGTACGGTTATTGCA
>CAYVJX010000203.1:0-2096 GCA_964451895.1 uncultured Bacteroidaceae bacterium | reverse complement strand
TATAACTGCTGCCAGTCGGTGGTGCTGGCCTTCGGAGACCTTTACGGCTTTACCCAGGAACAATCGCTCAGGATGTCGGCCGCGTTCGGCGGCGGAATCGGCGGTATGCGCGATATATGCGGTGCGGCCATGGGTATGTTCCTGCTCGCCGGCCTGGAAACCGGTTCGGTTCGCCCGAGGGATGCCGAGGGAAAGAAACGCACTTTTGGATGGGTGCAGGAACTGGCCGAAGAGTTCAAGAAACGCAACGGTGCCTTGCGCTGCGCCGATTTGCTGAACCTGCCCAAAGCCCCCACGCCCCAAACGCCCAATCCCGACGCGCAGGGCAACTACTACTTGAACTCCTGCACCGAGAAAGTGCGCATCGCCGCCGAAATCTGGTGCGGGGCCTTAAACAAATTGCGCGCCTGAAACAAGTCCAGACGCGCAATCCATTTTAAATAGAGATTCCTCTTAGTTTTTCTTCGATTCGGCCAATAGGTCGCGGATCTCGGTAAGCAACTGTTCTTCTTTCGAAGGGGCGGGAGGCTCCGGTGCCGGTGCCTCCGCGGCGGCTTTGTCCCGCTTGGTCTGCAACTTGGAGAGCAGGCGGATAAAGAGGAAAATCGAGAAAGCGATAATCAGGAAATCGAACGCGCTCTGCAGGAACTTGCCGTAACTGAGCAGCACGGCCGGCTCCAACACGCCGTCCACCTCCTTGGCGGCCTTGAGCGTGAAGTGCAGGTCGGTAAAGTTGATGCCGCCTATCAGCAAGCCCAGCAAGGGCATGATAACGTCCGCCACGAGCGAGGAAACGATTTTTCCGAACGCGCCGCCGATAATCACGCCGACGGCCAGGTCCATCACGTTGCCTTTGAGCGCGAACGCCTTGAAGTCCTGTAGGAATTTACTGCCTTTCATTACCACGCGAACAGAGGACGGTTCGACATCATTTCGTTGACGGTCTTGCGAACCTTCTCGATAACGGCTTCGCTGTTCACGTCGCACAATACCTGGTCGATCAGGTCAACGACCACCGGCATGTCGGCTTCTTTCAGACCACGGGTGGTGGCCGCGGGCGTACCTACGCGGATACCGCTGGTGGTAAACGGAGTGCGGCTGTCGAAAGGCACCATGTTCTTGTTGATCGTGATATCGGCGCGCACCAAGGTGTTTTCGGCCACCTTGCCCGTCAGGTCGGGGAATTTGGTGCGGAGGTCAATCAGCATCAGGTGGTTGTCGGTTCCACCGCTGATAACCTTGTAGCCTTTATCGGTAAAGGCCTTGCTCATGGCGGCGGCGTTGGCCTTTACCTGCTGGATGTAGCGTTTGTAGTCGTCGGTGAGGCATTCGCCGAAAGCCACGGCCTTGGCGGCGATCACGTGTTCGAGCGGTCCGCCCTGAACGCCGGGGAATACGGCCGAATCCAGAATCTGCGACATCATCTTCACCACGCCTTTGGGCGTCTTCAATCCCCAGGGATTTTCAAAATCCTTGCCCATCAGGATGATACCGCCGCGGGGACCGCGCAAGGTCTTGTGCGTGGTGCTGGTTACGATATGGCAGTATTGGAGCGGGTTGTTGAGCAGGCCGCAGGCGATAAGGCCGGCGGGGTGGGCGATATCGGCCATCAGGAGCGCCCCGATCTTGTCGGCGATTTCACGCATGCGTTTCCAGTCCCAGTCGCGGGAGTAGGCCGAAGCGCCGCCCACAATCAGTTTGGGCTTTTCTTCAAGCGCGGTCTTTTCCATCTGTTCGTAGTCGATGGTACCCGTTTCTTCGCTTACGCGGTAGGCCACCTGACGGTAGGTAAGCCCCGAGAAGTTGACGGGCGAACCGTGGGAAAGGTGTCCGCCGTGCGCCAGGTCAAGCCCCATAAAGGTGTCGCCGGGCTTGAGGCAGGCCACGAAAACGGCCATGTTGGCCTGTGCGCCGGAGTGGGGCTGCACGTTGGCGTATTCGGCGCCGAATACCTGCTTGATGCGGTCGATGGCCAGCTGTTCGCTTTGGTCAACGATTTGGCAGCCGCCATAGTAACGGTGGCCGGGATAGCCTTCGGCATATTTGTTGGTCATTACCGAACCCATGGCTTCCATCACTTGGTCGGAAACGAAGTT
>CAYVJX010000202.1:0-2102 GCA_964451895.1 uncultured Bacteroidaceae bacterium | reverse complement strand
CTGATATGCGGTTTCATGTTGGTTCCTTTTTCTTATTTAAGGGAGTCGATAATCCGGTAGAGGATGTTTTCCGCCTCCGCATAGAGGGCTTTCATGCCGGCCAAACCGGTGTCGGCCTGGGAGAAGCGTTCAAATTCGCAATGTTCCAAAGTTTGGATGAACTCTTGGGTGAGTTCCTCGCTGACCGCTTTTTTCCGCAGTTCGAGACGGGCGTTTTCCAGCGACAGGTCGGCTTGAGGGATATTGAGTTTGTTGGCCAAAAATCCCCAAAGGGCTTGGGATATCTCCACGTAGAAGGCATCCTTGTGCTTTTCATCCAACAGGAGTTCCGCCTTGCGCAGGCATCGTTTGGCCTCTTTGGCGGCCTTGCGGTTCTTGGTGCCTACGATGTCGGCGTTCCTTTGCAGGCGCTGGCGGTAGGCGAGCAGGAAGAGGGCGCACAATACGGCTTCACCCAGAAGGATAAGCCAGAAGAGGGGGGAGAACAGGAATTCCTGTCCAGCTTTTTTCCATGTTCCTTGGAGGCGGATATATCCGATATCGCCCGAGGTGCCGGCAAACGGCCCCGAAACGGTTTCGGCGGCGGGCAGGTCTTTGCCTTTTTCCACGTTCAACACGATTTCGGGCAGGGTCTTTTCCACGTACTTTTCCGTTTGCGGATTAAAGAACGAATAGCGGAAGGCGTTGATTTTATACACGCCCCGGTTGCGCGGCACAACGATGTATTCGAAAGTGGCCGAACCGCTCACGCCCGAGGCGGAAACCTGCTTGTGGTGCGAGATCTTGGGTTCGTAAACCTCAAAGTCGGGCGGAAATTGGATTTGCGGGGCATGGATCATCTCGATGTTGCCCTTGCCCGAAACGGTAAAGGTGAACGTAATGGCTTCGTTGGCCTTGATGGTTTGGTTCAGGTCGTACTGGAAATCGATTTTGTAATCGCCCACCAAGCCGTCGAAAGAGGCCGGCCTGTCTTGGGTGGGCAGCGGCTTGGCGTGGAGGGTCAGGGCTTTGGAACGCAGGTTTTTCTTGACCGTTTGGGTGGGGCTGAAAAAAGCGTCGTCGAACATATCGAAAATGCTGCCGGAACGCCGCCGGGGGGCTTGCACCTGCGCCAAGGCTTCCACTTCCATGGGTTCGAGGGTATGGGCACCGGATTCCTGGGCAAAGAGCGCCACATTGCGTATGTCGGCATAGACGTACAGGCGGTTGTCGATTACTTCCTGCTCTTGCGCGTCGTGGTCGGTTTTGAGTTCTTCGGTCCAGAAGCCTTTGTTGGAGGGCGTTTTGTAGATGCTGAACTGCTCCACGGGAATGGCGGTGTGGATTCGGTAGGTGAGCAGCACCTGTTCACCTACATAGGGGGCTTTTTTATTGACTGAAGCGGTGATGAAAAGGTCTTGGTCGCTTACTTCGGCGGGAACGGAGGCTTCCTGACGGCTTTGGCTGCGGGCGTTGCCTTGCGGTTGCCTTGGTTGGTTGGAAGATGAGGCGGTGTTCTGGGCGGCTTGCGTTACCTCCAGGTTGAAAGGCTCGGATTCGTAAGTCTTGCCATCCACCACGATGCTGGCCTTGCCAAAGTGGTAGTTGCCCGGTTGCGGAGCGCGGAGCTGGTAGGTATAGGAGAGGGTAAAGCTTTGCGACTGCTTGCCGTTTACGAACTGGTAGCTGCTGGATTGCGACTGCGCCGGGCCGAAAAGCAAGTCCAGCCCTTTGAAGGCCGGGGCGCGGAACGATTTTGAACCGCGCACGTTGATGGAGTAGGAAATCTCAAAGGTCTGTCCCGCGCTCACCTTCGACGGCGCGCGCAGGCTCAATACGGGTTCCTGTGCCCACGAGAGTGCCGTCAGCGCGAGCCACATCGCGGGCAGGCAAAGCAGGCGGGTTATGTTCCGTATCGTTGGTCTGTGGATGTTCATGATAAATGTGTTTTGCGTCAGGAAAAATTACCAATCCTTTTCAACGGGCGAGCCTTTGCCTTGGTCTTTGCTTTTCTTGATTTTTTCCAAGGTGTTCTTTTCTTGGTTCTCCAAGGCGCGGAGCATACGCTCGGCTTCCTGCTGTTTGGCTTTCTGCTTGGGCGACAGCTGTTGGTTGTCCTGTTG
>CAYVJX010000201.1:0-2108 GCA_964451895.1 uncultured Bacteroidaceae bacterium | reverse complement strand
CTACCTACGCGATGGCGTCTTTCTTGCGGTTCTTATTGACAACCGGCAAGATACAAAGTGCCGCCAGGCCTGCCAGGATAATCAGCGCCGTTTGCGTTCCCCAGGCAATCCAGCCGGCAGTGTAGCCGAGGGTTTTGGCGATGCCGAACACCGAGAGCGTTTCGGAAATGATAACCGGATAAACGCCGATGCCGCCGGGGGTGAGCATGATTCCCACCGTACCCATCGCCAAAGCCACCAAAGCCAGCCTTATCGGGCTTCCCGCCAAATCTTGCAGACTGATGATAGCGAAGTGCATCATCAGCAGGTAGCAAGCCCACAGACCGATGGAATAGACCACGAAAAGCCAAGGTTTCCTAAGATGCCCCAAAGAAGTGAAACCTTCGGAAAAGCCGTTGACCAAATGGGCGATTTTGGCCATGAAGCCGCCGGGTTTGAAACGGGCGGCGTTTTTCTTGCAATACACCAACAACGCCCATACCCCTGCCACCAACAGCACGATAAAGGCGATGCCGATCCAAAGCCCGCCATGTCCGCCGCTTTCCGCCTGCCGGTTGAACAATCCGCGCACATAAGCGTGCAAGGCTTTATATTCCAAGAAAAAGGAGGCGGCAAAAATCAGCACGAAAGTAAGCATATCAATCACGCGCTCGCTCAGCACCGTTCCCAAGGATTTTTGAACCGGCACTTTCTCGTAGCGGTACAGGAAGGTGCAACGCAGTACCTCACCCAGTCGCGGCACCGCCAGATTGGCGAAATAGGCCACCGAGACACTACAGAACGTATTGATGAAACGCGGCCTGTAGCCTAAGGGTTCTATCAGAAGATTCCAGCGCAAGGAGCGTAAAACGGTGCTCAAAAGCCCGAAAACGGCAATCCAGAACACCATAATCCAACGGGCGCTCCGCAAAGAACCGCCTATCTCCGTCTTTTCTTCAGGCGTGAGGTTATTTTGGAACAGCCAGATAATAAAGATTCCGAAAGCGAAAAACAGGACGAATTTCAAGACCTGTTTCAAAAGACTGTTTCCCTTGCGCTCTTTGTTCATTTAACAATCTTGTTGTCTTCGGGAAAAATCACGGTAGGCGTATGGGTGCGGGCTTCCTGAGGGGTCATGGAGGCATACGAAACGATAATCACTAAGTCGCCTACCTGCGCCTTACGTGCCGCCGCTCCGTTCAGGCCGATGACGCCGCTGCCGCGCTCGCCTTTGATCACATAGGTTTCAAGCCGTTCACCGTTCATGATGTTGTAGATGTGCACCCGCTCGTATTCGCAGATATTGGCGGCGTCCATCAAATCTTCGTCTATGGTGATGCTGCCTACATAGTTCAAGTCGGCATACGTTACCTTAACGCGGTGTATCTTGGATTTCAGAACTTCAATCTCCATGGGTTGACAGCTTTAAACAAGGCACAAAAGTAAAAAATTTACGTATTTATTCCACACCTATCAGTTTGTGAACCTGCAACGACAGGTTCCAGCGCGGATGTGCCTTGACGTAATCGACAATCTGCGGCAATATCCGTTTATATTCGCCCCATTCGGGCTGTAAGAAACAAAGGCAGGAGGAAGATACCTCCAAGGCCTGTCTTTCGGCAAATTCAAAGTCGGAGGCCTGCCCTACCACTACTTTGAGCTCGTTTGCCGAACGGTAATATTCGGGTTGCACCGGAATATTCCTTTTGGGGGAAAGGCAGATCCAATCCCACTGCCCCGACAGTTTCTCGCTGCCGGAGGTTTCAAGCCAGCGTTGCAGACCCGCTTCCTTTAAGGCATCACACAGCGCCGACAGATCGTGCATGGCAGGTTCGCCGCCCGTCACCACACAGTTTCTGGCTCCGCTTTGAGAAACTTTCCGCGCCAGTTCCGTTACGGGAACCAAGGGATAGCCCTCCGTATCCCACGACTGGGGCGTGTCGCAAAAGGCACACGCATTACGACAACCGGCCAGCCGCACAAAATAGGCGGGCCGGCCGGCATGTGCTCCCTCCCCTTGCAGGGAGTGGAAGGTCTCTACCACGGGAAGCGATTCCATACGCTTTACAGCATGGGCTTTAAGTCGGGAGAAATAATCAAGGTGGCTTCGGTGGCCGCCTGTACGTCTT
>CAYVJX010000200.1:0-2168 GCA_964451895.1 uncultured Bacteroidaceae bacterium | reverse complement strand
GCCCGATATGCACGGGGCCGTTGGCGTAGGGAAGCGCCGAGGTAACGGTATAGCGCTTAGGCTTGCAATTATCAACGTTCGTATGTTGAGAATTCATCACGGGTTGTTTTTTTAAGCGTTTCTTTTCAAGATAATTTTGCCAATTGGCGTATTATACGCGCCGCGAAGATAACAAATATGAAACATTTTTCCGCATCCGTCCTGCTGCTTTTGCTCGGCATAACGCTCTTTACACCTTTTCCTTGGAATAAGGTTCAGAGCGGTCAGCAAGAAGAATACGTTGCCTCCCAGAGCGAGGAGGAGATCTTGCGTGCCTTGTATGAGAAAGCCCTTGATTCCGCTAAGTATGTCCGTATAGACCAACTTCTTACCCAAGCCTACCGACGGGGTGGCTTCAGCGGGCAGGTGCTTTTGGCAGAAAAAGGCAAAGTGTTGTACAACAAATGTTTCGGATTCTCCAATATCCGCGCCTGCCGGGATTCCATCTGCCCGGAAAGTTCCTTTCAGCTGGCATCGCTTTCCAAGCCCTTCACGGCCACGGCGGTGATGCTGCTCTACCAGCAAGGCAAGATCGACATCAACGCTCCTGTCAAGGAATACCTGCCTGATTTTCCTTTCGACAACATTACCGTTACCCACCTTCTCCAGCACCGTTCGGGGCTCAAGAACTACATCTACATTGCCGACAAATACTGGCCCAACAAGAAACAATACCTCAAGAACACCGATATATCGCCGCTTTTGGCGCGTTACGGCAGAACGCTCGATTTCAAGCCGGGAACCCGCTTCAAATACTGCAACACCAACTACGCTTATCTGGCGCTTTTGGTGGAAAAGATAACAGGGCAGAGCTTCTCGCAGTTCTTTGCCGAAAATATCGCCGAACCGCTCGGCATGGAGAACACCTTCCTGTTCGATGCCCAAAACCCGCAGATGCCCGACAAAAAGGTGGTGAACGGCTATTCGTATTCGCGCCGCACGGGTTTTTACAGGCGTTATCCCGACTATCTGGACGGCGTGTTGGGCGATAAGGGGCTTTTTTCCACCGCGCAGGATATTTTTCGCTTTGACCAGGCTCTGTACCGTTCCGATTTTCTGGCGGACAGCATCATTGAGCTGATGTTCACGCCGGCCGAAGAGCTCACTCCAAAACACGACAACGATTACGGCCTGGGATTCCGCATACGTCAGGACACCGCCGGGCACCGCACGGTGTTCCACAACGGCTGGTGGAAAGGCTTCCGCACCTACTTCATTCACGATTACCAGTGCCAACGCACGGTCATATGGCTCAACAACCGCAGCGATGTAACCATCAACCCGTATATTTCCAAGATTTTCGAGATAGTGGATTCTTCGCAACTCCATTTTCCGGCACCCGAACCCATGATCGCTAAAGACGAAAGGTTCATGCCGGATTCGGTAACCCGGCAGATAGCGGACGAAACCTACGGCTCGCAAGAACAAGAATAAGGCTATGTCTAAAGGAAGAATCACCATCGGCATTTTGCTCATCTTCATCGGCGTGGCAGTCGCGGTGCTGCTGTTCCTTTGGTTGATGGGCTTCCGTCCGTGGGATATCGGATTGGAATCCTGGTTTCCGAAAGAAGAAACCACCGAGATAATGGTTCGGGAACGCCCGAACGTTGTAGTGCCCGTGCCTACCGGAAGCTCGGAACTGGAAGAATTCTACGCCAAGCATCCGCGCATCGAGACCCGAAAGAAAAAAGAGGAGAAACTCGATACCTCGCTTTGGAAGAACGACTATTTCACAAATCCGGAAGGTCTGTCCTGGCAGCGCGACAGCAATTCCGAGAAAGTGCTTTCCGATACCAAGAAAGGCGAACACGAATACGCCACTTCCAGCCCGCAGCCGCTTCCGGACGAAAAGCCGCAGCCGCAACAGTCGCTCCGCGTGGAGTTTTGGGAATCGCCCGTCAATTACAGAGGGTATAAGTTGGAGAACAAGCAGTTGATTATTTTCGGCATCTCTCCCGATGATCCCTTGCGGTTCGAACACCATCCGGACGGCATCTGGATGCACCATGACGGAAAAGTATATCTGTTGAAGCCGGGAGCCGGCTATATGCCTTTTGTGGAAAGAGGGCTGCAAGCTTCCATGCAGGATTCCATCCAGGCCGTACAGGCGGGTCTGGCCGCCGAGAAAA
>CAYVJX010000199.1:0-2199 GCA_964451895.1 uncultured Bacteroidaceae bacterium | reverse complement strand
TTACCAGCCTCTGTTGGCGAAAAGTTGTTTTTCGTCCAATTGGCGCACATCGATGCCGTGCATGGGTTCGCCTAAGTTTTCGGACAATTTGGCCAGCTTGGCGGCATCGTTGTAGTGCGTGGTGGCCTCTACAATGGCCTTGGCCACTTTCTTGGGGTTCTTCGATTTAAAGATGCCCGAACCTACGAACACCGATTCGGCTCCCAACTGACGCATCAAAGCGGCATCGGCGGGCGTGGCCACGCCACCGGCGGAGAAATTGGGCACGGGCAGTTTGCCGTGTTCGGCCACATAGCAGACCAAATCATAAGGAGCGCCGAGGTTCTTGGCTTCGGTCATGAGTTCTTCCTTGCTGCAAGCCTGCAGACGGTGGATTCCACCCATCAGGCAACGCATATGGCGAACGGCTTCCACGATGTTTCCGGTACCGGCTTCGCCCTTGGTACGGATCAAAGCCGCGCCTTCTCCGATACGGCGCAGGGCTTCACCCAAGTTGCGGCAGCCGCAGACAAAAGGAATACGGAATTCGTGTTTGTTGATGTGGAATTCGTCATCGGCGGGCGTAAGCACTTCGCTTTCGTCGATAAAGTCGATATCGAGGGCTTCCAGAATGCGGGCTTCAGCAATGTGTCCGATACGGCATTTAGCCATTACGGGAATGCTCACGGCCTTCTTGATTTCCATAATCATCTTGGGGTCGCTCATGCGGGCCACACCGCCTTGGGCGCGGATGTCGGAGGGAACGCGTTCAAGCGCCATAACGGCGATGGCGCCGGCATCTTCGGCTATCTTGGCTTGCTCCACATTGGTAACATCCATGATAACCCCGTTTTTCAACATTTCGGCAAGTCCCAACTTTACTTTCCAATCGTTGCTTTTGTCGGATTTTTTCATGACAGTATGTAGTTTTATTTTTTGCTTGCTAAGGCGCGGTGCGTGCCTACTAAATAACTCGCGAAGGTAACGAAAAATTCCGAATGGAGGGCTTGCGGCTAATAGACTTGGGTACAGGGCGAAGGTATCAATGTGGGAACGAACCGGATACCGAGAATGCCGGCTATGTGAAAGAAACTGGATAATTGTATATCGGCTTTGCCGCGTTCCACCCGGGCTATGTAACTTTGTTTCAGCCCCAGGGATGCAGCCACCTGCCGTTGGGTGAGTTTGAGTTCTTTCCGGCGATTCCGGAACATGTTGCCATAAAACCAGGCCAATGATTCCTCATCGAATCTGTTACGCGATGCCGTTCCGATTCTGCCGTATTTTTCATCCAACCGTTGGTTGAATGTAGGAAGTGCCTTTAACTTCTCAGGATTCAGTGTTCTCATTGCTCCAAGTTTTTTAATAGTTGTTTCGCCAATGCGATCTGATTTAAGTAATCCTTGCTCGATTTTTTAATAAAACCATTAAGGAGGATTATCTGTGTGCATTCGATCACGTTGTGGTGGTCGATAGCGAAAAGGATGGTACGGTATTCGTTATTTCCCGCCGATACACGGAATTCGTATAAGTCGGTATTCACCAAGTGTTTCACAAACTTTGTCGGTATGGAATAAATTCTTGATATGACGTTGATGGCATACAGGAATTTATTTTGTACCTGCGGTGGCAGCTTTTCAAAAAACGCATCGAACTGAGGTGTGCTGTGAACAATGCGTATTTCTTTGCTATCGCTAAAGTTTCGATACTCGTTGCAAATATAACTCATTAGTTATACATATACAAATTTGACAGACATTATTTTTTCCCCCGAATAGTTGTCCGGAAAGGATTAGGACTGGTAAATAAACTTTAATTCAAATTGTTGCAGGCAAAATAAAATTTGTCAATTTGTTTAGATTGGAGAAGGGGCTCTTTAACGCGGAAGATGCCGAAGCGGTTCACCAGACAGGTGTATTCTTCGCCATCGCACTCAAAGGAAATGTAGGTGGGGCAGAAAGGCTGGGGATGTTCTTCAGGGTTCATGGTTGTAAGTTTTAAGTGTTTATACTCTATAAAACCCCGAAATCCGTTTTTATCGAAGTTTGATGGAATTATTTTGGTGCAACTTGCAGATAATCATTGCGTAAAAATTTTGTTACCATCGGCGCAGCCATCTTGGACGGCTTTTGCGTTTCGCGGCGGAACCTTCCCGCAGGGAGAGGCCTTTATAAGCGTTTTTCAATAGTTTGGTGTTGACGTCCAGGGTGGTATTGATAG
>CAYVJX010000198.1:0-2217 GCA_964451895.1 uncultured Bacteroidaceae bacterium | reverse complement strand
TGGGGCAGGGCCGCTTTTTCGGCGATTTCTCGCTGATAGGCAACCTGATATTCAACATCAAGGACCGCGCGAATATCTTTGTGAAGGGCGGTTTTGACTACAACGACACCGGGAATGACGATATATTGGTGGGTCCGCTCGCGTACGGCATCGGACGGGAATCGGCCTATATCGGGGCAGGGGCGGAGTTTTTCCCGCTCAAAAAAAGCAAGGATATACGCCTGCACGCCTATTGGACCACCAACAACCGTACCGACCATTTCAAAAGCCATACTGTGGCCGTGGGCTTTACCTGGCTTCTGCGGGCTTTTACCCGGAAATGATTCTGAAACCTATCGCGAAACGAATTCGCTATGAAAAAGTTCAAAGACCTGAAATTCACCACGAAACGCACCATTGAGGCGATGGTGTTCCTGCTTGTCTTCTTTTTGGCATTCGGCGTTCTGGCGCGCCGTATGGGCACGCCCAACATGCTCAACTCCATGATGAAGACGGCGCACGACCTCTTGCTCAACACCTGCTTCTACCTGATGGGCATCACCGTGCTTACCGGAGCCCTGGGGCGTCTGCTCACCGAGTTCGGGGTGGTACGTCTGCTGGAGAACATTCTCCGTCCGCTCATGAAGCCTCTCTTCAACCTTCCCGGGGTGGCGGCCCTGGGCGCGGTGCTCACTTTCCTCAGCGACAATCCCGCCATCATTTCGTTGGCGCACGACAAGAATTTCAGCAGCTATTTCAAGAAATACCAGTTGATCTCGCTCACCAACTTCGGCACGGCTTTCGGCATGGGACTCGTGGTGATCGCCTTTATGGTGGGCAAGGGCTACGGCCAAGGTGCCGTTATCGGGCTTTTGGGCGCCGTGGTGGGCTGTATCGTCTCCACACGCCTCATGCAGCGGGCCATCATCAAGGCCTATCCGCAATACAAGGACGAAGAGGCCGCGGGCGGCGACAAGGAGAAGATTTCGTTCAAGTCGGAGGGCGGCGTGTTTATCCGCGGTCTGAACGCGATTTTAGACGGCGGCAAGGACGGCGTTCAGTTGGGTCTGGCCATCATTCCGGGGGTTATCGTGATTTCGACGGTGGTGATGATGATCACTTTCGGCGCAAGCGCAAGCGGAAGCTACACGGGTGCGGCCTACGAGGGTGTGCCTCTGTTGCCGTGGCTGGCGGGAAAGGTGAACTTCCTGTTCGAATGGCTTTTCGGTTTCCAGCATCCCGAACTCATCGCTTTCCCTATCACGGCCTTGGGTGCGGTGGGCGCCGCGTTGGGTCTGGTTCCCACCTTTATTGCCGAAGGATTTGTGGATAACAACGTGATTGCCGTATTCACCGCCATGGGCATGTGCTGGAGCGGCTACCTCTCCACGCATTCGGCCATGCTCGACTCGCTCGGCTACCGCAACCTTGTTCCCAAAGCCATCGGAGCGCACACGATAGGCGGGCTTTGCGCAGGGGTTTCCGCCCATCTGTTTTATTTATTATTTTCGCTTGTTTTTTAAGCCCCCGGTTCCCCGAAAAACGGACGGGCGGCAAACCAAAAAAGATAAAAAAAACGTATCATGGAAACGCAGAAACTGATGAAAGACTTGGAAAGCTACGGTATTACCGGCACCAAGGAAATTTTCCACAACCTTTCCTACGAGGAGCTTTTCAAACACGAATCCGCTCCCGGACTGGATGGTTTTGACCGTTGCTACCTTACCGAAACCGGCGCCATGACGGTAGATACCGGCATCTTTACGGGTCGTTCGCCCAAAGACAAATACATCGTGCGCAACCCGGCTTCCGAAAAGAACGTATGGTGGGCGCAGGAAGGCCGCAAGGGTTCTGACAACAAGGCCATTTCTCCCGAATTGTGGAAGAAGCTTTTCGACAACTCAAGCAAGGAGCTTTCGAACAAGAAACTGTATGTTCAAGACGGTTACGTGGGCGCGAACCCCAACAGCCGCCTGTGCATCCGTATTGTGACGGAAGTGGCCTGGCAGGCGCACTTCGCCAAGAACATGTTCATCCGCCCCACCGAAGAGGAACTGAAAGACTTCAAGCCCGACTTCGTGATGCTCAACGCCTGCAAGACCACCTATCCCGACTACAAGGCCGAAGGCATGAACAGCGAGGTTTACGTGGCCTTCAACCTGGACGAAAAGAAAGCCGTGATAGGCGGCACGTGGTATGGCGGCGAGATGAAGAAAGGCTTTTTCTCGGTGATGAACT
>CAYVJX010000197.1:0-2236 GCA_964451895.1 uncultured Bacteroidaceae bacterium | reverse complement strand
ACCCTTACGGTGGAGGAGGTTTTTGAGCTTTCGGATGCCGTTACGGAAAAGGATTACTCCGAAATACAGAAAGAGTTGGGCGACGTGCTGCTGCATATCGCTTTCTACGCCCAGCTGGGCAAGGAAGAGGGGCGGTTCGACTTTACCGATGTGTGCAACGGCATCTGCGAGAAACTTATCCGCCGCCATCCCCATATCTTTGCCGATGTGGAGGTGCAGTCCGATGAGGATGTGAAGAAGAACTGGGAGGAAATCAAGCTTAAGGAAGGCAAGAAGCATTCAGTGTTGAGCGGCGTTCCCAAGTCTTTGCCGGCCATGATCAAGGCGTTCCGTATCCAGGACAAGGCGCGGGGCGTGGGGTTCGACTGGGACAACGGCGAACAGGTATGGGAAAAGGTGGGCGAGGAATTGGGCGAGTTGCGGGATGAGGTAAGGAAATCGCAGGAAATGGAAGCCCGTCATGTGGATGCCGATGCTTTGGCGGCGCAAAAGGAAAAGACGTTGGACGAATTGGGCGATGTGTTCTTCGCGCTCATCAATTATGCCCGTTTTATCGGCCTCAATCCCGAAGACGCGCTGGAACACACCAACCGCAAGTTCATCCGCCGTTTTACCTACATGGAAGAACAGACCATACAGAAAGGCAAATCCCTGCACGATATGAGCCTGCAGGAGATGGATAAGTATTGGGAGGAAGCCAAAAAAGTCTTGGAGAAATAGGTAATTTCGGCATAGAGGTGGACATTTGGGGAATTTCAGGATATTGAAAGGCCTGTGATTACCGCAATCCTGTCAAGTCCACCGTGTAGTAGGTCGGGGCTTCTTCTTTCTTTACAAGGAACATCACCATATAAACAGGTGCATAGAGGATTTTTCCCTCTTGCCGTAGGTTGGCGTTACTCAGCACCAATGCTTCTGTCAAAGGATAGGCCTTTTCGGTCATGATATTCGACAGGGCGCGGTGAATTTCGTAGTCTTTACCCGATTTCACTTCAACGGGCAATATTTTTCCTTCGCTTTCTATCAAGAAGTCAATCTCGCCTCGCTTTTTATCGTTGTAATAGAAGGGGGTGAACTGATGGGCGCACAATTCTTGCGCTACGGCGTTTTCGTAAATCGACCCGTAGTTGATGTTTTTGTCGGCATTGAGGATGCGCAACTGAATACCCTCGGCGTATTGGGCGGCAAGCAAACCTACATCGTTCTGAAAGAGTTTGAATAGGTTGCGCGAACGGGCCAAGAGAAGCGGAGCTTTGGGCTCATCCACATTATAGACAGGAATCGCCACGCCTGCATTTTTTAACCAAAGGAAGCCGTTCTCAAAACGTTCGAATTTTGCATTCTCATTCAATCTTTTCAAAATGAAACGTTTGTTCTTGGCGTTGAGTTCGGGCGGGATGAGGTCGAAAATCTCTTCGATGGCAAGTTTATTCTTGGGGTCGTATTGCGCGATGTCACGTCGGTATAATTTCAAAATGTCTTTTTGCACCGTCATCACTTCTTGCAGATTGTTGCTTTGCCGATAGCGTTCCACGGCGGCGGGCATTCCTCCTACAATCAGATATAAACGGAATAATTCCAAAAGTTTATTGTGGACAAACGTATCGACGGGTTTGCGCTTTTCCCAGGCTTCGCGCAGGGTATTCCGTACATTTTCGCTTATGCCGAGGAAGGTGATGAATTCTTCAAAATCTACGGGGTACATTTCTTGCACACCCATATAACCCACGGGTTCCGAGCGTAAATCTTTTAATTCCACGCCTAAAAGCGATCCGCTGAGAATATATCGGTAGGATCCTTCCTCCACTAGAAATTTGATGGCGGTTACTATTTCCGGGCATTTTTGTACTTCATCGAAAAAAATCAAGGTCTTGTTCTTTTCCAAAGGCGTGGAGGTAAAAGCCGATAAACGGAGTAGAATGTCTTGGCTGTCGGTGGCATTTTTGAAAATCTCAACCGCTTCGGGGTGTTCCACAAAATTAATCTCGACAAAGTGCTTGAAAGAGCGGGCGAACTTGCGAACGGCATATGTCTTGCCCACTTGTCGGGCACCGGTCAAAAGTAACGCACCATGATTCTTTTTGAAATAATCATTCAAAAAATTGTCAATCTTTCTGTTAATCATAATTCTGCCACTTTTCCATGGTTAAAACGCGGTATTTTTGCCGTTTTTCCAAGGCAAAATTATGGTGTTTTTGCCGTTTTTCCAAGATTGTTTCCTGTTCTTGCCGATGAA
>CAYVJX010000196.1:0-2243 GCA_964451895.1 uncultured Bacteroidaceae bacterium | reverse complement strand
GACAAAGCCGCATACATTACCGGTGAAACTATTTCAATTAACGGAGGATTATACTGATGAAACGTTACGCATTTATTTTGATCGCCTCATTTTTCTGTGTGACAGCTTTTGCACAGCAGTTGGAAAGTGGTTCATTGTTGCCTTTGCAACACGAAAAGCGGGTCAAGTTTGCCATAGAGTTTATTTCCGTGCATGGGATGACGGAAGATGATTTCAATGCCTACGAGAAAGATTGGTATAAAGACAAGCCCGAAATTGTCGCCAAGTTTCTGGCTTATGCCAATCAAGGTCTTTCCAATACGCTTACATTGGGCAATTATCCGGATTCGAAGTACACGGTAAAGGCGGTTGTGGCCGATATCAATGTGCGTGGGGATTACCTTTGTGATTTGGTTGTGCTTGACAGTGCGGACAATGAAATAGCCAAGATAACCGATATCCGTGGGCGTGGCGGTATTTGGGGAACCAAACTCAATCTGATAAAGGACGGAGCCGAGCATACAGGAGAGAATTTCGGTTTGACATTGCGTAAATTCATCCGCAAACCGTATTAATCAAGCTTAGCAGAGATGGAGAGAAGGGTTGTCATTACCGGAATGGGAATCTATTCCTGCATAGGGGAAAATAAGGAACAAGTGTTGCAATCCCTTTATGAAGGCAAATCGGGAATAGGCATCGATCCCAAGAGAAAGGAATTCGGGTATCGTTCCATGTTGACGGGTATATTGCGCTTGCCTGAACTGAAAGGCAGGCTGGACAGGCGGCAGCGGCTTTGCCTTTCGGAACAGGGGCAGTATGCGTATGTGGCAACCGAAGAAGCCTTGTTGCAGGCGGGAATGGACCGTGATTATCTTGCCGCACACGAAACGGGCATACTGTTCGGCAACGACAGTTGCGCCGAAGCGACGGTTACCGGTGTGGACATCATTCGGGAAAAACGCAATACCGCCATGGTGGGTTCGGGCAATATCTTTCAGTCGATGAATTCGACGGTAACCATGAACCTTTCCACGATTTTCAACCTGCGCGGCATCAATTTTACGGTGTCGGGCGCGTGTGCCAGCGGCGCCCATGCCATCGGTATCGCTTTTCTTCTGATAAAGCAGGGCTTGCAGGAACGCATCATCTGCGGCGGTGCGGAAGAAGTGAACCTTTATTCGGTAGGGAATTTCGATGCCTTGAGCGCGTTCTCCATGCGGGAAGATGCGCCTCAAAAGGCATCCCGGCCTTTCGACAAGAACCGGGACGGTCTGGTTCCCAGCGGCGGTGCGGCTGCGGTGATTTTGGAGAGCTATGAATCGGCGGTGGCGCGGGGGGCAAAGATTTTAGGTGAAGTGATTGGTTATGGGTTCTCGTCGAACGGAGAACATATTTCCGTTCCGAATGTGGTGGGGCCTGCCACCTCTTTACGGCGTGCCATAGAGAGTGCCGGCGTTTCGATACAAGAGATAGGCTATGTGAACGCGCATGCCACTTCCACGCCCATAGGAGACTTGAACGAAGCCAAAGCGATAGCCGAGGTGTTCGGAAACAGCCGGCCTTATGTGGCGTCCACCAAGTCGTTTACGGGGCATGAAATGTGGATGGCGGGTGCCAGCGAGGTGGTTTATTCGATGTTGATGATGCAACATGGTTTTATCGCGCCTAACCTCAATTTCGAAGAACCCGACGAGGCTTCTGCTTTGTTGAATATTCCCGGCCGTAGGGTGGATGCCGGATTCGATATGTTTTTGAGTAATTCGTTCGGCTTTGGTGGAACCAACTCCACCTTGGTTGTAAAGAAGTTTAAAGCTTAGGTTAAACATAGATTGAGAATCAAGATAAAAAAAGAAAAAATGACAAAAGAAGAGATTATCGCGAAAGTGAATCAAGTGTTGGCAGAGGAATTTGAGCTGGACGAAGCTTTGTTTTTGCCGGATGCCTTGCTGAAGGAAACCTTGGGGATGGATAGCCTGGACTTGGTGGATGTGGTGGTGTTGATAGACCAGAATTTCGGTGTTACGCTCAATGGCTCGGACTTTATCGACATCAAGACTTTTGCCGATTTTTATCAATTGCTCGATACCAGGATAAATGGATAGGAAACAGGAACGGCAGTGGAACGGAAAATCGCGGGGGGGAAGTTTCGGATACCTTTTTTTTATTTTTTCCATCAAGGTTTTCGGAATCCGTTTCGCCTATACGGTTCTGGCTGTCGTGGTGTTTCATTTTCTGTTTTTCGCGCCCAAGGCGGTGCGCGCTGT
>CAYVJX010000195.1:0-2247 GCA_964451895.1 uncultured Bacteroidaceae bacterium | reverse complement strand
TTGTCTTAGTCGCTGAAATTCCTTAACTTCGCCCCCGTGTAGTTTTGAAAAACTCCAATCCGATGGAAAATAAAATACAGGCACTTGCCGACAAACTGTACCGCGATGGTTTGGGCAAGGGCAAGGAAGAGGGCGAACGCCTTTTGGCGCAGGCCGGAGAACAGGCCCGTCTGATGCAGGAAGAGGCGCGCCGCAAGGCAGAGGAAATCGTGGAAAAGGCACGCAAGGAAGCCGAAGACCTTAAGAACAACGCCTTGACCGAAATCAAGATCACTTCCCGCCAAATGGTTTCCACCTTGAAAAAAGAAGTGGAAGAACAGCTGATGAACCAAGTGGTGGCTCCGGGCGTTCATTCGGCCATGGAACAGCAGGCGTTCATGCAGGAACTGATTCTTAAGGCGGTGTCTTCTTTCGCTTCGGGCAATCAGGTTCCCGACCTGCAGCTTATTCTGCCCGAATCCGACAGGGCCAGATACGATGCCTTTCTGAAGGATCTGACCGGAAACGTCCTTAAGGAAGGACTTTCGGTTTCTTTCAGCGGTGATCTGCAGGGCGGTTTCAAGGTGGAGAACCGTCAGGGGGGCTACCTGTTGCGCTTTACCGAAGAAGATTTTCTGGCTCTTTTCAAGGAATACGCCCGTCCCAAGCTCAAACAACTCCTTTTTTAAGTGTTTGCCATGAGCGGCTATTATCCTTACCTGTTGAGCGGATTGCCCGAACTGGATTTCGATATGGACCTTTCGGGTTTCCCGTATGAAGAAATCCATGCGCAGGCCGTGGAGCTGCTTTCGCCCTCCGACCGTAAGGCACTGGCGTTCTTTCTATCTTTCGATACCCATGCGGAACTTGCCCAAGACTACCTGGCCTTGAAAGACGAGGATCAGAAGCTCCAATACCTGCAGGAACACCCGTTGCCGGTCTATCAGCGGAAGATATTCGGAATGAGCCTTTCCATGCTGATGTACGGCGAGGAAGACCTTAAGGTGGACGATACGCACGAAGATGTGGAACGTGCTTTGGTTCGGATTTTCGACAACGCCTTCTATCAGGCGGCGCTCCATCATCGAAATTCTTTCGTGCGCAAGTGGTTTACTTTCGACGGCATACTGAAGAACACCTTGGTGGCTTTCGCCGCCCGCAAGCAGGGGCGTTCTCCCGAAAACGAGTTTGTGGAAGCGGCTTCCGCGTCCTTGCTCGAATGGATACGGGAAGACATGAACGAAGGCGATTTTGGTTTGAAACTGCGGCTTTCGTATGCCGGAGAGATGTTCGAGGCTTTGGATTTGCCCGATGTGTTCGAAAGGGAGCGCGCCATAGACCGTTTCCGCTGGAGGATGGCCGAAGAAATGGTGAGGGGCAAGGATTTTCAGTTAGACAAAGTATTGTGCTATATGTTGCAGGCGGGCATTCTGCGCCGCTGGCAGAAAATGGATGCCGAATCGGGCAGGGAATACCTGCGCGAGGCGGTGTCGGAAATGAGAAAAGTTAACCTGCAGGGAGAAAACGCCTAAGGGCGGGTTTCCTTACAAAAAAACGATATGGAAAAGACAAAAGGCAAAGTAAGCGGCATTGTTTCAAACTTGGTGATGGTAAAGGTGCAAGGCCCTGTCGCCCAGAATGAGATATGCTTTATCGAGTTGGATGACGTAAGGCTCATGGCGGAGGTTATCAAGATAACCGGCGATACGGCCTACGTGCAGGTTTTTGAAAGTACCCGTGGCTTGCGCGTGGGTTGCGACGTTACCTTTGAAGGGCAGATGTTGGAAGCCACCCTGGGGCCGGGTTTGCTTTCGAGCAATTACGACGGTCTGCAGAACAATCTGGCCACGATGGAGGGTGTTTTCCTCAAACGCGGCTGCTATACGGCGGCGCTGGATTCCACCCGTCGGTGGGAGTTCAAGCCCTTGGTGGAAGCCGGTGCCAAGGTAAGGCCCGCCGACTGGATAGGCGAGGTAAAGGAAGGCTGGCTGCCCCACAAGATCATGGTGCCTTTTAAACTCAAAGGCGAATACACGGTAAAGGAAATCGTTCCGGCAGGAAGCTATACGATAGAAGACAAAATTGCTGTATTGGTGGATGCCAAGGGCAAGGAAGAAATCGTGAAGATGGCGCAGAAATGGCCGGTCAAGGTGCCGATTACCTTATATAAGGAAAAACCCCGTCCGTTCCGGGCTTTGGAAACGGGCGTGCGCGTCATCGACACGTTCAACCCCATCGCCGAGGGCGGTACGGGCTTTATTCCGGGGC
>CAYVJX010000194.1:0-2279 GCA_964451895.1 uncultured Bacteroidaceae bacterium | reverse complement strand
CGCTTCGTGGATTGTTCATAATAATGTACCTTTGTTCTCTGCAATAAACAATCAGCATTATGGATATATCGGTGATTGTGCCTCTGTTTAACGAGGATGAATCTTTGCCGGAACTGGCGGCGTGGATAGAGCGGGTGATGAACGAAAACGGCTTTACCTATGAGGTGGTTTTTGTCGATGACGGCAGCCGCGACAACTCCTGGCGCGTTATCCGGGAATTGAATGCGAAGAATCCCTGTTTCCGTGGCATCCGTTTCCGCCGCAATTACGGAAAGTCGGCAGCCCTGCAAACGGGTTTCGAAGCGGTAAACGGCAAGGTGGTCATTACGATGGATGCCGATATGCAGGACAGTCCCGATGAAATACCGGCCCTCTACAAGATGATTACCGAAGAGGGTTACGATGTGGTTTCGGGTTGGAAAAAGAAACGCTACGACCCTATATCCAAGACCTTGCCTACCAAGTTGTTCAACTGGGCGGTGCGCCGTATGTCCAAGATACAGTTGCACGATTTCAATTGCGGTTTGAAAGCCTACCGTCTGGATGTGGTCAAGAGTATTGAAGTATATGGCGAGATGCACCGTTTTATTCCGGTTATCGCCAAATGGGCGGGATTCGGCATTATCGGCGAAAAGGCGGTACAGCACCGCGCCCGCAAATACGGAACCACCAAATTCGGCATGAACCGCTTTATCAACGGCTTTCTGGATTTGCTTTCCCTCAGTTTCGTGGGGCGTTTCTCCAAAAAGCCCATGCACTTCTTCGGCAGTCTGGGACTGTTGCTGTTTATACTCGGCTTCCTGTCCGCCGTTTGGCTGGGAGCCCAGAAAATCTATTGTCTGCGCCATGGAATCGTAGCGCCCTTGATAACTTCCTCGCCTTATTTCTACTTCTGCCTCGTCTTTATGTTGATGGGGCTGCAGTTGTTTTTGGCAGGCTATCTGGCGGAGCTGGTGGGACGCAATTCACCCACACGCAACGCCTATCTGATAGCTGAACGCTTAAATTAAGTCGAGAGCAGAGGCCAAGTTCACTTGGACTCTGCCGAGGCGGTTAAACGTCGGTTGAAAACCAACGTTTAAATTAAGTCGAGAGCAGAGGCCAAGTTCACTTGGACTCTGCCGAGGCGGTTAAACGTCGGTTGAAAACCAACGTTTAAATTAAGTTTCATCTTTCATGCATTTTCTTGATACTTTCAAACGGTCTTTTTTGTTTCTGGCAATGTTGTTTGCCGGGGCGGAAACGGCTTACGGAGCGGTGCGCGACACCAACCGGGTGGATGCCAAAGGGCGTAAGCAGGGCGTTTGGGTGCGTCAGCCCGCCCAAAACAAACTCGGCTATGTGGGGCAGTTCAAAGACGATATGCCTACGGGCAAGTTCGTCTATACTTCCCTGGGTGATACCTTGGTAACGGAAGCCTTTTATTTTCGTGGCGGATACGCCTCCTACAACCGCTATTTCTATCCTGATGGCCGTTTGATGGCGGAGGGCTATTACCTCGACAAACAGAAAGACAGCATTTGGAAAATGTATTCCCATTCGGGTGTGCTGATTCGGGAGGAACGTTTTGAAAAAGGGCTCCTGCACGGGCAGCGTTCCTTGTATGATGCCGATGGCCGACTGCTCGAAGACCAGCATTGGTTTCGCGGCCTGCGCAACGGCCCTTGGTTCGTGCATGATGAAAAAGGCTACCAGTTGTCCACCTACAAACTCAATATCACGCACGGCGCATATACGGCGCTCTATCCCGACAGCACCCGTTTTATAGAAGGCTATTACGATGAGGGGGTAAAAGAAGGAGTATGGCGTTTCTACTTGCCCACCGGCACGCTCTACAAAGAAGACACCTACAGCCACAACCGCCTCGTGAACCGCACCCTGTATCTGAAGATAGGCGGTGTATTGCGCGCCATTTCCACCGATACCATTCCGTTGATCATGCGTTATCCGCAAGGCGGCAGGGCGGAACTTCTGACAAGTTCGGGAAACCGCCTCGTATGTGATGAAAAGTTCGAGACGGTGTGTGGCATCTTCGACCTCGATTTTTATTTCTTCGCCAACAAAAACACCTTGGTTTCATTCACCGCCATCAACAGGGAACGCCTGACGGAAACGCTCGCCCAAATAACGGATGAACGTCAGGACAAAGCCGACGGCCAGTTGGATCCCGCCCAACAGTTGGGCAGGAACGCCTCGGTAACCCCTGTGGAACTCCCGTTGAACATGGCAACTCCATACCCCGTCTATATGGATGCCGATGCCATAGACGTTCTGCGCAA
>CAYVJX010000193.1:0-2319 GCA_964451895.1 uncultured Bacteroidaceae bacterium | reverse complement strand
TGGCCAGCGCCTTTTCATCCACGCCGTCGAAATTTCCTGAGGTCATCCACAGCAGATTGGCATCTTTCCATGTCATGGCTTTCAAATCCCGCACCAAGCGGGCGCTGTCGTCATAGACCCGCAGGTCTTTCCGGGCGAAAGCCTCATAGATCATATCGGCGGTGATGGGTTCCAGTTTCTTGTGTTCCACCGCCTTGGGATTGAAATAGACGAAAGCCGTGTCCGCCTTGTCCATGCAACCCTTGTAGTGCGAAAAGAAAATCTTGCTGAGGCTGCTGAACGTATGCAGTTCCATACACGCCACCAAGGCACGTTTCGGATATTGTTCCTTGACCGCCGCGATCGTGGCCTGCAGTTTGGAGGGCGAATGGGCAAAGTCCTTATAGACGGTTACCGATGCCGCCGCGTTCTCCGCAATTTTTTCCAGGCGGCGCGAAGCCCCCTTGAAATGCACGATGCTCTTGAGAAACACCTCATCTTCCACGCCCAGGCTGCGGCAGACCTGCCATGCGGCCAAGATGTTCTGCATATTGTGGCGACCGAACACCTGCAAGGGATAGACCTTGCCGCCATAAAGCAATTCCGTGCCGTTTTCGGTAACGCGGTATTCCGGCACGGAATACGGACGGAAAATGATATCGGCACGTTCTTTCTTGAGATTCTCGGCAATCTTCCTCACCTCCGGATCTTCCTCATAATAGGCGAAAGTACCCTTGGGCTCGATGCTCTTGGCAAAGAGGTCGAACTGGGAAACATAATTTTCGAAAGTGGGGAAAACGTTGATATGATCCCATGCGATGCCGTTCACCACCGCGATGTCAGGATGGTAGAGATGGAACTTGGGGCGGCGGTCTATCGGCGAGGTCAGGTATTCATCGCCCTCCAGCACCATCACCTTGGCCGTTTCGCTAAGGCGCACCATAATGTCGTAGCCCTCCAGCTGCGCGCCCACCATATAGTCGCATTCCACACCGGCATCCTTGAGCACGTGCAGGATCATCGCCGTTACCGAAGTCTTGCCGTGGCTTCCGCCCACCACCACGCGCGTTTTGTCTTTCGACTGCTCGTAGAGGTATTCCGGATAGGAGTAGATTTTAAGGCCCAGTTCCTTGGCGCGCAACAATTCGGGATTGTCCTCCCGGGCGTGCATCCCCAGAATCACGGCATCCAAATCGGGCGTGATGCGCTGCGGAAACCAACCCGGTTCGGCAGGCAGCAACCCGTAGCGTTCCAAACGGCTCTTGGCGGGATCAAAAATCTCGTCATCTGAACCGCTTACGGCATATCCTTTCAAATGCAAGGCCATGGCCAGATTGTGCATGGCGCTGCCCCCTATGGCGATAAAATGTACTTTCATGACGGAAAATCAATGATGGAGGTTTATTTCTTACGTGCCAGCAAGGCTTCGGCTTTCTGGACGATGCCGGCGGTGTTCAAACCGTAGAGGTCGAGCAGCTCCTGCGGTTTTCCACTTTGGCCGAAACGGTCATCCACGCCCAGCATTTCCATGGGTACGGGATAGTTCCGCACCAGGAAATTGGCCACCGCGTCGCCCAACCCGCCGTTGAGCTGATGTTCTTCGCAGGTGAGCACGCAACCTGTTTTCTTGACCGAAGCCAACACACAGGCCGTGTCGAGCGGTTTCAAGGTAGCCATATCGATTACTTCGGCATGGATGCCCTTCTGCGCCAAAGCCTCCGCGGCTTCCAGCGCCGGCCATACCAAATGCCCGATGGCGATGATCGTCAGGTCGCTCCCCTCTTGCAGCACATAGCCTTTGCCGATTTCAAACGGACGGTCCGCCGGCGTGAAATTGGGCACGGTAGGACGGCCGCAACGCAGATACACCGGCCCGGCATATTTTGCCACCGCCACCGTGGCCTGCACCGCCTGGTTATAGTCGCAAGGGTGAACCACCGCCATGCCCGGCATCATGCGCATCATGCCCATGTCTTCCAAAGCCTGGTGCGTGGCACCGTCCTCACCCACGCTCAAACCCGCGTGCGGCGCGTAAATCTTTACATTGGCCTGGGAATACGCCACCGACTGGCGGATCTGGTCATACACGCGCCCCGTGGAAAATTCGGCGAAAGTGCCCGTAAAGGGAATCTTGCCCGCCACGGCCAGACCGGCGGCGATGCCTATCATGTTGGCTTCGGCGATACCCACTTGGAAAAAGCGTTCGGGGTAAGCCTTGGCAAAAGCGTCCATCTTGACCGAACCGGTCAGGTCTGCCGCCAGCGCGACCACTTGCGGCAATTCTTGCGCGGCCAGCATCAGCCCCGCGCCGAATCCGGAACGTGTGTCTTTTTTTTCGGT
>CAYVJX010000192.1:0-2337 GCA_964451895.1 uncultured Bacteroidaceae bacterium | reverse complement strand
TAGATCAGAAAGATTTCGTAGCGGTCGGGATAACGGGCGGCGAAGCTTATGGCGCTGTCTTTGCCCATCACCATACAGGCGGTGGCGATGGCGTCGGCTTCCCAGCATTCCCGGCATAGCACGGTGGCGCTCAACAGGTTGTGCTGTACTGAAACGCCCGTTTGCGGATTAATCGTGTGCGAATACCGCTTGCCGTTTTCTTCAAAGTATTTGCGGTAATTGCCCGAAGTTACCAAAGACCGGTCTTCAAGTTGCAGTTTAGACAATATGCTGCGTTCCGACATCGCATCGGGCGCCGGGCGTTCGATGCCCACAATCCAGGGTTTTCTGCCGGTCTTGGTGCCTTGGCTGCGTATTTCACCGCCTATATCCGCCAAAAAACGGTGTATTCCCAAACCGTTGAGGAACCCTGCCACCACATCGGCGCAATAGCCCTGCGCGATGGCGTTGAAATCCAATTGCAGTTTCGGGTGGTCTTTTTCTATCTTGCCGTTGATAAGACGAACCTTTTCCCAGCCCACATACGCGAGTATTTCTTCCAGTTCCTTTTCGTCGGGTTTCCGCTTTTCGTCGGCTCCGAAGCCGTAAGCCCGGGTGAGAGGCCCTACCGTTATGTCGAAAGCGCCGTTTGTCAATGCCGATATGGATTGCCCTTTGTTGAACATATCGCCGAACATGTCGCTTACGTAAAAGTCTTCGTTGCGGTTCACGCGGCAGATTTCGGAACTGTCGTTCCAGAGCGAGGCGCAGAGGTCGAAGGCATGCAGGAGCGAATCAATGCGCGCTTGCAGATTTTCGGCACGCAGATTCTCGTTTTCCGTGTAATAGCTGATGGCGTAGTAAGAGCCTTGGGCAAGCCCCGTCATCTTTTCCATTTTTTCTTCTCTTGCCGAACAGGCGGCAAGCAACAGGCACGAAAAAACGCAAGAAGACAGAGAGATTTTAGGATTCACTTTCGTAGTCGGTATAAGAAGTGGCGGTTTCGTAAAGCCGCAGTTTTTTAAGCGAGATGCCTTGCGGCAACACCTTCTGCAAGCGTCCGGCAAAGTCTATCAGCAGGTTTTCGCTGGTGGGCTGGTAGGGCACATGCACCACGCGCAGGGAATTTTTCTGCAGGGCTTCCGATAATTCCTGCCCGATGTTCCGGTTCACGATCAGGCTGTGGTCGAAAGGTTCTATAATGGCTTGGTTCACGAGTTTCTTCAATTCCGAAAAATCAAACAGCATGCCGTTTTTAGGGTCGCTTTCATCCGAATGCAGGAAACCCTCGTTCAGGTTCAGGGCAGGCGAGTAAACGCTCACTTCCAGGCGGTACGAATGCCCGTGGATATTGGCGCACAAGCCATCGTAACCTTTCAGTATGTGGGCGGCTTCGAACGTAAAGATCTTGGTGATGCTCAGTTTGGCCATGGCAAACGGTTTTAGGCGGCAAGGTGGGCGATGAGGATGCGCACGCCGATGCCTATCAACACCAGCCCGCCGATAAGGTTTACGGTCCGGAACGACATTTTCTTAATCTGCCGGTGGGCAAGGTAACCGCCCGCCATGCCGATAAGACTGAACAGGAAAACGGCGATGGAAACGCTGGCGCAGATCGTGGCTAAAGGCACCTGCAGCATTTCGAGGCTCACGCCCACGGCAAAGGCGTCTATGCTTACCGCCAACGCCAGCAGCAACATCGATTTCCACTCAAACATGGCGTGCACCTTGAGCGAGGTGTCTTTGGAACTGAAGCCGTCGATAACGGTTTTGAGCCCGATGCCGGCCAGCAGTCCGAACGCCAGCCAGTGGTCGTAGCGGGAAACGAAGGCGTTCACGCTCCACCCCAGCAGCCAGCCCGCCACAATGAGCAGGATATGGAACAGCGCAAAAACGATGCCTGCCTGCAGGGCGCTCCGCATGAGCGGAGGAAAAGGGTCTTTCTCGCCTTCTTTCAGCGATTTTTTCCATGCCGACCGCTGCATGCCGAAAATAAGGCATACGGTAAAACAGTCCAAAGACAGGGCGATGGACAGCAGGATAAGCGCAAAAAGGCTCATGGCGGAATTATTTGATCAGTGTCTGCTGGAAATGGCGCAAGGTTTCGAGCACGTTGCTGCGCACGTGGATAAAGCATTCCACGCCCAAGGCCCGGAACGCTTCCTCTTCGGCCGCCGCGCCGGCATACACGATGTGGGTCTTGCCTTTCAAAAGCGGGCAGGCCTGTGCCGCCAAATCGGCGTATTCTTCATCGCTGCTGCACAACACGGTAATGTCGGCCTTGCTTTCCAAAGCGGCTTTGGCTCCCTGTTCGCCGTTCTCAAAACCGGCGTTGTCGATGATTTCGTAACCCAGACA
>CAYVJX010000191.1:0-2378 GCA_964451895.1 uncultured Bacteroidaceae bacterium | reverse complement strand
GTTTGCCGCACCGGGGCTGGAAAGCCTTGTCTTTTCGGCTCAAAAAAAGAAAGATAAAAGAATGGAAATCAATATTTCAGATACTTTAAAAACCATACTGAACTACAGCACGGAAGAAGCCGGGCGCATCGGAAACGACTATGTGGGGGTGGAACACGTGGTGCTGGGCATCCTGCGCCAAGGCGACAACAAGGCCGCCCAACTCATCGCGCAGCACGGGCTCGACACGCAGAACCTCCGCAAACGCATCGAGGAATCGATCCGTCCTGCCGTTCGGGAAGACGTTCCGGCAGACCAGGCCGAAAGGAACCTGCCCGCCAACAGCCAACTTGACCGTATGGTAAAGGTGATGTATCTGGAAAGCCTGCGCTTGGGTCAAGACCAGGTGGAACCTGAACACGCGCTTCTGGCGATCCTCAAGAACGATGCCGGCTTTGTTACCGGCATCCTCAACGCGGCAGGCATCAACTACGAGAACATCAACGCCAAGTTGCAGACACAGACTTCGGCGGAAACCAAAGACAAAACCCCGGCGGATATGGAAGAAGGCATCGGAATGCACGAATACGGCGAAGAAAAAGGCGGCAGGCAGGAATCGGAAGCCGCCAGGAACGACGTTCCCAAGGCGGCCAACTCCAAAACCGACACGCCCGTGCTGGACAACTTCGGCAAAGATCTCACCAAGGCGGCCGCCGAAAAGCTGCTTGACCCGATGGTGGGGCGCGAGAAAGAGATTGAGCGCATCATTCAGATTCTGAGCCGCCGCAAAAAGAACAATCCCGTGCTTATCGGCGATCCCGGCGTGGGCAAATCGGCCATTGCCGAAGGCCTGGCGCAACGCATCGCCGACCATAAGATTCCGCACAGCCTCAAAAACAAACGGATTCTGACGCTCGATATCGCCTCGGTGGTGGCGGGAACCAAATACAGGGGGCAGTTTGAGGAACGCATGAAAGCGATCATCAACGAACTGCAGAAACACCCGGAGGTCATCATCTTTATCGACGAAATCCATACGATTGTAGGGGCGGGCAACACCGCCGGCGCGCTCGATGCCTCCAATATGTTCAAACCCGCCCTGGCCCGCGGCGAGATCCAGTGCATCGGGGCCACCACCTTGGACGAATACCGGCAGAGCATCGAAAAAGACGGCGCGCTGGAACGCCGTTTCCAGAAAGTGCTGGTGGAAGCCACCACCAAGGAAGAAACGCTGGAGATACTGCACAACATCAAGGGCAGATACGAAGACCACCACATGGTTTCCTATACCGAAGAGGCCTTGAAAGCCTGCATCGAGCTCACCGACCGCTACATCACCGACCGCGTGCTGCCCGACAAGGCCATCGATGCTTTGGACGAAGCCGGTGCCAAAGTGCACCTGAGCCGCACGGATATTCCCTCCCCTATCACGCAACTGGAAGAAACCATCGCCAAGACCAAAAAGGAAATGGTGGAAGCCATCAAGAACCAGCGTTTTGAGGAAGCCGCCGCCCTGCGCGACCGGATGGGCGCGATGCAGAAACAGCTGGAAGAGGAAACCAAGCGTTGGGAAGAAGAAAACAACGCCAACCGCCCCGAAGTGTCGGAAGAAGACGTTACGGGCGTAGTGGCGATGATGTCGGGCGTGCCTATCCAGAAAGTGGCTCAAAACGAAATGGAGCAGCTTCTGAATATGGAAGAAGTGCTGGAAAAACAGGTAATAGGCCAAGATGAGGCGATTCACAAACTGGTGCGCGCCATACGCCGCAACCGCACCGGATTGAAAGACCCTTCGCGTCCCATCGGCAGTTTTATTTTCTTAGGACCTACGGGCGTGGGCAAGACCTATCTTACCAAATGCCTGGCCAAATACATGTTCAATGCCGAAAGCGCGCTGATCCGCGTGGACATGAGCGAATACATGGAGAAATTCGATGTGTCGCGCCTTATCGGTTCGCCTCCGGGTTACGTGGGCTATGAAGACGGCGGCCAGCTTACCGAAAAGGTAAGGCGCAAGCCTTATTCCATCGTGCTTTTCGACGAAATCGAAAAAGCGCATCCCGATATCTTCAACCTGCTGCTGCAAGTGTTGGACGACGGGCAGCTTACCGACGGGCTGGGCAGGAAAATCGACTTCAAGAACACCATCATCATCATGACCTCCAACCTCGGTTCACGCCAGTTGCATGAATTCGGTTCGGGCATCGGTTTCCAGACCGCCGCCAAAGAAGCCGGCAAAGCCGATTGGGAAAAGAGCATCATCGACAAGGCGCTCAAACGCCATTTCGCGCCTGAGTTCCTGAACCGTATCGACGATATACTGGTGTTCAACAACCTCAGCAAAGAAAATATCTTCAAGATTATCGACGTGGAGCTGGAAAAGCTCCGGGAACGCCTCC
>CAYVJX010000190.1:0-2442 GCA_964451895.1 uncultured Bacteroidaceae bacterium | reverse complement strand
GTTCACCGTCTTGTCGTAGGCTCTCGGCTGGGGCAGCACATCGGGAATACCCTCCCGTACCGCCGCTTGAAATTCTGCTATATTCATCGGTCTTGAATGTTTTGCTTATTCGGTGGGTTTGTCTTTTTTCTTTTCCTTACGCCCGAACACAGACACATGCACGTAGCGTTCCGGATTGATACGCAGATCCTGCAGAAGCAGGTTCAACTGTTTGGATGATTTTTCGAGATTGTCGTAAAGCGTGTCGTTGTTGAGCAACTGCCCCACACTGCCCTGCCCCGTGTTCACCTTGGCCAGCAGCGTTTCGGCCTGGTGCAGGGATTCCTTGAGGGAACGCACGGCCGTGCCGATTTCCGCCGCCGCCAAAGTATCGCTGATCGCGGAGAAATTGGTGATGGCGTTCGCCAGATCGTCTTTCTTGTCTTTTAGCGACGTGCTGAGGCTTTCCATATTGGCGAGCATCCTGTCGATGCGCGGGCGGTTCTTTTCCATCAGCGCGTTGGCTTCGGAAGTGATGCCCTCGGTATTCTTGAGCGTGGCATGGAGCGCGGCGAGGCTTTCGCCCAAATCGCCCACGGTTTTTTCGTCCAACACCGAATTGACCTTGCCCAGAATGCTGTCCAATGAATTGAGGATGCTTCCGATGGTTCTTTCCAAAGGCGCCAACTGCGCCATCAGGTCGGGCTTCTGCTGTCCGTTCAGGAACTCGCCCGCGGGAACCGTCTCTGTTCCGTTCCCCAGATAAATCACCACACCCGAACCACTCATCAGCCCCAAGGATTCCACCGAAGCCACCGAACCTTCGGGCAGCTTATATTTTTTCTTGATGCCGATGCCCATCTTGATGCGGTGGTCGGTGTCCGAAATGAATTCGATGGAGCTCACGCGCCCCACTTTCTTGCCGTTCACCACCACGGGCGAAGAGATGTTGATGCCGCCCGAATTGTCGAAAACGGCATAATACGTGTTCTCCGAAGAAAGGATGTTCCTGCCCGCCAAAAAGAAGCATACCCATACGAACAGGGCGATGATGGCCACAGAGACCAATCCGATTTTCCATTCTTTGGTAAAGCGTGTATTCTTTTCCTTACTCATTTTCAGTTGTTTTTCAGTTTTTCAATCGCCTCCTGCAAGCCAACAGGCCGCCCGTTTTCGAATGCCGCCACAAAAGCCGAAGGATAGCCCGCTTTCTTGGCCTCTTCCAATGCCTGCCGGATTTCTTCCAGACTGGCGGAACGCGCGTAATAGTATTTGTACAACGATTGCGAAGCGTCGTAATATTTGCTCAGATCCGAAAGCCCCTTGAAATTGTAGGGTTTCAGTTCCAGATCGTTGCTCGATGCCGCCAACTGCACCCTGAATTCTATCGTACAGGACTTGCCGGCCGTATCGGGTGCGGGAGTAGGCTGTTCTGCCTTGGGAGCGGGTTGCGGTTCGGGCTGCGGCTCGGCCTTGGGTTCGGGTTGGGGAGCGGGCACCGAGTCGGGAGCGGCGCTCTCGGCGCGGATTTCTTCTTTGGCCGTATCGGCAACCGGCTGAGGCTTTTCAACTACCGGAGCGGTGGGTTGTTCTTTAACAGGTGCGGGGTCCGGCTTCGGTTGAGCCACAGGCGCAGGTTTTTCCGCCGTAGCGTTGCCTTGTTGGGATGCCGAACGCTTGTCGATACGCTGTTTGTATTTGGTAAAGGATTCCAACAGGCATCGCGCCACCGTGTTCTGCCCTTCTTCCGACAGCAGAAATTTCTCTTCTTCGGGATTGCTCAGGAAGCCCAGTTCGGTAAGGATAGAAGGGCGCGCCGACTTCCACAGCACATAGAAAGGCCCTTGCTTGATGCCCCGGTTGGGAGAAGCGGAGATGTTTTTCTTATAAAACCCCTGCAGTTCCTGCGCGAAATAAACGCTGTTCTCAAAACCCGCATCCTGGTGAATCGTGGCGGTCACCACGTCCATCCAGCTCTGGCTATAGTTCTTCTCATGGTTCTGTTCCTGATACACAACGGCATTTTCGCGTTGCACCTCCGCCAGATTCGCCTCGTTTTTCTGCGCCCCGCGCAACCAGGTTTCCATGCCCCGCGCCGAAGACGACTTGGCGGCGTTGCAGTGAATCGAAACAAAGAGGTCGGCATGATGGTCGTTGGCTATCTGACCACGTTTCCAGAGTTCGATGAAACGGTCGTCGCTGCGGGTATAGACCACTTTTACGTCGGGAAACTTTTCCTTGACCATCTTGCCGAACTTGAGCGCCACGGCCAGCACCACGTCTTTTTCCCGCGCTTTCTTGCCCACGCAGCCGGGGTCTTTGCCGCCGTGCCCGGGATCAATCACCAAAACATCTACCTTGTCCGATACGACCTGCCCCTGCCCCGGAAGCATCGTTCCGAAAGCCAACAGCAGCATGACGCACCATATTCTCCAATAGTTCTTCAACGGGTTGTGGTTTTAA
>CAYVJX010000189.1:0-2533 GCA_964451895.1 uncultured Bacteroidaceae bacterium | reverse complement strand
TGAAACGTATGACGCTGATGCGCAATTCAACGCCATTCGCCCAAAAATTGGTGGTGGACGGTGTGGAATATTTTTCCGGCGACCAAGTTGAGATAACGGGCTGGCGTTCTTCGGACATGAAGTCGGGTGGTGGCGGAATAGATTCATATTTGGAAATCATTTCCATTAAGAAGAAAGGGATTACAGGCGTGGAAACATCGGAAAAGGCCGAGTTGCGGATATTCCCCAACCCCGCCATGGAAACGATAACGCTTACCGCCACGGGCTGCGAGCTCCAGCATGTGGAAATCTTAGATGTGAACGGACGTACCCTGTACGCCGCCACGGTGAATGCGGCGTCGTTCCGCTACAACGTGGCGTGGCTGCCCTCCGGCATCTACCTCGCCCGCGTAAAGACCCCCTGCGGTGTCCTTACGGAAAAATTTTCGGTAAAATAAACCACATCCATGAAAGCGATAGAAAACAGAATACACTGCATTTTATTGCCGGTAGTTTTGTTATTGTTTGGATTATCTTTTGCCAGAGGCGGAGAAGTGGATAACCGAAACAAGGGGAACCACACATTGAATTTTGGTTACAGTCCGGTATTGCGGAGTGAATGGTATGAATTTTGGAAGCCGGTGCCGCCGCTCAAGTTTACATTGAATTATGCCTACGATATCCCCATGCGTTCGCGCTTCGTTAATTTTTATGCGATAGGAGAGATTTCCTATATCGGGGCATATTATAAAGAAGTTTCTTGGGTGCAATCGGTAGATGATAGACTTACAATTAAATCGAACCTTAATTCGGTAATACTTTCCGCCGGTATGGGACTTAAGGTACATCTTGTGTCGTTTTTGGATTTGGCCGTTTTCTATACAGGAGGTTACCGATATACGCAAACTAAATTTGAGATTGTCGGTGAGACGGAGGAAAAATATGGAAAATCTAAAACGGAACTTCATGATTTTTCGGGCTGCGCAGGAATTCGACTTATCGGCAAAATCAACAAAGTAAATGTTTTTGCAGGTTATTCCCTAACACATATGAATCCGAAAAAATACGTCCATGAGTTGGAACATTATGTAGATATCGGGATAGGATACACATTCTAAAAACAATTTAGAAAATGGATGTGTTTACTTTTCTTTTGCTCTCGACTTATTCGTATCTTTGCAACTTATGTTCGCCAAGAAGATACCTAACATCCTTACGCTTTGCAATCTGTTGTGCGGCTGTATGTCGATTGCGTACGCTTTTGGCGGGCATCTTCGCATTGCCGCCTGTTTTATCTTCGTGGCGGCGGTCTTCGATTTTTTAGACGGCATGGCGGCCCGCCTGCTCAACGCCCAAAGCCCGATGGGGCGTGAACTGGACTCTCTTTCGGATGTGGTGAGCTTTGGCGTGGCGCCTTCGGTTTTGGCATATCTGATGCTGTACCTGCAACCGGAATGGGGGCATTATTGGGCCTGCGCGGCTTTTGTGATGGCGGCGGCTTCGGCATACCGTCTGGCCAAGTTCAATGTAGGGGAAGACAGCCTTTCTTTCAAGGGGATGCCTACCCCGGCCAACGCCATCTTCTGGGCTTCGCTGGCCTTGCACGCCTGCCATGAGGGAGTTTTCCTCAAAGGAGGTTACCTGCTGGCCTTGGTGCTGGTGATGTCGTTTTGGCTTGTTTGCCATTACCGTATGTTCTCGTTCAAGATAAAGAGCCTTTCCTGGCACGGGCAGCAGACCGTCTTTATTTTTGTGGCGACGGCCATCGTGCTCTTTGCCCTGTTCGGTTTCTTAGGTCTGGCGGTAACGGTGTTCCTGTACCCGTTCTTTTCGTGGGTGCATTTCTATATTGAGGCAAGAAACAACAGAAACAAGGAGATAGCATGAAATACAAAGCAGAAGTAAACGTGATGCCCTTGAAGGCATTGCTCGACCCCCAGGGCAAGGCGGTGGAAGCCCGTTTGCACAATATGGGAGTAAAGGATGTGCGGAATGTGCGCATCGGCAAGCACATCACCCTCGAAGTGGAAGCCTCCGACGAGAAGAAGGCCGCCGCTATCGTGGAAAAGGCTTGCAAGGATTTGTTGCACAATCCGATTATGGAAAGTTACGAGTACAAGATAGAAAAAGCGTAACCCTCCGTCTGGATAAGCGTAGTTGAAATTAAAACAACCCGATAAAATGAAAAAGTTATTGTTCGCAGCGTGGCTGTCGATGGCCTTTGTTTGGGCAGGTTTTTCACAAGACAACCCTGTTAAATGGAAGTGTTCGGTAAAATACCTCGATGGCAACCAGGCCGAATTGGTGATGAAAGCCAATGTGGGCGGCGGATACCATCTCTATTCGCAGTTCATGGAAGAAGGCGGTCCCCAACCCACCGTTTTCCATTTTCCCACCACAGGTGATTTCAAGGTAAAGGGCAAGGTTTCAGAAAGCCCCAAACCGATTGAAGAAACCGATGAGATTTTTGGAACCTTGGTGCGTTTCTTTGCCAAGAACGCCGAGTTCCGTCAGGTGATAACCATCGAGACTGAACAGGATTTCGAAATCGCCG
>CAYVJX010000188.1:0-2539 GCA_964451895.1 uncultured Bacteroidaceae bacterium | reverse complement strand
GTCTTGCGGAAGCAACCAATTGACGAACCTGGACGTAAGCAAGAACACCGCATTGGCTTACTTGTCTTGCGGAAGCAACCAATTGACTACTCTAGACTTAAGCGGCCACACAACCCTGAAACAATTATACTGCGAGCAATCCTCGCTGAAAAATTTGAATTTAACCGGTTGCACGACCTTATCAGAACTGAGTTATCAATCCGAATTGGAAAATCTTAACGTAAGCGGCTGCACCGCCTTGGAAGATTTGATTTGCAACGACAATCAATTGACCAGTCTGGACGTGAGCGGCTGCATCACTTTGGACTATCTGGATTGCTACAACAACCAACTGACCACTTTGGACGTGAACGGCTGCACCGCCTTGAGGCAACTAAGTTGCGGTGGCAATCACATACCTTTATCCGTTTTATATAATATTTATAACCAACGATCAAACTGGATTTGGTTTACAGCCACTCAGTCGGACTCAATCACCCTTCTCATCGACCAAACTCTCGATTTATCTTCAGAACGCATCATCGGACAAACCCTTTCTTCCTACGAGCTGACGGATGCCTATGGCCGGGTGGTCGATTCCGATTTCTGGCAAGAAAACCGATATAAATTCCAATTCCATGAACCTCTAAAATATACACTGAAACTGCAAAATCCAAATATTATATGGCAAATGGAATCTCAGATAGGTGATCCGGTAACCTTTACCTGGCATATCTCGGTAGTGGAGGAAATGCCGTCTTATACGGTAAAGGTGTCGTCCAATAATACGGAATGGGGCACGGCCAACATTACCGGCAACGGAACCTATGAATACGGCACGGAAGCGACCGTTTCCGCCACCTCTAACGAGGGCTACCGTTTCGTGAACTGGACAAAAAAGAACGGCACGGTGTTCAGCACCGAAGCCACACATACCTTTAAGGTAACGGAGAACCTCGAACTGACGGCCAATTTCGAGAAACGCCTGGATGATGTGGAAACCTTTACCGTAATGCTTTCGGCCAACAACGCTGAATGGGGTCGCGTATCGATAAGCGGCGACGGCACCTACGAAAAGGATGAAAATGTAACCATCACCGCCACGCCCAACGAGGGTTACCGTTTCGTGAACTGGACGAAAGATGGCGAGGTATTCGCCACCGAAGCGGTTCATACTTTCGCGGTGACGGAAGACTTGGAGCTTACGGCCAATTTCGAGAAAGACCCGAACCATGTGGGCAACGAAGGTCAGGTTAAGGACAACTTCTGCGTATGGGCACAAGACCGCGTTATTTATTTGTCCGCTGACAAAGGCAATGTGCAGGTGTACAACGCACTCGGCCAATGCCTCTATAGCGGTCGTGCCACGGCCATTCCGGTGCGTCAAAGCGGCCTTTACATTGTGAGGATTGGCAAGGACAGTTACAAGGTAATGGTAAGATAAAAGGCGGTTCGTGGCCGTGCCGGGCAATCCCGGCACGGCCACAGGATTGTTGATAAAGATAAAACGTAAAAAAAACAATATCATGAAAGGTTTAACTGGCGATTACGAGGTGTTGCTGTTCGGGGTGGCTTCGGAAGAAAGCAAGAAATAGATTTATTAACTTTTTAAAAAATTAAAGAAATGTCTGAGATTGATGATGAAAAATTTGAGTATGGTGGCTTTCTCTATGAAAAAAAAGAAACACCATTATGTTGTGCGCTCAGAGCTTCGATAAAAGGCTTCGGTAAAGAGGTTATCATTCCTCGAGAGGTGTTAGATGAAACAGGAAAGAAATATACGGTAACCTCGCTTTTTCAGAATTTGTTTGAGAATGATTCGGCGAAAAACATGGAGATATTGCACATTCCCGCAGGCATATCGGCTTTGATATGGGATTTTTGGAAATGCAATAATCTAAGGGAAATACATGTGGATGCTGGAAGCCAGGCTTTTTGTGATATAGAAGGGGTTGTGTACACTAAGGACAAACAATCGTTGGTATTCTTTCCTCCCGTATATCCGGCAGAAGAATACCATGTTTTATCATCCACGCGCAAAATAGAAAAACTGGCTTTTAAAATAGCCAAGAATTTGAAAAAGTTGTATATACCCGATTCGGTTCAACACATAGGGGTGAATGCCTTTTATCGGTGTGCGGCATTGGAACATGTTTACATCGAAGGCAAACTCAAAACCGTTGAGGGTATGATAGATCGGGCAAACATCCCTCTCCATGCCGTTTTCCATTATTTGGGAAGAGAATGGACATTTGAGGCCTTACAAGCGGAAGTACGGAAAAACAGAGAAAGCGGTAAAGTCCTTTGATTTACCGGTGCAGAAACTCATCGACATTATGGGCATCCTCCACCTTGAAACCGCCTATTTGGGTGCGGCGGAGTGCCGAAAGGTATGCGCCGCAGCCTAGGAGTTCCCCCAAATCGCGGGCGATGGCGCGGATATAGGTGCCCTTGCTGCAAACGATGCGGAAATCGATTTCGGGCAAGGCCATGCGCGTGATTTCGAATTCGTAGATGGTAATCGGCTTGGCATCCAATTGGAGTTCCTTGTCGGCGCGTG
>CAYVJX010000187.1:0-2549 GCA_964451895.1 uncultured Bacteroidaceae bacterium | reverse complement strand
TTTGGTCATCAGGTAAAAATGTTCGGTCCGCGTATCGCCGAGGGGCGACACGATGCCGCGGTTGGTGTGATGAAATTTGAAACCGCATTTCTCGCAGACACGCTTCGATTGGAGGTTCCCCTCATAATAGCCGCACCATACCGCGTCAAGGCCCAAGGTCTGGAAGCCTCTTGACAGCAGCGCCCTTACCGCCTCGGGAATCAGGCCCTGCCCCCAATAGGGTTTGCCGATCCAATAGCCGATTTCCGCTTCGCCCGGCTTCATATCCGCAGTGTGAAGGCTGTTGGAGAACATGATGCCGCAACTGCCGACCGGTTCGTCGGTTTCTTTCAATACCACCGCGTATGTTTCGGGCGCCGAAAAGACGGTGCGGATGATTTCGAGGCTGTTTGCTATCGAGGTATGCGGCGGCCAGCCGGCGATAGGGCCTATATCCGGATCGCGCGCGTATCGGTAAAGGGCTTCGGCATCATCTTCCCTCCAAGGCCGGAGTATCAATCTTTCCGTTTCAATCCTATTATCCTTTGAACAATTCATAGAACCCTTGTTTGTTGAATTGGTAATACATTTTCAACACGCAAAGATAGGCAATAAGGCGCATTCCCTACGCTTTGGTGGCGCGGAAGACCGCCATGCTTCTGACGGTGGTCAGTTCCACGTGCCGATACATCGTTTCGAGCCGCGCTCTGAGGCTGGCGGCGGTCTCGAACGGAGGGGTGCAGTAGCCCATAGGCGTGTAGAGCCGCTTGATGACGAAATCCGTCCGACGGTTCTCTTTCATCACGGCGAAACAGCCGCAGAGCGTGCCGCCGGGTCTGAGCACGCGGAACGTCTCGCGATAGGCCGCCTCCTTGTCGGGAAAGGCGTGGAAGCCGTTGAGCGACAGCACCACATCAAAACTTCCGTCCGCAAACGGCAGATTCCCCACATCGCCCTGCACAAAATCAATCTGAGGGAGCGCCATTTCCTCCGCCCTCCGCTGCGCCCGCGCCATCATGTCCGGCGAATAGTCCAGGCACGTGATTTGGGCATCGGGAAGCGTCTTGTAGAGCGGCATCGTGAGGATGCCGGTGCCCACGGGAACCTCCAAAAGACGGCCGGAAAAGCCGTCGGGAATCGCGGAAAGCGCCAGCTCCTGATAGAGGCGGGCCTTTTCCTTGTCCAAACCCCAGACCAGCCGGCTGACGAGCGTGCCGAGAAAGGTGGAGCAGGTAATCATGTTGTCGTAGAACGTCGCCTCTCCGCCCATGTGTTTATAGGCCTTCTGAATGGTCGTGTGTCTGCTCATGGCTCGAGTTTTAATCCTGCGCAAACATACACAAGCCCCCTTGCAACCGGTTTGCAAAGTAGCGAGGTAAACTGCAAATTTTGAGATATAGACACTTGCGGTCTTGTTTTTTATTTCGTACTTTTGTATTATAATACCAAATGATGCGCAAATGAAAGCAAATGCAGAAGACCCAATGAAATCTCTTGTTGAGGGAGTGTGGCAACAATTAAAGAAGCATGAGAAAGACTGGGAACCCCGGTACGCCGATTTTTCCTTGGAGGTGGAGAAAAGCAATATGGTTAAGCAGGTTGAGAAAAAATTGCGGACCCTTTCTTCCCGACCGAAATTATCCCTCTATACATCGGTAAGCAGAGAACATTCGGAGGTCAGTTTGCGATTTGGAGGTCAGATTGTGGCTGATATAAAAGAGCAGGCAGGTATAATAAAGGTGACAGCCCGAGACAATGTTCGGAGTTATTTTAAAAAGTCGCCGGCATTGCCTAAGAATGAATCGTTGGATTCACCGAAGGTGGATAAGTTTTTGTCGTTTTTCGAAACGGCCGCCGATAAGGCTAACGTAAGAAATAAAAAGAACCTCCTTATAGACTCTCTGCTGAAAGAGTTTAGAAAAGACGGAGGTAAAGATAAAGTACTCAGGTTTATTCAGCCTGTTTTGCTTCGGGGCATGTTCTTTTCCATGCCTGTACCTTTTGACAAGGCGGGTAAATACCTCAAAGGAAATAAACAAGGGTATATAGACATTCTTGCACGGGTAGAAAAAGGTTTTGAAAGCTGTCTTTGCATTATGCAGGTTCCCAACCATAAAGAAAGTCAGATTGGCTTGATGCGACAGGCGCTGATTCACGCTACGTTTATTGTGGCCTTGATTCGCTCAAAAACATGTGGCGAGAAATGGTGGGATTTCTTCGAAAATCATGAGGTTTCCAATACAGCCAAATCAAAAGGACATCTTGATATAAATGTAGTCACCGTGATGCCGGCAGGAACAACAGACGAGTTCACGGAGGATGTTCTTTTTGAAGAACTGGATTGTACTTTCCACTGTCATACGCTGTATTACGACAAGAAAAAACTGCTTGACGGTACGCTGACGGAGTTTGGAGGAAGTTATGACAATAATTAAACAATAATCTATAAAACAAATACGAATAAACAATAAAGCATAAGGATATGAAAAGGTTATTGATGTTTTTGGCATTTTTGGTGGGATTGACGGGGGGATTGGCGGCGCAGGATACGATATATATGGCATACAAGA
>CAYVJX010000186.1:0-2555 GCA_964451895.1 uncultured Bacteroidaceae bacterium | reverse complement strand
TCTGCATCAAACGAACTCCATATCCTGCTGGACGGAAACCGATATCGGATGCAAAGGTAAGACGGCCAAAAATGAAAAAATCCCAAGGCCGCAAAAAATTATGAAAAAGTTTTTAACAAGCGAAAATCAACGGAATCAAACGAAAAGCCTTCCGACCAAACCTCTAGAAAATGTGAACTCGAGGGGAGTCGAACCCCTATCGTCAGAACCGGAATCTGAAATTCTATCCATTGAACTACGAGTCCGTGAACCGCCCCAAGCGGTATCTGGCGCGAAAGTACGAAAAAGATTGCAAATTCATGCTATTTTTGCCGCCAACACGTCTAAAATCCTTGGAATGGACACACCGAACGAAGAAAACTTCAGATACACCATAGACCGTTTCGCCGACTTGAAAGTGATGCGTTACCGCGTTCCCGGCTGGGAAAACCTGTCTTTGGAGCAAAAAGAGTTACTATATTGCCTCAGCCAGGCCGCCAACTTCGGCCGCGATATACTCTTTGCCCAGAATTACCGCTACAATATCCTGCTCAAAAGGGTGTTGGAAGCCGTTTACAACACTTTTTCGGGCAACCGCGCCACACAAGATTTCCGGAATTTCGAGATTTACCTCAAACGCTTCTGGTTCAGCAACGGCATTCACCACCACTATGCCTGCGACAAGTTCCTGCCCGATTTTCCGCCCCGCTACCTGCAAGAATGCATCGAAAACTCCGATATGGAAGATGTCTTGCAGTCATTGCGGAATGGTTCGCAAGAAGAACTCCGTTTCAACGATGCCAAGGCCTTGGGAGAATTTGTATGTGGCTTGGTTTTCGATACGGAACAAGCCCCCAAGCGCATCAATCTCGACCCGCAGAAAGGCTTGGTGGAAGGCTCAGCCTGCAACTACTATCGGGAGGTGAGCACCCAGGAAGCCGAATCTTTTTATGCCGCCCAGAAGGAATCCTACGAAAAATCCCATCCCCAGGCCAAAGACCGCCCGGTTTCTTACGGTCTGAACAGCCGCCTGGTAAAGCGAGACGGGCGGATCGGCGAACAGGTGTGCCGTATCGGAGGCTTGTATTCGCCGGCTCTCGAAAAAATCGTCTTTTGGTTGCAAAAAGCCGCCGAAAAAGCCGAATCGGAAACGCAGAAACAACATCTTGAACTCCTTGTAAGATATTACCAAACAGGAGAACTCGAAACCTGGGATCAATACAACATCCTTTGGACCCAGGATGCCGACAGTTTTACCGACTACAACAACGGCTTTATCGAAACCTACGGCGATCCTTTAGGCATCAAGGCCAGTTGGGAGGCCTTGGCGAATTTCCGCAACGAGGAAGCCACCCGAAGAACCCGCATCATCAGCCAAAACGCCCAGTGGTTTGAAGACCATTCCCCCGTTGACCGACGGTTCAAGAAAGAAAAGGTAACGGGCGTCAGTGCCAAAGTGATTACCGTGGTGCAGTTAGGCGGTGACTGCTTTCCCACGCCGCCCATCGGCATCAACCTGCCCAATGCCGACTGGATCCGCCGCGACTACGGCAGCAAGTCGGTAACCATCGAGAACCTGACCGATGCCTACGACCGAAGCGCCAAGGAACAGGGCGGCATGTTACAGGAATTCGCTTGCTGTCAGGAAGAGATAGACCGCGCCAAAGCACACGCTTCGTTGGGCGGCAACCTGCATACCGACCTGCATGAATGCCTGGGGCACGGTTCGGGCCAACTCTTGGAGGGCGTGGCTTCGGAGGCGCTCAGAAGTTACGCTTCCACCTTGGAAGAAGCCCGCGCCGACCTGTTCGCCCTTTACTACCTGATGGATGACAAGATGCAGGAACTGGGCCTGCTGCCCGACAAGGAAGCCGCCAAAGCCGAATACGATTCCTATATACGCAACGGCTTGATGACCCAGTTGGTGCGTGTGGAACTCGGCAAAGACATTGAGGAAGCCCATATGCGCAACCGCAGCCTGATAGCGCATTGGGCCTACAAAAAGGGATTGGAAGAGAAGGTGGTGGAAAAAATCACCCAAGAGAGTAAGACTTATTTCAAGATAAACGATTACGATAAATTACGCGAAATATTCGCCGAATTGCTGGCCGAAGTGCAACGCATCAAATCGGAGGGCGACTACCCTGCCGGACAAGCCTTGGTGGAAAACTACGGGGTCAAGGTGGATGCCGCACTGCACCGGGAAGTGCTGGAACGCTATCAAAAACTGAACCTCGCTCCTTACGGCGGTTTCGTGAACCCTGAATTGACCCCGGTTTACGATAAAGACGGCAAGTTATCCGATATTGAGATTTCCTATCCCGATGATTTTGCGCGGCAGATGATGGAATACGCTGCCCGATATTCCACTCTGCCGATTATCGATTAAACCGTTTCCTTTGACCAAGGGTCATGGTGCCGCATCAGGAAAGGCACTCATCCAACAACTATCTGCAAATAACAAAGACTGGATTGGATGTATAAAAAAAGTCCTCCGGATTCTTCCGAAGGACTTTTAGGGGTAGTCGGGATGACAGGATTTGAACCTGCGACAACACGCCCCCCAGACGTGTACT
>CAYVJX010000185.1:0-2610 GCA_964451895.1 uncultured Bacteroidaceae bacterium | reverse complement strand
GCAGCCATTCCTACTTGGGTATCTTAGACCTCTTTTCCGGTTCGGGTCGGCACGATATCACCTTGGGTTCGGGCTACCACCAGCCTTACCTCACGCTCGACTATCATCCGGCCAAAGAACACGCCCTTTCGCTCAACGCCCGCTATTTCTGGGCCTCCAACGCGATAGAAAACGTACCGGACAAGGATTTAGGCCTGGAAATGGCCTTGATCTACAAATACCATATCCGCCCCGATGTGTTCCTGCACTGCGGTTACGCCATCCATTCGCGCACCCGTGCCTTGGAAACCCTCAGCGGTATCGCCGCCGGCCAGTCCCGCCTGCCCCACTACGGCTACGTGATGATTTCCTATACGCCCGTCATCTACAATTCCGCCAACCATCCTAAAAAAGACAAGTAAGCGTTATGGCGGAGGCCGCAAAAGAGATTTTTCCCTGGGGCAACAGCCGCCGTTTCAACGCATACAGCGACTACCTGCGCGGCCGCTACGGTTTCCGCTTGCAGAAACTGTCGGTAAACGCGGGTTTTTCCTGTCCCAACCGCGACGGCACCAAAAGCACGGGCGGCTGTGTGTTCTGCAACAACGAAGCTTTCAATCCCTCGTATTGTCGGGTGGAGAAGTCTATCCCGCAACAGCTTGAAGAAGGAAAGGAATTCCATGCGTGGCGATACCGCCATTCGCCCCGATACCTGGCGTATTTCCAAGCATTTTCGAACACTTATGCGCCCCTTTCGGTACTCAAGGAACGTTATGAGGAGGCTCTTGCCGTGCCGGATGTGGTCGGGCTGGCCATCGGCACGCGACCCGACTGTGTGGATGATGAGATTCTGGATTATCTGGCGGAATTATCCCAAAGCAAGCATATCCATCTGGAAATGGGCATCGAGAGTTGCTACGACAAAAGTCTGAAATGGATGAACCGGGGGCATGATTTCGCCCGTGCGCGGCAGGCTTTCGAAGACGCCGCCCAGCGCGGCATCTTTACCGGAACGCATCTTATTTTGGGGCTTCCGGGATTGAGCCGGGAAGAAGAACTCGCCCAGGCCGGCATCCTCTCGCAACTGCCGCTCAACACCTTGAAACTGCATCAACTGCAAATCATCAAGAACACGGCCTTGGAAAAGGAATATGCCGCCCAACCGCAGAAGTTCTCTTTCTTTACGGTAGATTCGTATGTGGATTTCGTGGTGGATTTCCTCGAAAGGCTCTCGCCCCGGATCATGATGGAACGCTTTGCCGGAGAAGCCCCTACCCGTTTTCAGGCCGGACCTGTTTTCGGCAGCCTGCGCAGCGACCGCATTCTCCAACTGATTGAAAAATGCCTTGCCGAACGCAACACCTGGCAAGGAAGGCTCTTCGCCTGATTCCCTGCCCCGGCATTCTTTCAAACTACCGCTTTACCAACTGTTCGCAAACGATTTCCGCTATATCCCTCACCTCTTCCGAACCGATTTCAGCAAACGAACGCTTGCAGGACGGACAGGCCGTAACGAGCACATCCACGGGTTGTTCGGTCATCTTGCGCAAGGCATCCTTGGCAATCATGCGGCGTTTCTTATAGGGCATTCCCTCGGCGGCGATACTGTGCCCGCAACAAAGGGCGTCTTTGCCTTCGTAGGCGGTTTTCTGCAGGTTGAGCACCCGATACAGAACATCGCGCGGCTGTTGATAGACCCCCGAATTGCGCCCCAGTTCGCAAGGGTCATGGTAAACTCCTTTTTGGGCACTCTTGCGCACCGTAATCATGCCCGATTCGAGCAATTGCAGGATATATTCGGTATGGTGCAGCACCTGCACGCCTTCCAGTTTATAGGTATCCTTGAATATCTTGTAGCAGATCGGGCAGGAGCAAACCAACACCTTGGCTCCCGTAGCCAGAATGGCTTCGGTATTCTTGGCCACCAACTGCCCGCTGCCCTCCCTGTCGCCCGAGAGCATCATGGGGCGGCCGCAACAGATGCCGCCGTCTTTGTCCAAGAAAGTGTAATTCACGCCGGCGGCCTCAAAGATCCGCACCATCGACTGTTCGATTTTCGGCGTGAGATGGCTCATGCAACCGGCAAAATAGACCACTTCGGGCCTGCCGTTTTCCTTACTTGCCGGAACCGCCGCCTTTTCGGGCTCGCGGTGCAATATATCGGCCCATGCCGAAGTTGGAGAAATCTGCCGGGCTTCGGCCTCCACGTAATCGTAGCGGTTCGGATAAATGTATTTTACCCCCGCCCCCTTGAGGTTCAGTTTCAGCTGCACCGAATTCACACCCACAGGACAGGCCTGCACGCAACGGTTGCACATCAGGCAATAGGAAGCCGCGTTCATGGCCTGCCGGTCTTGCCGCAGACGCACATTGCGCGTAAATTCCACCGAAGCCATCTGCCGCAGGGAAGCGGCGGAAACCATCTGGCAGGGGTCGAGACAGAGGCCGCAACGCGAACAGGAATAAATCTCCACGCTCGCATAGCCGTTGTTCTTATGGGTCTCGCGGATACCGGCGTTGCGCATGAAGATAAGCAAGGCTTCCGAAAGGATATGCGTGAAACGGCTCCACGGCAGGGTCAGGAAGAACACCATGAGGGCAATCGAATACGCCCACCACATGGGACGTATC
>CAYVJX010000184.1:0-2611 GCA_964451895.1 uncultured Bacteroidaceae bacterium | reverse complement strand
AGTATAAACTCGACAGCATCGACGTGTTCAACGACGACGGCACGCTCAACGAGCATGGAGGCAAGTACGCGGGTATGGATCGCTTTGCCTGCCGCCGGCAGATTGCCGCCGACCTCAAACAGGCCGGTCTGCTCGAAAAAGAAGAGGAATACACCAACAACGTAGGGTATTCGGAACGCACCAACGTGGCGATTGAACCCAAACTGTCCATGCAGTGGTTCCTGAAGATGGGCGATTTGGCCAAGCCGGCTTTGGATGCGGTGATGGACGACAGGATTGTGTTCGTTCCCGCCAAACTCAAGAACACCTACCGCCATTGGATGGAAAACATCAAGGACTGGTGCATCTCGCGCCAGCTCTGGTGGGGACACCGCATTCCCGCCTACTACCTGCCCAACCGAGAGGTGGTGGTGGCCAAAAGTCCGCAGGAAGCCTTGGAAATGGCCAAGCAAAAATATCCGGAAGCCGCTTCCTACACCTTGGCCGATCTCCGTCAGGACGAAGACGTGCTGGACACATGGTTCTCCTCGTGGCTGTGGCCTATCGAAGTGTTCGACGGCGTGCGCAAGCCCGACAACGCCGAAATCAACTACTACTATCCCACCGCCGATCTGGTAACGGCGCCCGATATCATCTTCTTTTGGGTGTCGCGCATGATTATGGCGGGTTTGGATCTCCGCAAGCAGGTGCCGTTCCATCACGTTTACTTCACCGGCACCGTGCGCGACAAACTGGGCCGCAAGATGTCCAAATCGCTCGGCAACTCGCCCGACCCCCTCGACCTGATGGACAAATACGGCACCGACGGCGTGCGCGTGGGCATGTTGCTCACCTCGCCCGCCGGCAACGACCTGCCTTTCGATGAAAGCCTCTGCGAACAGGGCCGCAATTTCTGCAACAAGATATGGAACGCCCTCCGCCTTATCAAAGGTTGGAATGTGGACGAAAAACTGCCGCAGCCGCAGACCGCGCAGATAGCCTGCCGTTGGTTCGAGGCACGTTTGGCGCAAGCCTTGCAGGAAGTGGAAGAGAACGCCTCCAGATACAGGCTCAGCGAAGCCCTGATGCAGCTCTACCGCCTCACTTGGGATGATTTCTGCTCCTGGTTCCTCGAAATGGTAAAACCGGCATACGGCCAGCCTATCGACGCCCAAACGCTACAGTCGGCCATCGGCTTTATGGAAACGCTCATGCAGGCTCTGCATCCTTTCATGCCCTTTATCACCGAAGAAATATGGCAGGTCTTGAAGCCGCGCGAAGAAGGCCGGAGCGTGATGTTCCAGCCCCTGCCCGAGATAAAGCTGGACGAAGCCAGAAACAGGCTGTTGCAGGATTTCTCCAAGGCCGAAGCCGTGATTATGGGCATACGCGCCTTGCGCAACGAAAAGAACATACCGCAAAAGAACGCGCTCAGACTTTTGGTAAAGGCCGAAAGTTCCCACATGGGCGAGTTTGAAGGTCTGGTGGCCAAGCTCTGCAATGTAGAGGAAATATCGCTTGTAAAGGACGCACCGCAAAACGTGCTTTCTTTCGTTTCCGACGGCGTGGAGTATTTCGTGCCGATGGAAGGCAACGTAGATGCGGACGCCGAAAGGGAAAGGGTCAACAAGGAACTCGAATATACGCGCGGTTTCCTGCAGTCGGTGCTCAAAAAATTGGAAAACAAACGCTTTGTGGATTCCGCTCCCGCCGCTGTGGTGGAAGCCGAGCGCAAGAAACAGGCGGATGCCGAACAGAAGATAGCCGTATTGGAAGCCCAGCTCAAGCAATTGGCCGGATAAAAATCGGGTTTGAGGAACGCGATGAGGCATAGGAAAGTATATCGGCTCGTTTTGCTCTGTTGCCTGTCGGGGCTGTTGTTTCCGGTGGTGGCGCAGGTGAGGGTTCCCCTCAACAGCAGCCGGGGTATGGATGCTTCGTTGCTGACGGGAGGTAAGGTGGTGTGCTTTTCCAAAGGTCCCGGAAAACGCACGCTTTATGTGGCCGGCTCGCAACTCAAAGTGAAATTGCTCAATGGCACGAAGGTGGCGGGTAGGGTAAACGTGGTGCAGGACACGGGCTTTATGCTGGCAGGCCGTATGATTTCCTACGACTCGATAGCGGCCTATTACGTTCCGATGCGGGTGGGCATCTATGCGGGTACCGCCCTTTGCGTGGCCGGTGGCGGATATATATTGATGGAAGGATTGAATACCGGTTTTGGGTTGATGATGGGAAAGAAAAAGAAGTTTCACATGGAAGCCTTGGAAGTGGGCTTGCCGATACTCGCCGTGGGAGCGGCCTTGATTCCGTTCCGGGAAGTGAAGAGACGCACGAGCGTTTGGCGTGTCCGCACGTTGGATCTTTAAAAACAAGTTGTTGTATTAAGCGATGGGAAACCGGTTCAGGAGCCGGAAAAAACAATATGAAAAAGATAGATAAGTTTGTAATCAAGTCGTTCATCGGGCCGCTGGTGCTTACTTTCTTTATCGCCACCTTTGTGCTTCTGTTGCAGTTCCTGTGGCGATACATGGATGATTTGGTGGGCAAAGGCTTGAAGATTGTCGATATTATGGAGTTCCTGTGGTACGCCTGCTGGACTTTCGTTCCCATGTCGTTGCCTTTGGCGGTG
>CAYVJX010000183.1:0-2661 GCA_964451895.1 uncultured Bacteroidaceae bacterium | reverse complement strand
TTGGACATAAGCAACAACACCGCCTTGACGAGCCTGGATTGCTCCAACAATCGACTGACAGCATTGGACATAAGCAACAACACCGCCATGACGAGCCTGGATTGCTACCAAAATAGGCTTCCCTTGTCCACCTTGTACGAGATCTATACTCAAATTTCCAAGTGGAGCGATTTTTGGTGTGGTTCTCAATCGGACTCCATTATGATCCTTATCGACCAACCGTTTGATTTATCTACGGAACGGATTATCGGCCAAACTCTTTCCACCTACGAACTGACGGACGCTTACGGTCGGGAAGTTGATGCTGATTTCTGGACAGAAAACAAATTTGAGTTCTGTTTCCATGAACCCCTGAAATATACACTGAAACTGCAAAATGTAAATATTAAAAAATCCGGAAGCTATGGCCCCCCCGTTACCTTTATCTGGTATATCTCGGTGGTGGAAGAAATGCCCGTGCAGTACTATACGGTAAAGGTGGCCTCCAATCATTCCGCATGGGGCACGGCCACGCTTACGGGCAACGGAAGATATGAGGAAGGCTCCAATGTAACGATTACCGCCAAGGCCAAAGAGGGCTACCGTTTCGTAAACTGGACGAAGAAAGACGGCTCGGTGTTCAGCACCGAAGCGGTTCATACGTTCACGGCCACGGAAAACCTCGATTTGACCGCCAATTTCGAGGAACGGCCCAACGATGTGGAAACCTTTACCGTAACGATCTCGGCGAACAACGCCGATTGGGGAAGAGCCTCCTTAAGCGGTGACGGTACGTATGAAAAAGACGAAGAAGTTACCATTACCGCCACGCCCAACAAGGGCTACCGCTTCGTGAATTGGACGAAAGGTAGTGAGGTATTCGCCACCGAAGCGGTGCATTCCTTCGCGGTAACGGAAGACTTGGAACTTACGGCCAATTTCGAGGAAGATCCGAACCATGTGGGCAACGAAGATCAGGCTAAGGATAACTTCTACGTATGGGCACAAGACCGCGTTATTTATTTGTCCGCCGACAAAGGCGATGTGCAGGTGTACAACGCACTCGGCCAATGCCTCTATAGCGGTCGTGCCACGGCCATCCCGGTGCGGCAAAGCGGCCTTTACATTGTGAGGATTGGCAAGAACAGTTACAAGGTAATGGTAAGATAAAAGGCGGTTCGTGGCTGTGTCGGGCAATCCCGGCACGGCCACAGGATTGCCGGTAAAGAGTAAAAACGCAAAAAGAAAAAGTACGTCATCTAGCAAGTCTTTCGACTTCTGCGGTGAAGAAGGGGTCACCTATAAGGTGGACTGGGGCGATGGTAGAACAGACACCTATACGGGGAAAGGTGCGGAAGTCATCGTGTCTTGCAGCCGTTGGTACAGCACAGCGGGCACCTACACGGTGCTGCTGTACGGCGTGATTGAAAACAAAAAATAGGATCTAAGTAGTTTTAACCTTTAAAACATTAAAGAGATGTGTTCAGAAAACGAGAATCATGTTCAATGCGATGGGCTCCATTTCCTCAAAAAGGGGAATGGAACGGTTTCTGTCTGCATGGATAGCCTCCATCCCATTCAACAAAAACGTGAAATATTCGCACACTTAGGAACGGAGATTACCGTTCCCGAGTATATTCAGGTATTAGAAAAGTACAAAGTAACGGAACTCGGGTTTAATTCTTTCGATTATGCCGACAAGATGGAGGTACTGAACCTTCCCGGAAGCATATCCGCAATAGAATGGAGTTTTTTTGAGTGCAATAAGTTACGGGAAATTCATGTCGATTCCCAAAATGAATCCTTTTGTGATGTCGATGGGGTTGTATATTCCAAAGACAAGAGCAAGATTATAATCTATCCGCCCGCTTATCCTGAAGAAGAATACCACATATTGCCTTCCACGCGCAAAATAGCTAAATTCTGCTTCAAAACAGCCCTCAATTTAAAGACGTTGTATATACCCGAATCAGTCCGGGAAATTGACATCAACGCCTTTTACGGATGCCTTGCATTAGAACATGTTTACATAGAGGGAGCGCTCAAGAACGTTCAATGTACAACTCCAAAGGATCGGGAGCCTAAAAAAGCGGTGTTCCATTATCAAAACAAGAATTTGTCATTCAAAGAACTCAGAAAAGAAGTTTCGCAACGCAATCAGTAGCACCTTGACCATAACGGGGCGGTTCCCATTGCGGAGAACCGCCCCGCTTTTTCTATATCCCCCGCAACGTTTCCCGGCGTAGTTCTTCCTGAAAGTTTCCAATATTGGCAACTCATTGAAGACACCCACCGCGCGCAAGCGAAGCGAGCGCGCTCAACAACCGCCGGAGGCACCGACCGCCACGCAGGGCGCGCGTTCTTTCGAGGCAAAGCCTCGAAAGTTATTCCATTAGCGCAGGCCTAGCGCGTAGGGGGCGGGAGCGGCCGAAGCCTTGGCAAGCACCAATTGCCCTCCGCCATAGGAGCGCTTTCTTTTTTCTTTGCGTCCTTTCTTTTTTCTTTGTCGCACAAAGAAAAAAGAAAGACATAAAAACTATAACTCAAACAAAGTAAAACAAGGCCGCATTCCCAAGCGGAATGGAATGCCGTTGAATCCGCAGCCGGTGTTTACGTAGAGAGCCTGACCGTTGGCCATCACGTACAGCCCCGAATAGTGTTCATACACAAAACGCGCCGGAC
>CAYVJX010000182.1:0-2697 GCA_964451895.1 uncultured Bacteroidaceae bacterium | reverse complement strand
GCTAGGCAACGGTCTGCAAAACCGTGTACAGCAGTTCGAATCTGCTTGAGACCTCGAAAGGAAGCGTTGATGGAGTCAACGCTTTTTTTGTACGCATTTGTTTCACTCAAAAATCAAGTATCATGGATTTGTTCGAACAGGTAAACAACGACATCAAGGCCGCCATGCTGGCGCACGAAACGGTAAGGCTGGCCGCCCTCCGAGGCGTAAAGAAGGAATTTCTGGAAGCCAAGACCTCCAAGAACGCCAACGGCGAGCTGAGCGATGAGACCGCCGTCAAGATATTGCAGAAAATGGTGAAACAGCGCAAGGAATCGGCCGCCATCTTTACCGAACAGAACCGCGCGGATCTGGCGGAAAACGAACTGGCGGAAGCCGGCTTTATCGAAGCCTACCTGCCCAAACAGCTCAGCCCCGAAGAAATCGAGGCGGAAGTAAGGAAGATCATGGAACAGACCGGCGCTTCCTCGATGAAGGACATGGGCAAGGTAATGGGCGCGGCCTCCAAAGCCCTGGCGGGAAAAGCCGACGGCAAGGTGATTTCGGACATCGTGAAGAAACTTCTCGCTTAATCCGCCCTCCGCATGAAATCTCCGCTTCTTTCCCGAACGGTGCGCGTGGGCAACCTCCTCATGGGGGGCAACCATCCCGTGGTGATTCAGTCGATGACCAACACCGACACCCTCAACACCCAAGCCACCGTGGAACAGAGCCAGCGCCTGTTCGACCTCGGCTGCCGGCTGGTGCGCATCACCGCCCCCGGCCTCAAAGAAGCGCGCAATCTGGAGAACATCAAAAACCGCCTTGTTCAGAAAGGCTATACCGACCCGCTCTGCGCCGACATACATTTTTTGCCGGAAGCGGCTTCGGTGGCGGCGCAGATTGTGGAGAAGGTGCGCATCAATCCGGGCAACTACTGCGACCGCAAAACCGGCAAGACCGAATTTTCTCCTGCCGAACAGCAGGCCGAACGCCAGCGTATCGGCCAACGCATCGCTCCGCTTCTGGAAATCTGCAAGCAACACGGCACGGCCATCCGTATCGGCGTGAACCAAGGTTCGCTTTCGGAACGCATGATAAGCCTCTACGGCAACACGCCGCTGGCCATGGTGGAAAGCGCGCTGGAATTTACCGGCATCTGCCATGACTTAGGCTTTGACCAAATCGTGGTCTCGATGAAATCGAGCCGCGTGGAGGTAATGGACCGGGCAGTGCGGCTCTTGGCCCGCAGAATGGAACAGAACGGCCTGATATATCCCCTGCATCTGGGCGTTACCGAGGCCGGAAACGGCGAAGACGCCCGTCTGCTGTCTGCCATCGGCATCGGCGGCCTGCTGGCCGACGGCATCGGGAACACGATACGGGTCTCGCTTACCGAAGCTCCCGAAAACGAAGTGCCCGTGGCCAAACGCATTGTGGAGGCCGCCCAGGAGTTACAAAAAATGCCGCAGGCCGACCGCGGACAGAAACACCTGCACTTTAGCGGGAATCCGCTGACCGAAGAACAGAAAACCATAGCCGCCATCCGTTTGGGAAAACTGATGTTGCAAGGAGAAAAAGAGGGTTTCCGTATCGAAACGCAAGACCCCTCGGAGGGAGAACGGCTGAGGGACGACCTGTTGCAGGCGGCCGGCCTCAAATTTCATAAAACGCGCTTCATCGCCTGCCCTTCCTGCGGCAGAACCAAATACGACATCCAAAAGGCCTTGGCGCAGGTAAAGGAAATGTTTCCCCACTATCCGAACCTCACCATCGCCGTGATGGGTTGCGTGGTGAACGGCCCGGGCGAAATGGCGGGCGCGGACTTCGGCTATATCGGTTGCGGAAACGGCAAAGTGAACCTCTACCGCCAAGGCATCGCCGCCAAACGCAACGTGCCCGAAGCGGAAGCCTTGGAAGAACTGAAAAAACTCATCTCGGAATCCTTGGCGGAATAATCCTTAGAACCATCCGCTTTTCTGCAGACGTTCCAGTTCGGGATAATCCGTCCAGTCGAAATGGAAAGGCGTAAGGGTGATGTAGCCTTCGTCGAGGTAGAACAGATCGTGATCCGTTCCGGCATCCTTGTTGATGAAATCGCCCATGAGCCAATAGTATTTGCGGCGCGCCGGGTCGGTGCGTTCCACGGCATCCTCATCCCAGAAAGCCTTGGCCTGACGGCATACCTTGATGCCTTTGAGCTCCGCCCTGTCGGGGCAGTTCACGTTCCAGCAGATATTCTTTTGACCCGATTGGATGCAGGCCGCCATGATTTTTTCCACATAGGGCAGAAAGGGCGCGAAATCGGCCTTGAGCGAATGGTCGGTAAGCGAGAACGCCACGGAGGGAACGCCGGTAAGGGCGGCTTCCATCATGCCGGCCACCGTGCCCGAATAAACGGCATTGGAGGAGGCGTTGCTGCCGTGGTTGATGCCCGAAAAGATATAATCGGGCAGCTGGCCGCCATAGACCACCTTGATGGCCAGTTTCACGCAATCGGCAGGCGTTCCGCTGCAACTGAAATAGCGGATGTTGCCTTCCTGCCCCACCTCGTTGAGCCGGAGCGGCTGCACCAAGGTTACCGCGTGCGATTGCCCGGAGCGCGGGCTGTCGGGCGCCACCACCACCACTTCGCCGAACTTGGCGGCGATGGATGCCAGATGCTTTATTCCCGGGGCGAAAATCCCGTCGTCGTTCACCACTAAAATTCTCATCATT
>CAYVJX010000181.1:0-2697 GCA_964451895.1 uncultured Bacteroidaceae bacterium | reverse complement strand
TCAACAAGCCGAGAAATATCGTAAAACTGCTTTCGCTGCGCGGCGAACAGGCCGCGGCTTTACGGCAGGAAGCCCAAAAGATCAGATTGCGCGAACTGAGCAACAAGGTATATCTGCGCGGATTGATCGAGTTTTCGAATATCTGCGCCAAAGACTGCCTTTATTGCGGCATCCGAAAATCCAACGCCTGCGTGAACCGCTATACGCTTAGCCCCGAAGAAGTCTTGCAGGCGGCGGATTTCGCCTATAAGGAGGGCTTCGGGTCTATCGTGCTGCAATCGGGAGAACGCCGCGATGAAGCCTTTACAGACCTTATCGAACAGCTTGTGCGCCAAATCATGCGGCAAAGCGACGGGAAACTGGGCATCACCCTTTCGTTGGGCGAACAGAGCGAAGATACCTACCGCCGTTGGCACGATGCCGGAGCGATACGGTATCTGCTGCGCATCGAGACCTCCGACCCGGCTTTGTATGCCCGGCTGCATCCGGCAGGGCATAGTTTCGAAGAACGTCTGGATTGCCTGCGCCGCCTGCGCGAAACGGGCTATTATGTGGGTAGCGGCATCATGATAGGACTGCCGTTCCAAAGCACGAAACAAGTGGCGCGCGACCTGCTGTTCTTAAAGAATCTGGGCGTAGATATGGTAGGCATGGGGCCTTACCTCGAACATAAACAGACTCCGCTTTGGGAACAACGGCATCTGCTTCCCTCCAAAGAAGAACGATACGAACTGAATCTGAACGCGCTGGCGGTCTTGCGCCTGCTGATGCCGCACATCAATATCGCCGCCACCACCGCCATGGGGACCCTGCATCCCGATGGTCGCCGGGATGCCCTATATACCGCCGCCAATGTGCTGATGCCCAACATCACCCCGACCACGCACCGCAAGGACTATACCCTCTACGAAAACAAAATCTGCATCAATGATGCCGCCCAAGACAGTTTCCGGAACATCGTAAAGGTTATCCAGGAGGCCGAATGTTCCCTCGGCCTTTTCGAACAGGGAAACCCGCTGCACCGTGGCATCCCTAATGTGTAAATTTGCACTATCTTTGTACGCGCGCCCGGATTTCGGGCTAAATATTTTCCACCATGAGCGAGAAAAACCTTGAAGCCGGCAACGAACCGGAAAAAAAGACCCTGAATTTCATTGAAGAAATCATCGAAAACGATATTGCGAACGGTAAGAACGATGGCCGTGTCCACACGCGTTTTCCGCCCGAACCCAACGGATACCTGCATATCGGACACGCCAAGTCCATCTGCCTCAACTTCGGCATCGGCAAAAAATACAACGGAAAGACCAACCTCCGCTTCGATGACACCAACCCCACCAAGGAAGATGTGGAATACGTGGATTCGATTCGGGAAGACATCAAATGGCTGGGCTTCGACTGGGACGGCGAATACTACGCCTCCGACTATTTCGACCAGCTCTACCAATGGGCGGTGCAGATGATCAAGAACGGACAGGCCTATGTGGACGATTTGAGCCAGGAGGAAGCCTCCGAATACCGCGGCGTGCCCACCAAGCCCGCCAAACCCAGCCCCTACCGCGACCGCAGCGTGGAAGAGAACCTCGACCTGTTCGAGCGTATGCGCAAGGGCGAATTTCCCAACGGAGCCAAGACCCTCCGCGCCAAAGGCGACCTCGCCTCGCCCAACATGCACATGCGCGACCCCTTCATGTATCGCATCATCCATCAGGAGCACCACCGCACGGGCAATAAATGGTGCATCTACCCCATGTATGATTACGCCCACGGACAAAGCGACTCGATCGAGGGCATCACCCACTCCATCTGCACCTTGGAATTTGAAGTGCACCGCCCGCTCTACGACTGGTTTATCCGTACCTTGAACATACACGCCCCCCAACAGATAGAGTTCGCGCGCCTCAACCTCAGCTATACCGTGATGAGCAAGCGCAAGCTGTTGCAGTTGGTGCAGGAAAAATATGTATCGGGTTGGGACGACCCCCGTATGCCCACCATCTGCGGGCTGCGGCGGCGCGGCTACACGCCCGAGTCCATCCGCCTCTTTGCCGAGAAAATCGGCGTGGCCAAGCGCGACAACGTGATCGATGTGTCGCTTCTGGAATGGTGCGTGCGCGAAGACCTCAACAAGAAAGCCCAACGTGTGATGGTGGTGATGAACCCCGTAAAACTGGTTATCGACAACTATCCCGAAGGCCAGACCGAAGAGCTGGATGCCGTCAACAATCCCGAAGACGAAAGCATGGGAACACGTAAGGTTAAATTTTCGCGTGAACTCTACATCGAACGGGAAGACTTCATGGAAAATCCACCCAAGAAATTCTTCCGTCTCTCTCCGGGCACCGAAGTGCGCCTGCGTTACGCCTATTTTGTAAAATGCACGCATGTGGTAAAAGACGGACAAGGCAATATCACCGAAATACACTGCACCTACGACCCGGCTTCACGCGGCGGCAACTCGCCCGACGGACGCAAGGTAAAGAGCACCATCCACTGGGTTTCCGCCCCCCACGCTCAAGACGTGGAAGTGCGTGTGTTCGACCGCCTGTTCAAAGTGCCCGCTCCCGACGAAGTAGAAGAAGGCAAGACGTTCCTCGACAACCTCAACCCCGATTCGTTGCAGGTATTGCCGCATTGCAAGGCGGAAGCCTTCCTGCAGGGTTTCGAGAACAAGCCGCTGGAACACTTCCAGTTTGA
>CAYVJX010000180.1:0-2722 GCA_964451895.1 uncultured Bacteroidaceae bacterium | reverse complement strand
ATGCGGCGGGATTGGATTTTTTCCATTTCTTCAAGACTTTTTCGGCTCTTGATGAAAGGTCTATCGTGTAACTCATAGTTCATCCAGCCATTTTTGCATGTCGGCCGCGCTGGAAAAATGACGGGTCTTGCCCTCGGCCAATTCCTTCCGGGCTTCGTCGATGCGTTTTTGGAGTTCCGGCGTAATCATCAGGTCTTCTTTGCCAACGCTGATAAGCGCATAGAGATTGTTTTTGCGTCGGATCAACACCTGTTTGCCCTGATCCGCTTTTGCGAATGAGGCCGCAAGGTTGTTGCGATAATCTCTTACAGATAAAGCTTCCATGTGTCTTTTCCTCCTTATAGAACACAAAGATAGTGTTATTTCAGGTGGACAACAAATTTGTGTACAAAAAAGTGTACACAAATTTGTTGTCGAAAGACTATTCAAACCAGGGAACGTTATTCAAAGATTATCGAGGAAGCCCCGCTTGTTTCGGCCTTGAGTACGCGCGGCCGGCCTTTTACCTTGACCTCGGAAGCCCCCGAAGCGCTGCCAGAGAAAGTTTCCGTTACGTACAGGTCGGCTTCCGAAGCCCCCGAAAACTTGCCCGAAAAATTCTTTACCGGAAACTTGTCTGCATCCACTTCCGAGGCACCGGAGCATTCCATCTCCATATCGTTGCCGCTTCCTTTTATATCCAGTTCCGAAGCCCCCGAAAGGTCAAGCTTGATCCGGTTTACCGTAAAATGGTTGCCTTTAAGATCCGAAGCGCCCGAAAGATCAGCTGTCAGCCGGTCAACTTCCAGTATATCGCCTTTAAATTCCGAGGCACCCGAAAGGTCTATCTTCATGTTTTGTTCCGGAACCACGTAAGAGCCTTTCATCTCGACATCGGAAGCTCCCGAGGCCACGATTTCTTTCATTTCCTTAAAGGAAACGTAGGCTTTCAGGTACGAATCCTTTTTGTGTTTTACGAAATGATAGGTATTCCCTTTCTTCATGCCGATATGGAGGCTGGATCCTTTTTTCTCCACCACCACATATTTTTCCGCGTCGGCAGGGATTCTCAATTCCACCGATTCCCGGTCGGAAGGAATCAGCTCCACTTCAAAAGCGTGGGAAACATCCAAGGCGTCGAACTCCGTTATGCTGTATGTTTTGTCGATAAGATTGCTGCAATCGATGCGCACACAGGAAAAAAGGCTTGATGTCATGACCATAAGGAAAAAATTAAGCATTTTCATGATATAGGATATTTGATGTTTTGAACGGCAAATATACAATTTTTATTAATATAGTGTCTGGCTCATCACCGCCATTTCCAGCTGGCGATCAAGGTATCTATATCGGTTTTGACAAAACGGATGACGGGCGCGAGCGAATCGTTGTTGGGCGTGCAGTTTATCGAGAACGAACCGCGCACGAAATAACGGTTGCTGTCGGTAAGGTAAAACTGGTAGGGAGAAGCCACATCGTTGCCCTTGATATGGTAAAGGTATCCGTATTTCCTTTGCGCGGGCTCGTTGATTTCCCATTCATCCACGCCGGTGGCCTTGGAGATATGGCGCTGGATAAAGAACAGCGTGTTGGTGATGCAGGAATCTAAATCAGGCTGAAAGATAAAGCTGCAGTAAACGGCGGCGTTCAATTGGGGAAAAACGATATCCGCCCACAAGGTGTTTTTCTGTTTCCGGGAGGATTCCACGGGCACGAACCGCGCGTAGGCCGGCATCCGGAAAGAGGCGGGGTAACGGGCCGTGTCGAAAGTGCGGTATTCCTTTTGCGGCAGGTTGATACGCATATAGCAACGCGGCTTGGGCGTATAGTTTTCCCTACAGGAACACAGGCACAGGATGCCTAAGAGAGCGGCCAGACGCCATACCGAACGGAAATCAGTCTTCATTCCGGTTTTTTTTCATCCTTATCCGTGTAATGCGGTTCTCACCCGTATCGTCGATGGTAAAGGTAAATTCCTTAAAGTTGAACTGGGTGCCGTTGTTGGGGAAATAGCCCAGCTTTTCCAGCACGAAGCCCGCCAGCGACTCGTAATCGCCCCCGTCCAGGTCAAAGTAATCGTCGTCTTTCTCCAGCAGTTTGCACAGGTCGTGAACCGGCATCCGGCCATCAAAAAGATATTCTTCCTTGTTGATGTTCTGATAGAGCTTTTCTTCTTCGGTGGTGTCGAACTCGTCGTTGATCTCTCCCACCAGTTCTTCCAGAATGTCTTCCAAGGTAACGATGCCGCTGGTTCCGCCGTATTCATCCACCACAATGGCTATGTGCAGTCTTTTTTTCTTGAACTCTTTGAGCAGGCTCTCGATTTTGCGTGTTTCCCGCACGAAAATGGCGGGGCGGAGCAGTTTCTGCCACGCGAAATCATCGCTTTGGCGCATGTGGGGAATCAGATCCTTGATATACAGGATACCTTTGATATGGTCCAGATCGCCTTCAAAAACCGGCAGGCGCGAATATTCGGATTCCTGCACCGTTTCGATAACGGTCTCGAAACTCGCCGAAACCGGCAGTCCCGCCACATCCACGCGCGGGGTCATGATCTGGCTGGCTTCTATCTCGGAAAACCCTTCAAAATATCGGGATACATCCGGCGTGCCGGTCGGGTCGGATTCTTTGGGAGGTTCGGGAACGGAATTTCCGTTTTCGTTCTTGCGGCGCAAAAGTCTTTTTAACCAGGAAGACGGAGGCATATCACTTGTTGTTAAAGGCGTTCATGGTATTGGTG
>CAYVJX010000179.1:0-2726 GCA_964451895.1 uncultured Bacteroidaceae bacterium | reverse complement strand
ATTAAGGTTTCAGGCAACCCACCGGCACTACGAAAATGCCGTCAGTTCTTTGATAGGCGTATTGTCCGAGGCCGGTAAGCACCATCAGGAAAGAGGGTGCCTGCATGCGGTCGGTATCTATCTTTCCTGCCAGTTTTTTTAAACTCTTCACTCCTTCTTCTATCAGTGTTTCACCGCCCAATTTTATTTCCACCAGGCCATATTTGCCGTTTTTGAGGTGCACCACGGCATCGCATTCAAGCCCGTTCTTGTCGCGGTAATGGTAAATGCTTCCCCCGATAGGTCCGGCATATACGCGCAAGTCGCGGATACATAGTGTTTCAAGAATCAGGCCAAAGGTAGAGAGGTCGTTGATAAGGTCTTGGGGGCCCAGGCCAAGCGCGGCCGAGGCAATGGAAGGGTCTGTGAAATAGCGGGTGTCCGAGGTGCGGATGGCGGTTCGGCTACGTAGATTGGGATTCCATGCCAAAACATCTTCCACCACGAATATTTTTTTGAGTGCATGGAGGTAGGATGCCACTGTCTGCTCGCTCGTCTGAGAACCTGTATGGGTGTTCACATCGGCCAAGAACGTGGAGATGGGCGTGGAATAGCCTTGGTTTCTCGCAAGGGAACGCATCAGGCGGCGGGTAAGTTCGGAGTTGCGTTCCACGTTGTCCACACGGGAGATGTCGCTCTGCACCACGGCTTCAAAATATTCTTCGGCCTGCACCAAAGCCGATTTTTTCTGACCTTTCAAGACCGCCTTCGGCCACCCGCCACGGCAGGCAATGAAAGCCAAATATTCGATATCGCTAATTTTGCTTATGCCCTCCACTTTGTTTTCGCGGGAGAAAAGATTTTTCAGGCTCACATCGCCCGAGGAATCGCCCGATTCCCACAGGCTCATCGTATGAAGCCGTAGCCAGGCAAAACGTCCGGCACCGGAATGGAATATCCTTGATGTGTCGGCCGGCACGGCGGAACCGGTAAGGATAAACTGCCCGTCTTCATCGCGACGGTCCACCTCGCCGCGCACGGCATCCCACAATTCGGGCACGAGTTGCCATTCGTCTATCAGGCGCGGTGTGTCTCCTTTCAGAAGCAAGGATATGTTATTTTGTGCCAGAAACAGGTTCTGGCTTTTGGTCTCGGGGTCTGCCATAAAGAGGATGCTCTTGGCGTGTTGGCAAGCCAAGCTTGTCTTTCCGCAGTATTTGGGTCCCTCAATCAGAACGGCGCCCAAGGCTTCCAGTTTTTCATCCAGCAGTTGGTCGGCCACCCGCGGTATATAATTTCGCTCCATTTTTGTGACATTTTTCAAAGCACAAATATAAACATATTTAATTAATTTTCAAACAATATATATTTTCCATTATAGCAGTTGGCCGTTTTTCATTATAGCAGTTGGCCGTTTTTTATTATAGCAGTTGGCCATTTTGGGGTGGCTGGTGTTGACAACTCGTGAAGAAAATTTTTAACAGAGGGTTGTTTAAAAGTAAAACATCTTTTATCTTTGCGCTCCCTTTGCGCGTTGTGTGCGATTGGATTAAGATGAAAATTGTTTGAAAATGAACACCTTGACTTACAGAACCGTTTCGGCCAACAGGGCTACGGCCAACAAGAAATGGGTTTTGGTTGATGCTGAAAACCAGACGCTCGGTCGTCTTGCCTCTGAAATTGCCTCTTTGTTGCGCGGCAAGTATAAGACCAACTTCACGCCCCACGCTGATTGCGGAGACAATGTTGTTGTAATCAACGCCGACAAAGTTCGTCTTACCGGCAAGAAACTCAACGAAAAGGTTTATGTGCGCCACACCGGTTATCCCGGCGGCCAGCGTTTCGCCACCCCGGCGCAGATGCTTAAACGCAAACCCTATTTCGTTATCGAACACGCTGTAAAGGGAATGTTGCCCAAGAACATTCTGGGAAGCCAGTTGTTCCGCAACCTGCACGTCTATGCCGGTGCCGAACATCCGCACCAAGCCCAGAACCCCACATTGATTAACGTTAAAGACCTCAAGTAATAGCCATGGAAGTTACCAATAAGACAGGTAGAAGAAAGACCGCCGTTGCCCGTGTATATCTTACCGCCGGCAGCGGAAACATTGTGGTTAACGGAAAAGATTACAAAACCTATTTTCCTACCACCATTTTGCAATATGTGGTGAATCAGGCTTTTGAGGTAACCGGAACCCTCAACCAATTCGACGTCAAGGCCAACTTGGACGGTGGTGGCGTAAGAGGCCAGGCGGAAGCCCTCCGTTTGGGTATCGCCCGCGCCCTTTGCGAAATCGATGCCGAACACAGGCCCGCCCTCAAAGCCAAAGGCCTTATGACCCGCGACCCGCGTATGGTGGAAAGAAAGAAACCGGGTCGTCCCAAAGCACGCAAACGCTTCCAGTTCAGCAAGCGTTAGTATATGCAAGGCTATCGGAGAGGGTCGTTTCCCGATTCTCTCCGGTGCTTTTGCCTTAGGGTCTGCCGCCCGTTTAGCATCCAAATTGTCCGGATCCAGAAAAGGCTACCGGATGATTGATTTTAGTGAAAGTAAACAAAACGCAATATCATGTCTAAAGTATCTTTTGAGCAATTGCTCGATGCAGGTGTGCACTTTGGCCACCTCAGAAGAAAGTGGAATCCCAAAATGGCTCCCTATATCTTTGCCGAAAAGAACGGGATCCACATCATCGACCTCCAGAAAACAGAAGCCAAATTGGATGAGGCCTGCGCCGCTATCAAGCAGA
>CAYVJX010000178.1:0-2766 GCA_964451895.1 uncultured Bacteroidaceae bacterium | reverse complement strand
GCTGCACGGCGGGCGAGAGCGAATCGTAGGTGGCGGTGCCGAAACATTTGTCGTAAACCACCGCGCCGTTCTTGGCAATCAGCACCTGGCAACCGGGATAGGCGCGCATTTCCAGGCCGAGCTGCACGAGTGAGTCGATTTTTTCAAAGCAACGCCCGTTCAATCCCGCGTCTTTGGGGCGGCTGTGGTGCAGCCGGTCGGCGCGGGTGGAATAGCCATGACCGGCATTCCAATATCGGTCGATGGTTACCGGCAGTTTTCCGCGCGCGGACAAAGCTCCGAAGATAATCTCCGCGCAGGCCTTCTGGCTTTCTTCGGTTTCCTGATACCCGCACAGGATGGCGCGGATGCGGTTCATATCATAGAAAGGAGCCAGGGCGTAAGGCGGAGCGAACACGGCAAGCACCACCCGGATGCCCGCGTTCTGCAGCTTCCGCACCAGATTCACGCTTTGCGGCGTGATGCCGTAGTTTTTGGCCGGCGAATAGTTGGTGTTGGTGATGCCGACAACCACCAGATCGTAACCGGCGAACTGTTGCATGAAAGCGGAATCATCGGGCAAGGCCGGGTTGAAATCCCGGTGGAGGTTCAGTTGCTTGAGGTTCCTGTCGTATCGCTGAAGTTCCTTAAAGAAGGCGCCCGGCTTGCCGTCGCCGATGGAAAGGCAGAGTTTATCGGGGTATTCCCAAAGCGAGATCGGCAGAATGCCGCGGTCGTTCTCCAACAGGGTCACGGCCTGGTTGTAGATGCTTTGCAGCAATTCCGAATTGGCCTGGCCGTTGAGCGTGTCGCGCAGGAAAGCCGGCAGGTTGCGCATGGTCTGCGCGGAGGGATAGTTTTGGTAATCCGCAAGGAACGCGGCGCGGGTCTTGTAGTAGAGAATGCGGCGGCAGGCATCTTCCAGGCGTTCGCGCGGCAACACGCCTTTCTGCACGGCCTTGGCGATGGCCTTTACAGCGGCGGCCGGATTGACGGGCAGCAACAGTACGTCGCAACCGGCTTTCAAGGCCTGCACTTCAATCATGCCTTCGCCGAAACTCTGGTATCCGGGCAGTTTCTGCAAGGCCAGGCGAACCCCTTCCATCTCGAGCCCGTCGGTAACGATAAGCCCCCGGTAGCCGAGTTCCTGACGCAACAGCCCCGTTACCACACGCGGGCTAAGGCTTGCCGGTAGCCCCGAACTGTCGTAGGCCGGCAGGTTCAGGTGTCCCACCATCACGCTTTCCACGCCTTGGGCAATGAGGTTCTTGAACGGAGGCAGATGAATGCTGTCGATAATCTTTGCCGTATGCCGGATAAGCGGCAGGGCTTTGTGCGAGTCGGTTTCGGTATCGCCGTGTCCGGGGAAATGCTTGGCCGAACCCATCACACCCTGGCTTTGCATGCCTTGCAGGAAGAGCGCCGAGAGGCGTGATACCGTTTGCGGGTCTTCTCCGAAAGAACGGGTGTTGATGACCGGGTTCTTGGGATTGTTGTTCACGTCCGCCACCGGAAGGAAGTTCCATTGGATGCCCAGCAGGCGGCATTGGCGTCCGGCTTCCTGACCGGCTTCAAAAACCAGATCTTCGTTGCCGAGCGCGCCCATGGTCTGTTGCCGGGGCAGTTTCTTAAGGTCGGTGAGCCGCATGGCAGGGCCGAATTCCCCGTCTATCGTGATGAACAGCGGAATTCGGGAAGCCTGTTTATAGACCTGTTGCAGCGTGAGCATATCGGGCGTGGTTCCGGCAAAGAAACAGACTCCGCCGTAGGTGTGACCCGACAACAGTTGCCGCATCTGCACGATGTATTCCGTGGTAGGCTTGGCCTTGGAGCGCAGCACGATGGTCTGCGCCGCCATGTCTTCCAGGCTCATGGTTTTGAGCAGGCTGTCGATTTGCGGAGAATGCAGGTCGGCATAGGAGGGGTAGGGAACCTGAGCCTGAAAACGGGTTATGGCGAGGCTCAGCACGATAAGCGAATAGATGAACTTCCGCATGGCATCAAAAACCTAACATGTCTTCCATTCCGAAAAATCCCGTTTTTCCGTGCAGCCATTGGGCAGCTTGAACCGCACCCGAGGCCAGGCCTCCGCGGTTTTTAGCCGAGTGAACCAGTTCGAGCGTGTCGGCATCGGAACTGAACAGGAGCCGGTGAACGCCCACCGTCTCGCCCTCGCGCCGGGAGAGGATTTCTATATCCTGCAGGCCGTCCAGTTGCGGCAGCACGTTCTGTTTGAGCACGAGCGCCGTGCCGCTGGGCTTGTCTAACTTGTGGATATGGTGTATCTCTTCGATTCGGGGCGTGTAGCCGCCTTGCGTGTTGATCTTTTGAGCCAGGAACCGCGCCGCCGACATAAAGATATGCACCCCGATGCTGAAATTGGCGGATACGAAAAGCGCCTGTTTCTCGCGCAGGCAACGGGCTTTGAGTTCGGGCAGGCGGTGTTGCCAGCCGGTAGTGCCCACCACGACGGGCAGTTTGCGGTCAAAGCAACGGCTTATGTTTTGGGGTGCGGTGTCGGGAATCGAGAAATCGATGGCCACATCGGCCTGCGCCAAGGCCTCGGCCTCGTTCCAATCGCTTTCGTTGTCTATCTTCGCCACAATCCGGTGGCCTTGCCGCAGGGCGGCGGCTTCCACTTCCTTGCCCATTCGGCCGTAACCCAAAAGGGCTATGCGCAAAGCTTGTTCAACAGATTCTTTCATTTGAGCGTGAGGCATATTTTGAGACCCGCATCGAGGGGAAAGGCCGTAGGCAGGTTGAAGTTGGTGCGGGCGTAGGGTTTTA
>CAYVJX010000177.1:0-2830 GCA_964451895.1 uncultured Bacteroidaceae bacterium | reverse complement strand
CCATGAACCCGCAAGAAACCCTTTCGCTGCTTCTCAACCACCGGAGCATACGCAAATATCAGAACAAGGAGATTCCGCAGGAAATCCTCGACAAGGTGCTGGAAGCCGGCACAAGGGCATCCAATACCGGCAATATGCAGGTATATAGCGTGGTGGTTACCCGCAGTGCGGAGATGAAAGAAAAACTCTCGCCCCTGCACTTCCACCAGCCCATGATAAAACAGGCTCCCGTGGTGCTCACCGTGGCCGCCGACGTGGCGAAATTCCACCGCTGGTGCACCCTCCACGGCGCGGAAAAATCATACGACAATTTCCTGTGGTTCGTATGCGGCTGCGTGGATTCGATGCTTTTCGCGCAGAACCTCTCGATAGCCGCCGAAGCCTACGGACTGGGGCTCTGTTACCTTGGAACCACGCTCTACATGGCCAAGGAAATCGCACAGGCACTGGAGATGCCGCAAGGGGTGGTGCCGATCACCACCATCACGCTCGGCTATCCCGACGAACAGCCTGAACGCACCGACCGCCTGCCGCTCGAGGCCGTGGTGCACTACGAGAAATACCGTCAGGAAACGGATGAAGATATACGGAAGCAGTTCGCCGAAAAAGACCATTCGGAACTGACCCGCCGCCTGTTGCAGGAAAACGGCCTGCCCAATCTGGCGCAGGTCTTTACGCAGAAACGTTATCCCAAGAAAGACAACGTGGCCATTTCGCAGAAACTGCTGGCGTTTCTGAAGGAAAACGGCTTTATGGAAAACTAAAAAAACACATACGATCATGGATCAAGCATTGGTAAAGACTGATTTCAGGTTTCCCGGACAGAAAAGCCTCTACACGGGCAAAGTCCGCGACGTTTACAATATCAACGACAAATATCTGGCCATGGTCGTCTCCGACCGTATCTCGGCCTTCGATGTGGTGCTGCCCAAGGGGATTCCTTTCAAGGGCCAGGTGCTGAACCAGATTGCCTCCTACTTTCTGGACGCCACCGCCGACATCCTGCCCAACTGGAAAATCGCCTCACCCGACCCCATGGTGACGGTGGGCAAGTTCTGCGAACCCTTCAAGGTGGAAATGGTGGTGAGAGGATATCTTTCGGGGCACGCATGGCGCGAATACAAGGCAGGCAAACGCGAACTGTGCGGCGAGAAACTGCCCGACGGACTCAAGGAAAGCGACCCGCTGCCCCGCCCCATCATCACCCCCACCACCAAAGCCGATGTGGGGCACGATGAGGATATTTCCAAAGAACGCATCCTCGCGCTCGGGCTGGTGAGCCGCCAAGACTACGAACAACTGGAAAGATACACGCTGGCGCTCTTTGCGCGCGGACAGGAAATGGCCCGCGAAAAAGGCCTGATCCTGGTGGATACCAAATACGAATTCGGCAAGTGCGACGGGCAGATTGTGTTGATCGATGAAATCCATACGCCCGATTCCTCACGTTATTTCTATGCCGACGGTTACGAGGAACGCCAGGCCAAGGGCGAACCGCAACGCCAGCTTTCCAAGGAATTCGTGCGCGAATGGCTTATCTCCAACGGATTCCAAGGGCAGGCCGGCCAACAGGTGCCCGAAATGACAGACGAGTTCGTGCAGCAGGTTTCCGACCGCTATATCGAACTCTACGAACACATCACGGGATTGAAGTTCCAGAAAGCCGACACGGCGCATCTGGCCGAACGCATCGAAAAGAACGTAACCGAGTTTCTGGCTACCCGCTAATCCTACAACGCCCTGCCTGGCCGGGGCGTTTTTTATGGCTTAAAAACACGGCATCGTGCAAACCATTCCCACCCTCACCCGGCGAGCCTTGAACGGGCAGATTCTGCGCCTGGCCGTTCCCAACCTTATCAGCAACGTCACCGTACCGCTGTTGGGCGCGATAGACCTTGCGATGATGGGCCGGATGAACAGCCTCACCGCCATGGGCGCCATTTCGTTGGGCGCGATGATCTTCAATTTCATCTACTGGGCGCTGGGATTCCTGCGCATGGGAACCTGCGGCTTTACGGCGCAGGCCTACGGCGCCAACCGTATGGATGAATGCGTGGTGACCTTGTTCCGGGGGCTGTTTATCGCTCTTCTGGGGGGATTGCTGCTGTGGGCGCTGCAAACGCCCGTTCTCCGCATCGCCCTTTCTGCCGCCGCGCCCGACGCGGAGTTGGCGGAAGCCACCGCCCGCTATTTCCGAATCCGCATCTGGGCGGCTCCGGCTTCGATTGCCGCATTTGCCTATGCCGGCTGGTTTATCGGCATGCAGGACTCCAAAACGCCCATGTGGGTAGCCATTTTCGTCAACATCGCCAACATCGGGTTCAATTACCTCTTTATTTTCGTATATCACTTCGGTTCCGACGGCGTGGCGGCGGGCACGGTGCTGGCGCAATACACGGGGCTGCTGCTCTATATTGTGTTTGCCGTCAAGAAACTTGCCAAAATGCCCTATCATGTTATGTGGCGGGCCATCGCAGACTTCAAGGCCTTGAAACGCTTTCTGAACGTCAATTCGGATATTTTCCTGCGCACGCTGCTGCTTATCGCCGTGTTCGGGTTCTTTACAGCGCGTTCCACGCGTTTCGGCAATGAAATCCTGGTGCTGAACACGCTGCTCTACCAGTTCTTTATTTTCTATTCCTACGCGATGGACGGCTTCGCGCATGCGGCCGAGGCGCTCTGCGGCAAATTCACCGGCAGCGGAGAACGGCAGGAAAAGCGCAGAACGGTGCGCTATGTCTTTCTGTGGGGATTAGGCATCGGGCTGGCGTTCACGCTCTGCTACGGTTTCGGATTCAACGGCATCATGCGGCTCTTTACCGACGACGCG
>CAYVJX010000176.1:0-2854 GCA_964451895.1 uncultured Bacteroidaceae bacterium | reverse complement strand
CTTTCATGCCCGGCGCCAGCAGAATCTTGGTGGGATAGCCGCTCACGCCATACATCAGCGCAATATCGGAATCCTCCTTGCCGTTCATGAGGTTCAGCCAGGAAATATTTTCTTTCTGAACGAAAGCCTTTACCTTTTCGATATGGTCGCGGCAGGCAATGCTGATAAACGTTACCTTGCCTTTATGTTTGGCGTGATATTCCTTCATCTGCGGCACGCCTTTCACGCACCAGGGGCACCAGGTTCCCCAAAAATCGAGCACTACATAACGGTTGGAAAAATCGCTCAGGGAAACCGCCTTGCCGTTCAGGTCGTAGAGCGTAAAATCGGGAGCGGACGCACCGGGGGCAAGCCGTTCTTCATTCTGCCGCACCAGGCGCATGTGTTCGGCGTTGCGGCGAACCTGCTCTATCCGTTCTTCCAACGCTCCTTTCACCACCGTGCTGTCTAAAACAGGCAGGTAGTTCAGGAACGTGTCGCGGTCAGGGTGCTTCAGCAGCAGGAAAGCCGAAAGCAGCTGTTCCGTATGGGCCTTGATATAGTGCAAAGAGGCCTCCGCTTTTTGGATGTTGGCTTCTCCATAGGCTTCGTACAGGCTGTCGATAAAGGCTTCATCGGCATTTTCCACCCCGTTTTCCATAGCCTTTACAATCTGGTCGTAGAGCACGCCCAAACGCACGTATTCGGCGCGCATCCGGTTGCGCAGATCGCTCTGCGCCTTCAAGACCTTGGAACCGGACAGCTCATATTTCAAAAAGTCTTCTTCATAGTTGGCCTTTATGCGCACCTTTTCGCCCGGCTGCAACAGAAAGTTGATGCGGTAGGCTTCCGAAGCGGCGGGCCTGCGCCGGCCGTATGCCTTGCGGTCCTTGCCCAATTCAAGCGTTACTTCGGTGGGCGCGGTAATTTCCATATCCAGCACCAGCCTGCCGTCTTGCAGGGCAATGGTGTCGGTAAACACGCTGTCGGTTTCGGTAAGCGGCACCAAGGTGACATAAACATCATCCTGCACGTTTCCGGCAAATTCAGCAAGCAAAAGTTCTTGCTGCGGGGCGGTACAGGCCGCCATCAGAGCCGCCGCGCCGAGCGGCAGCAAAAGACGCATCCGTTTTTTCATGGCTATCGGTTTTTATGCAATATTTCCAATGCTTGGGTAAAATCATCATCGCGTTGCAGATAGGTGGGATAGAATCCCAAATCATCGTACAGGTCGCGCCCTATGAGGGCTTTGAGCGTGAGCCGCATATTGTCGCCGTATTTTTCGATGCTCGCCTCATGGCGCGGCAGTCCCTTTTGTTCGGCATAGCGCAAAAAGGACTCAAACAGAGCATCGCTCACTTCAAAACGCCGCGTAAAGGCTTCGGCGGAAGGATATTCGGCTTTGAGCCGCGCCCTGTTCTTATTGGTGTAGTCGAACGAGAAACCATAGGTGTGACCGCCGTTGGAAAGGCGGTTGAGATAAACGAACAGGCTGTCGGTCTTGTAGGGCATCACCACATCGGGTTCGATGCCGCCCCCGCCGTAAACCACCCTTCCCCCCAGCGTATGGTATTTCACCGTGTCGGCGCGCAAAAGGCTGTCGGTGCCGGTCATTTCCCCGTTCAGGTAGCGGCGCAGCATGTCTTCTTCGTAGTCTTTGTAACCGCCGGCATACGACTTCTGGATGCAACGTCCCGAAGGCGTGTAATAACGCGCCACCGTAAGCCGCAAGGCACTGCCGTCACGCATATCCATCTGTTCCTGCACCAGACCTTTGCCGAAGGAACGCCGCCCCACGATAATCCCGCGGTCGTTGTCCTGTATCGCTCCGGCAAAAATCTCGCTGGCGGAAGCCGACCATTCGTCGATAAGCACCACCAGTTCCATATCGCGGTACCGGCCCCTGCCCGTGGCGCTTACCTCCTGCCTCTGGCGGTTTCTTCCCTCGGTATAGACAATGGGCTTACCCGCATCGAGAAACATATCCGCCATTTCGAGGCAGGCGGTCAAAAGCCCGCCGCCGTTGGAACGCAGGTCTATGATGAGTCGGTCCACACCTGCCGAGGCAAGGTCTTTCATCGCTTTCCTGAACTCATCGGCGGTAGTGGCGGAGAACTTGTTCACCTTGATGTAACCGATGCCGGGCTCCACCACAAAATGCACATCCACGCTGTAAGTGGGAATCACGTCGCGTTTCACCTCCACATAAACCAAACCCTCGGTCTGCGCGCGCTGCAAGCCCAACCGCACCTTGGTTCCCTTGGGGCCTTTGAGCCGTTTTATCACCTCCTCGGTATTCATTCTCTTGCCCGAAACGGTATCGGAACCCGCCACGATAATGCGGTCTCCGGGCAGAACGCCCACTTTTTCCGACGGACCGCCGCTGATAGGCATGATAACGGTAACGGTATCGTCTATCATGCGGAACTGCACGCCGATGCCCTGAAAATTGCCCTGCAGGTCTTCTTCCGCCTTTTCAAATTCCTGCGGCGGCAGATATACCGAATGAGGATCGAGGCTGTGCAGTATGGCTTCGAGCCCTGCCGAAACAAGTTTTTCGTTGTTTACGGTATCCACATAGTTTTCGTCGATAAGATGCATCACCGCATCTATCTTCGACCCCTGCACATAATTGATGACCGGCCGTATCTTGGCCATACGCCGCTGCATCACCATCGCGCCCGCCAGCAATCCCAGGCAGAACACCAGGATAACTGCAAGCCAGGAATAGAAAGGATTTTTTTCTGAGTTCATAATTAAGATTCGAAGTTACAAAAAAGGAGCGATTCGTGCCATCGAACCGCTCCTTCAACATCCGGCAGCACCGGCTTCACTATGGCCTATTCGCCTTGCAGTTCTTCGATTTTTTCGCGCA
>CAYVJX010000175.1:0-2864 GCA_964451895.1 uncultured Bacteroidaceae bacterium | reverse complement strand
GGACACTCCGCCTCGCAAGCCCCCGTATTGGTGCAGTTGCCGAAGCCGAGCTCATCCATCTTGGCGATCATCTTCTTGACCCTTTCGGCGGCTTCCACCTTGCCTTGGGGCAGATGCGCCAGGTGAGACACCTTGGCGGAGACGAACAGCATGGCCGAAGCGTTCTTGCAGGCCGCCACACAGGCGCCGCAACCGATGCAGGCGGCCGCGTCCATGGCTGTATCGGCATCTTTCTTGCGCACGGGAATGGCGTTGCCGTCGGGCACACCGCCCGTGGTGGCGGAAATGAAGCCGCCGGCCTGGATAATCTTGTCGAAAGCCTGACGATCTACGGTAAGGTCTTTGATAACGGGGAAAGCCGCGCTGCGCCAGGGTTCGATGTAGATGGTATCACCGTCCTTGAACTTGCGCATATGCAGCTGGCAAGTGGTAATCTGGCTGTCGGGGCCGTGCGGATGCCCGTTGATATAGAGGCTGCACATACCGCAGATACCTTCGCGGCAGTCGTGGTCGAAGCAAACGGGTTCCTTGCCTTCTTTCACGAGGTTTTCGTTCAGGATGTCCAACATTTCCAAGAAGGAACAATCAGACGAGATATTGCTTATGGGATAGGTTTCAAAACGTCCTTTTGCCTTGGGACCGCTCTGACGCCATACTTTTAATGTAAAGTTCATTTCTTTTCGTGTTTAGTTTTTGTAATTGCGCACCGCCACCTTGATGTTTTCGTATTCCAAAGGCTCGATGTGGCGTTCGGGTTCGGCCTCCTCACCCTTGTATTCCCAAGCCGAAACGTGCATGAATCTTTCATCATCGCGCTTGGCTTCGCCTTCGGGGGTCTGGTGTTCTTCGCGGAAGTGACCGCCGCAGGATTCCTCACGCAGCAAGGCATCTTTGGCCATGAGTTCGCCCAATTCCAGAAAATCGGCAAGGCGCAAGGCTTTTTCCAATTCGGGGTTCATTTCGTTGGCGGCACCCACCACTTTCAGGTCGCGCCAGAATTCGGTACGCAAGGCCTTGATTTGCTCAATCGCCCATTCAAGGCTCTTGGCGGTACGTCCCATGCCGACACCTTCCCACATGATATGACCCAAACGCTTGTGGAATGTATCGGGAGAGGTCTTGCCGTTGATGTTGCACAAACGGTTGATGCGTTCCTTCACTTCTTTTTCCGCCTGCTCGAATTCCGCCGTTTCGGTGGAGACAGGGCCGTCGGAGATATGCGAGGAAAGGAAGTTCTGCAAGGTGTAGGGAATTACGAAATAACCGTCGGAGAGCCCCTGCATCAAGGCCGAAGCACCCAGACGGTTGGCGCCGTGGTCGGAGAAGTTGGCTTCTCCCAAGGCGAACAAGCCCGGCAGCGTGGTCTGCAATTCGTAATCGACCCAAAGCCCCCCCATCGTGTAGTGAACCGCCGGATAAATCATCATCGGGGTTTCGTAGGGATTCTGGTCGGTAATCTTCTGATACATCTGGAACAGGTTGCCGTAGCGTTCTTCGATTTTCTTCCGGCCCAGGCGTTCAATCGCGCTCTTGAAATCGAGGAATACCGCCAGACCCGTTTCATTCACGCCGAAACCGGCGTCGCAACGTTCTTTGGCGGCACGGGAAGCCACGTCGCGCGGCACCAGGTTTCCGAAAGCCGGATAACGGCGTTCCAGATAGTAGTCGCGCTTTTCTTCGGGAATATCCACGGGGCGGATCTCGCCTTTGCGGAGTTTTTCCACGTCTTCTTTTTCTTTGGGAACCCAGATACGGCCGTCGTTACGCAAACTTTCGCTCATCAGCGTGAGCTTGCTCTGGTAATCGCCGTGAACGGGAATACAGGTGGGGTGAATCTGCGTAAAGCAGGGATTGGCGAAGAAAGCGCCTTTCTTATAGGCTTTCCATGCCGCGCTGCCGTTGCTGTTCATGGCGTTGGTGCTCAAGAAATACACGTTTCCGTAGCCGCCCGTGCAGAGCAACACGGCGTGCGCCGAATAGCGCTCAATCGCACCGTTCACGATATTGCGGCAGATGATACCGCAGGCGTGGCCGTCTTTCACCACCACGTCCATCATTTCGCGGCGGGCGTACATCTTGACGCTTCCTTTGGCTATCTCGTTGCTCAAAGCACCGTAGGCACCGATAAGCAGCTGCTGTCCGGTCTGGCCGCGGGCGTAGAAAGTACGCGAAACCTGCGCGCCGCCGAAAGAGCGGTTGTCGAGATAACCGGCATAGTCGCGGGCGAAAGGAACCCCCTGCGCCACGCACTGGTCAATGATATCGTTGCTCACTTCCGCCAGACGATACACGTTGGCTTCGCGGGCGCGGTAGTCGCCGCCCTTGATGGTATCATAGAAAAGACGGTAAATGCTGTCGCCGTCGTTCTGATAGTTCTTGGCCGCATTGATACCGCCTTGCGCCGCAATGGAGTGCGCCCGGCGGGGACTGTCGGAGATGCAGAATATCTTTACATTGAAACCAAACGCGCCCAAAGAGGCGGCCGCCGAAGCCCCGGCAAGACCGGTTCCCACCACAATCACATCGAGTTTGCGCTTGTTGGCAGGGTTCACCAAATGCTGTTCAGCCTTATATTTAGTCCATTTCTGCGCCAAAGGCCCGGATGGAACCTTGGAATCTAACTTGCTCATATATCGTTGCGTTTTTTTCGGTTAGTAAAGAATATTCATGCCTATCGCCACCGCCCAGAACATCAGCACCACAATCACGGCATATACCGCGCCGATGCATTTGACAGGCCTGTCGTAGCAAGGCCCGTTGAGCCCGAGCGTATGCAATGCCGAAGGGAATGCGTGCACCAAGTGGATGCCCAGGGCGAGAATCAGCACGAGGTAAAGCACCAGATAGGCCGTATTGTTGAACAA
>CAYVJX010000174.1:0-2873 GCA_964451895.1 uncultured Bacteroidaceae bacterium | reverse complement strand
GGTAGATATAATTGTCGGTGGGATCCTGCACGAAAATCACCACCTGCAAATCGCTGAGTTCTTCCATATTGGTGTTCTTCATCTTCACGGAATAGGAATAGTCGACCACCGTGTCCCGCACGAAATAGTTGGTTTTTCCCGCTACGGGCGTAGCGAACGCCATATTGACATAGTGAAAATCCTTTTCCGCACTCGAAACCTTGTTTCCATACACAGTTCCCTCTATCACCACCGCGTGGATAGTCATACGCTGAAGACCGGGAAGATGCGAGATGACATCGAATGCAAGTTCCACAGTGGAATCGGGTGTCACTTCGGCCTTGTTCACCTTAATGGTGAAGAACGCCTTGTTCTGCGAAGCGGCCTCCGCCCTTTGGCGCAGTTCGAACATCAACCCGTTGTAGGTGGTAGCCCCCCAATCTGCAATAGGTCTTTCCGCTCCGCTGAAGATAAGGGTAGGAACGGCGGTAACTTTATAGTAAGTGCCACGAGTACCGTTGCCCGCAATATAGTATCTATCGCCGCTGAAAGGATAATTCATCTGATATTTCACCACATTGAGTTTGCCCGCGTTTTTCAGTTCGGCCAAAACCGGATTCAGATAGGGGTTCATCTGACGACAAGGCTGACAGGTAGCCGAAGTGAAGCATTCCATCAGAGGCACATAATCTTGGTCCAGACGGGCATCGTCCACCACGGTGAGGGTGAAGTCAAGGGTGTCGCCCTCATTTGCGGCATAGGCCTCTCCATCGACGGCCACCGGCCAAAGCAGAATCCGGTTCGTCGTATCGATGTCGGCCTCAGTAATATCAATATCGAAATCAATAGCGGCGACGGCTCCCTTACCTTTCAGGGTGTCAGCGAACGACACCGACTGTTTCTTCTCGGCCTTTCCGTTGACGGAATAGGCATATTCGATGCTCGTGAGAGGCGTAAGACTTTGATTGATGCAGTTCAAGGTAGCCTTATACGTATCTCCGCTGGCGAACCGACGGGAAAGGAGTTCGGTTTCAATCATAGGTTCGGTGCCATAGGAGGCCAGCCGGACATTCTTGAATGCCATAATGAAAGCATCGTCGGCAAGGGCATCGTTGTAGAAGAAAATCTGAAGAACCATGTTCTTACCGTTATATTTGTCGCCGATGGAAACTTTCACCTCTCCTGGATAGCCATCACCGTAATTGTAATAGGATGGAAAGACACCGCCCTCCGGACGAATAGCGAAGAGAGTATCCCATTCATTGCCGCTGTTGAGCCGCATACGCACGCCGAAATTCCGCATATTGCTGCTCGCCAGCGTAAGCACATAGTAATCCATCCAGAAAAACATATCACCCGTCTCATCCACGTGGAAAGGATTGGATTCGACAATCTGGAGTCCCTCTATCCTGTCGGTAGTCTCACTGCCTTGACCGAAAATCTGGTATTTGGCATCGTAGAACCACGCCGCCCAAGGTTCAGAGCTCACGACGGGAGTGACGGCACCGATTTTCGACACGCGGTTCGGATTCCACCATTCCATGCTGGGTTTTCCCTCGATGCAGGGGTCATTTATATACACGTGTTGCTGGGCAAGGGCGTTTGTGGCGAAAAACATCGCCATCAACAGCGCAAAAAAGAAAAAGAGTTTTTTCATATCCTTTATTTTTTAGGAAAAACGAAGATACAAAAAAAAGACGAGCTACCGTTATACAAAAAAAAAGCCGAGCCTCCGCATGGAGGCTCGGCTTGGTGTGGCACGAACTGGAATTGAACCAGTGACACACGGATTTTCAGTCCGTTGCTCTACCAACTGAGCTATCGCGCCGTTTTTGTTCGGGAGGGCAAAGATAGACATTTTTGCGGAATAAACAAATACCCTTGTAAAATCGCCGCCATAGCGTAACTTTGCGCAAACAGCGAACACGCCATGACTTCCAATTTTGTAGACTACGTCAAGATTTTTTTCCGCTCGGGCAACGGCGGGGCAGGCTCCATGCACTTCTACCGCAGCAAGAAAACGCCCAAAGGCGGTCCCGACGGCGGCAACGGCGGACGCGGCGGCCATATCATCCTCAAAGGCAACGCCCAACTGTGGACACTTCTTCACCTCAAATACACCAAACACCTGTTTGCCGAAAACGGCGGCAACGGCGGCGAAAACCGCATGACCGGCGCCGACGGCAAGGACATCTATGTGGAAGTGCCCCTGGGCACCATCGTGCGCGACCCCGAGACGGGCGAGGTGGAAGCCGAAGTGACCCGAGACGGAGAGGAAGTGATTCTGATGAAAGGCGGGCGCGGCGGCAAAGGCAACGACTTTTTTAAATCGGCCACCAACCAGACCCCCAAATACGCCCAAAGCGGCGAAGAAGGCATAGAAGCCTGGAAAATCCTAGAACTCAAGATTTTGGCCGATGTGGGATTAGTGGGATTTCCCAACGCCGGCAAATCCACCTTGCTGTCGGTGGTCTCTGCCGCCAAGCCCGAAATCGCCGACTACCCTTTCACCACGCTCGTGCCCAACTTAGGCATGGTGGGCTACCGCGACGGCAAATCGTTCGTGATGGCCGACATTCCGGGCATCATCGAGGGCGCCGCCGAAGGGAAAGGTCTAGGACTGCGCTTCCTGCGCCATATAGAGCGCAACGCGGTGCTGCTTTTCATGGCCAGTCTTTCCGAAGAGAAAGACATCGCGACCCAATACGGAATCCTGCTCAACGAACTCGAGCAATATAACCCTGAACTCTTGGACAAACAACGGGTATTGGCCGTAACCAAATGCGACCTGCTCTCTCCCGCAGAGAAAAAGAAAACCGAAACCGCGCTCAGGAAGCAACTTCCCGCCGACCTTCCTTTCGTCTTGATTTCTTCGGTGGCGGGCACAGGTATAG
>CAYVJX010000173.1:0-2930 GCA_964451895.1 uncultured Bacteroidaceae bacterium | reverse complement strand
TCATGCAACGGCAGCCGCCGCCCCCGCGCACCAGTTCCGAACTTTCTATCGTATAGACCGTAGGCCGGCTTTCGTCTTCGGTATCCACCGCCACTTTGCCCGCAACCACATCCCAGGCGTCCACCACCTCGAAACCGGCGTTCGACAAGGCTTCTATCGTGTAGCTGTTCCGTCCGTAGCCCATGATTTTTCCCGGCGCGAAAGCAAAGAAATTGGCGCCGCTGTGCCATTGTTCGCGTTCTTGGTACATGGCATCGCCGCCCGCGCAGTAAATGGGCTGGTAGTCGTAGCCCAAGGTATGGAGGGCTTCGAAGATATTGGCGCAAAGGCTTTCATGCACCACGCCGTTCTCCACTTTCAAAAGGCGCGTGGCATAATGGTTCTCGTCTAAGATAAGCGGCTTGTAGGCCATGCAGTGGGTGCGGCTCAGGAAAGTGAACACCATGTCGAGATGAATGAACGATTCGGGCTCGAACGGCAGTTCCTGCGTGATGACGTAGAACAGATCGCATTCCTTGCGTTTGAGCGCGATAAAGGCATCCACCCCGTTGCGGTTGGAACGCGCCCCCTGCCCGATTACGAACACATTGGGCGCCGCCACCTGGAAATCGCCGCCTTCCAGACGTGTGCAGGCCGGCACACTGTCCCAAGGGTTCAGATGGGATTTATTCCGAGTGAACACGGGATGATAGCGGTAGATAAGATCCGTAATCAAAATTTCGCGCGACCGCACCTGGGTGGCCATGTGGGTAGGCATGGCGCGGGAATTGAAGCAGACACCGATATCGCGCGTAAAATAAAGGTTGTACAGCGGATTGAAATCCGTGCCCGCCACGCCTTGCACCATCGCTTTGGCCAATTCGACAGGCGACATCACGGGCAAGGTTTCCTCCAATCCCGCGGCATGGGCGGCCTTGGCTATCTTCTGCATAAGGAACTGACGCGCCTCGGGCGATTTTTCGAGCACTTCCGCCAACAGGTCATCGATGTAGAAAGGCGTACATACCTGCCCCAAAACGGATTCCAGCTGCCGGTATTCCTTTTGGGCGGATTCCATGCCCAGCAGATCGCTGTACAAGGCCTTGTGAATCGTAGCAGGGGTCATTTTTTCGATTTCGGGACCGGGTCTGTGCAACACCACCGCCCGCAGGCGGCCGGTCTCGGAATTAAGATTGACTTGCGCTTCCATATATTTCGCTTACTCTTTTCAACATAAACCGCGCCGATTTTACCCAACGGCACGAAAAAGGCAAATTTAACGAATTTCCGTTACAAATCCAGCTACGCGCCCCCTCGTTGCGCGACACAAAAAATTTCGCTACATTTGCCACCGCTAAAAAGAAACACGCAAAATGAAAAACAGTGTTAAAATCGCCATTCAGGCGGGTTTGATTGTTGTTGCCATTGTATTGGCGTTCCTCATTTACCGCAGCATCATGCAGCCGGTAAACTTTAACCGCGATGTGGACGCACGCAAGGCCGTTCTGGTGCAACAGATGAAAGATATCCGCAAAGTTCAGCAAGAACACAAGAAATCCTTCGGAAGCTACATACCTACGGGCGACAGCCTAATCGCGTTCCTTCGTGAAGGCGAAGTTCCTTACGTAAAGATGATCGGTACCGTACCCGACTCCCTTACCGAAGAAGAAGCCGTGGCCAAAGGCATTGTTTCCCGCGAAACCTTTACCGAAAACGCCTTTGCCGTGCTCTTCCCCGAACACGAAGCCGACAAGGAAGCCTTCCTGAACCAGCTCATGCGCGTTCCTTTCAACCAATCGGGCCAGATGATCGAAATGGAGGCCGGCTTCATCTCCAAGAGCGGCTACCAAGTGCCCGTGTTTGAAGCCAAGGTGCTTTACGAACACCTGCTCGAAGGCTTGAACGAACAACAGATCACGAACAAGATTGCCCAAGAAAAGACCTATAACCGGTATCCCGGCATCAAGGTGGGCAGCATGACCGAAGCCATTACCGAAGGTAACTGGGAATAAGGCAACCCGAACCGCCGCAAGAAACGCCCCGTCCGCAAGCCTGTGAACGGGGCGTTTGAGTAACAACAGCACTATGGGAGCGAATATAACCTGTCTTAAACGCAACATAAATCCAAACCTGTCGAACTACAGCGACAGCCACCTGCGGCTTTGCGTGAGCCTGCAACAATACCATCTGGATTTGGGCATCAGCAGCATCGAAAACCGGAATCCGCTCGCCTTGGCATCCTACCGGCTGGATTCACGGCAAAGTTTTTCCGCCAGCCTGCAGGAACTCGTGGAATACGAGAAATTGCTCGACCCCTCTTTCGTTTACGGCAAACGCATTTTCAGCGTTCCCGATTTCAAATCCACGCTGATTCCCGAAAAACTCTATGAAGCCGAACACGGCAAGGCCTATCTGGATTCACTATTTCACCTAAACGGCAGGGAATGCATCACCTGCGAACTCGAACCGAACACCCGCAGTTATATCCTCACCGCCTTCAATCCCAATTACCTCCGTACCGCGCAGGATATGTTCTGCCAGGACGAACAGATAGGTTTCCTGAGTGTCTATGCCTGCCTCATACGCGAAGTATTCAGGGTATCACAGACCTACAAACGCTTTGCCCACCATATCCTGCTCCATGTGCGCAACGGAAATTTCGACCTCTGTGTAACAGGCGATGAAGGGTTGCTTTTCCTCAATTCTTTCCCCTGCCCCAACTTCGACAACCTGCTCTACTACTTCCTCTACGCCATCAACAGCATCAAGATTGACATGGGTTCGGCGGCGCTCTTCCTCTGCGGGCAAGCCTCCGAACAGGATTTGTTGCCCCGGCTGGAAGAACACGTATATGCCTGCACCTACCTGCCCGCGCCCACGGGCGTGCGTTTTTCGCAGGAAATGCCCTACGACCGTTATTTTATCTGCCTCTAACCATGCGTATCATCAGC
>CAYVJX010000172.1:0-2995 GCA_964451895.1 uncultured Bacteroidaceae bacterium | reverse complement strand
GCTCGGGAGTGAACCGGCAACGGCGGATTCGGCCTATGTGCTTTTGGAGGATTTCGCGGTTTCGCTTACCCAAAATATCGACTTTAACCTTATTCTGCTGCGCTCGGGAAACAAAGACCGCAACACCAAGGAGAAAAAGGCCGCCGCTGAATATGCGGATCTGTTGTACGGGCATTATTTTTCGGTAGTCCGCAAAAACGGCCTGATTACCATCCGCCCCGATTTGATGCGTATCCAAACGGAACTGAAAGGTTTTCTGAGCCCGCGCACCTATGCTTATTTTGAAGCCGTGCAACAGGATACGAATGCCGGGGGAAGTTCCGCCATTTTGGATTTCTCGCCCTCCGAACTGGCACAAAGGGCTTGTTTCTGGGATGGATTCCTTTCGGATACCGATTCTTTCCTTTTTCGGGAAGAAGCCGAGCAACGCCGCGAAGCCTATCTGGAACAGCTGGTTTTCGGTTCGGAACAGCAGCCGGTGTTCGGAGAGAACGGTTCGCTGAACGAGGCTTACCGGCAGGCTTACCGGCAGGTGCTCCGGGATTGCAGGGACGGCAAGACCCCAAAGGTGGTGGGTGCGTATATGGAACTTTTAAAACAGAACGATTACCGCGATTGTCCGGCAATATGGATGTTTAAATACTAACAGGCTTATCGTAAAACGATGAAATCGGAAATATTTATCCTCTTGCAGCTCATCGGCTCCCTTACACTCTTCCTGTACGGGATGAAGATGATGAGTGAATCTTTGCAGAAAATGGCAGGCAACAAGATGCGCGGCATTTTGTCCTCCATCACTTCCAACCGTTTCAATGGCGTTCTGACCGGGGTTTTCATCACGGCCCTGATTCAGAGTTCTTCGGCCGTTACGGTAATGGTGGTGAGCTTCGTCAACGCCGGGCTTTTGGATCTGGCGGGTTCCATCAGCATTATCTTAGGAGCCAATATCGGCACTACGGTAACAAGCTGGGTGGTTTCCGTGCTGGGTTTCGGTAAGTTCAGCATCAGCGACCTGGCTTTGCCTATCATCGCCTTTGCCTTGCCCTTGCTTTTTTCGCAGAAGCGTTCCCGTAAGAACGTGGGCGAAATGATTATCGGTTTCGGCACGCTGTTCCTCGCCTTGCGTTTCTTGCAGGAATGCATGCCGGCCAATATACAGGACTATTCGGCGGTTCAGCATTTCATCACCTCCGTCAGCTCGCACGGTGTTCTTTCCCGTCTTATCTTCGTGCTGATAGGGGCGTTGATGACGGCGCTCTTTCAAAGTTCGAGCGCGACGATCGCCCTTACTTTGGTTATCTGCGCCAGCGGCCTTATCGGTCTGGAAGAGTCGGCGGCCATGATTATCGGGGAAAACATCGGTACCACGATTACCGCCGTCTTGGCTGCCTCGGTGGCCAATGTTCCCGCCAAGCGCGCCGCCTATTCGCATATGCTCATCAACATATTCGGGGCGGTGTGGATTTTTATCGTGTTCCCTTACTTCCTCAAGATGGTGTGCGATTTGAGCATGTTCCTGCATATCGCCCATTATAACCCGATGTACAGCAATATGGCCTTGATGCAGGCGGAGGTTCCGGCCTATATGCAGGCGGAGGTGCGTGCGGATGTGCTGTTGTCGCTGCCGCTTACGCTGGCCTTGTTCAACACCTTGTTCAAATGTATCAACGTGTTTGTGCTTATCTGGTTCGTTGATCCGCTTTGCAAGGTGGTGAGCCGGATGTTGCCCAACAAAGAGGGAGAGGCGGGCTTTACGTTGAAGCATATCAAGATCGGTTTACTTTCCACCCCCGAAGCCTCCTTGGTGCAGGCGCAGCAGGAGATACTGCTTTACGGGCAGGATACCTTGAAGATGTTCCGGCGCATGGTGGCGGCTTACGACCTGCCTGCCGGGGAATTCGAAAAGGAAATGGACAAGTTGCGCCAGATGGAGGATGAAAGCGACCTGGTGGAAGTGGAAATAGCCAATTACCTTACCAAGGTTTCCGAATCGCGTATGTCCACCGAGAATACCCAGCGTATCCGCGCCATGTTCAAGATAGTTTCGGAAATAGAAAGCATCGCCGACACCACACTGCATATAGCCGGCACGGTTCTGCGCCGCAACGAACAGAAGATAACTTTCGACAGCGAGCATTCCGCCAAGATAAAACGTATGTTCTCGCTGGCGGAAGAATCCATTTCGGTGATGTGCGTGAACCTGGCGGGCGACTACAAGGCGGTCGTTCCCAAAAAGGCGTATGAGGTGGAAAACGAATTGAACGGCTACCGTACCCGGCTCAAGCAGGAACACATGGTGGCCATCGAAGAACAGCGTTACAGCTATTCCACCGGCATTTTGCTCAACGATATCGTTTCCGAATGTGAAAAGGCGGGCGACTACGCCATCAACGTAACGCAGGCCATGCAAGACATCGGCCACGAACAATAAACCCTTTTGCGATGTTGCTCGATATACTGAAACGTGCGCGTTCCTACAGGCGTTTCGACCCTTCGGTGCCGGTTACGCGGCAGATGCTCGAAGAATGGGTGGCGGCTTGCCGTTATTGCCCGTCGGGGCGCAATGTGCAGGCGCTCAAATATGCACTGGTTACCGACAAGGCGGTTTGCCGCAAGCTCTTTCCGCTGTTGGCGTGGGCGGGTTATCTCAAGGATTGGAACGGCCCCGAAGAAAACGAACGCCCCACGGCCTATTTAGTGCAGTTGCTGGATACGGAAATTACCGCCAACTGCCTCTGTGATGACGGCCTGCAATTGCAGACCTTGGTGCTCTCGGCCACCGAAGCCGGCTTTGGCGGTTGCATCATCAAATCGTTCAACGATGCCGGATTGCGGGAATTGCTGCAACTCCCCGACACGCTCAAGATTACCTATGTGCTCGCTTTGGGCAAACCCAAGGAAACCGTGCAGATAGAGGATATGCAGGGTGGAGAAGTGCGATACTGGCGCACGCCCGACGGCGTTCACCACGTGCCCAAGCGTTCTGTCTCGGAAC
>CAYVJX010000171.1:0-3005 GCA_964451895.1 uncultured Bacteroidaceae bacterium | reverse complement strand
CGCGTAAGATGCACCCTCTTCACTTCCTCGTAGAGCATCTGCTTGAACGCCTCCACGTTCTTTTTCTGAACCGCCGATACAAAGATGCAGGGCGCGTTTTCCTTGGCGTACCACATCTTTTGCAGGTCTTCCAGACTGTAGTTGCGCCGGGTAACGGGGCTCAGGTCATCGGGGTCTTTCTCCTCGTAGGTATAGGCATCCATCTTGTTGAACACCACGATGGTCTTCTTGTCCGCCGCGCCGATTTCCGCTAAGGTCTGCCGCACGATTTCCATCTGTTCCTCGAATTCGGGATGCGACACATCCACCACATGGAGCAGGATATCGCTTTCCCGAACCTCATCGAGCGTGGATTTGAAGGATTCCACCAGACTGTGGGGCAGTTTACGGATAAAGCCCACCGTGTCGGAAAGCAGGAACGGCAGGTTGCCGATAACCACCTTGCGCACCGTGGTGTCGAGGGTGGCGAACAGCTTGTTTTCCGCCAGCACCTCCGATTTGCCCACCAGGTTCATGATGGTGGACTTGCCCACATTGGTGTAGCCCACCAGCGCCACGCGCACCATGCTTATGCGGTTCTTGCGCTGCAGCACCTTCTGTTTGTCGATTTCGGCGAGCTTGCTTTTGAGCAGCGTTATCTTGTCGTGGATGACCCTTCGGTCGGTCTCGATTTCCTTTTCTCCCGGGCCGCGCATACCCACCCCGCCGCGCTGTTTGCTCAAGTGCGTCCACATGCCCGTAAGGCGTGGCAACAGATACTGATATTGCGCCAGTTCCACCTGCGTGCGGGCATGGGCGGTGCGGGCGTGTTTGGCAAAAATGTCGAGGATAAGCGTGGTGCGGTCCAGCACCTTGCATTTGAGTTCTTTCTCCAGGTTGCGCGACTGGGCGGGGCTCAGCTCATCGTCGAACACCACCATGTCTATCTTCTCCGCCTCCACGTAGGTCTTCACCTCCGCAAGTTTGCCCGAACCGATATAGAACTTGCCGTTGGGCAGGTCCAAACGCTGCATGAACACCTTTTCGGTCTTCGCCCCGGCGGTATCCACCAGAAAAGAAAGTTCCTTGAGATACTCGGTCTCTTTCTCCACCGTGGTGCCCCCCGTGGCGATACCCACCAGCACAGCGCGTTCCTGTATTTTCTTAGTCTTGATGTAAGCCATTAGAAACCGATGATCTTCCGCACTTCCGAAACGGTCTTGCGCGCGCTTTCCCGCGCCTTTTCCTCACCTATCTTGCGAACCTTTTCCAGATAGGCGTCGTCGGCAAGGATTTCCTTGATTTTCTCGCGGTACGGCGCCACGAAACGGATCGTGTCCTCGGCCAGCTGCTTCTTGAGGTCGCCGTAACGGATAGAGCAGTTGTTGTAGGCAGCGTTGAAAGCATCGTAAACCTCCTCAGAACAGAGCACGCTCACCAGCTGGAACAGATTGGCGATCACCTCCGGTTTTTCCTGATTCATCTCCACCGGACCCGAATCGGTGGTGGCGCGCATGATTTTCTTGCGGATCACCTCGTCTTCGTCGGTAAGGAAAACGGCGTTGTTGCCGCTCTCGCTCTTGCCCATCTTGCCGCTGCCGTCCAGACCGGGAATCTTTACAAGGCTGTTGCCGAAATTGAACGCCTGCGGCTGCCCGAAATACTCCGTGCCGTACATATGGTTGAATCTCTGGGCAAACACGCGGGTCATTTCCAGATGCTGTTCCTGGTCTTTGCCCACCGGCACGAAATCGGCCTTGTGGATCAGGATGTCGGCCGCCATCAGCGAAGGATAGGTCAGCAGTCCCGCGTTCACGTTGTCGGGGTTCTGCCGCGCCTTGTCCTTGAAAGACGTGCAGCGTTCCAGCTCGCCCAGATAGGCGTTCATGTTCAGGAACAGGTAGAGTTCGGCGGTTTCCGGCACATCGCTCTGGGAGTAGATGGCCACTTTCTCCGGGTCGATGCCGCAGGCGATATAGGTGGCCAGGATGTCTTTGACGTTCTGCCGCAGGTGTTCCGGATGCGGATGCGTGGTGAGGCTATGGTAGTCGGCAATGAAAAAATAGCAGTTGTATTCATCCTGCATCCGGATAAAGTTGCGCAACGCGCCGAAATAGTTTCCCAAATGCAGGTTCCCCGTGGGGCGGATGCCGCTGACGACGATTTTCTTCATCTTTTCTCTTTTAGGGCGGTTAATGGCTACGAAAATACATTATTTTGCGTGATGCCGCAAACTACAGTCCGAACAGGCGGAGGGCGTTGGCGGTAGTGGCTTGGGCGGCCTCCTGGGGCGTGATGCCGAGGATGTCCGCCAGCTTGTGTCCGATGATGGGAATCGTGGAACTGTCGTTGGGCTTGCCCCGATAAGGCACGGGAGAGAGCCAGGGAGCATCGGTCTCCAGCACGAGCGAATCCAAAGGCACGTGCTTCACCACCTCCGGCAGACCGGCGTTCTTGAAGGTGAGCACTCCGCCGATGCCGAAATGAAAGCCCAGGTCGAGCACGCGCGCGGACTGTTCCACGCTGCCGCTGTAGCAATGAAAAACCCCGCGGAGCGAGCCGTCCTGTTCTTCCTTGAGGATATGCCAGGCTTCTTCAAAAGCGTTGCGCACATGCAGCACCACAGGCAGCTTCAGTTCCTTGGCCCAGTGCAACTGGGTGCGGAAAGCGTCTTGCTGTTCCTTGAAGAAAGTCTTGTCTTGGTAAAGGTCGATGCCGATTTCGCCCACCGCCACATAAGGGGAATGGCCGTTTTCTCCGGCATCGGTGCCAAGACGCCGGTAAAGTATGTCGAGAACCTGCATGTAGTCTTGCCGTACTTCGGTGGGATGAAGTCCGACGGTGGGATAAACCGTATCGGGAAAGGCGCGGCAGAGCTCCAGGATGGGTTCTACCGAATGCAGGTCCACGCCGCCCATAATCTGCTTATAGACGCCGGCTTCGAGGGCTTTTTGAACCAGTTCCCGCGCGGTGGGCTGACCCTCCGCCGGTTCGTAAGTGTGGGTATGGGTGTCTATCCAGTTCAT
>CAYVJX010000170.1:0-3014 GCA_964451895.1 uncultured Bacteroidaceae bacterium | reverse complement strand
TATACGATAGAAAGTTCGGAACTGGTGCGCGGGGGCGGCGGCTGCCGTTGCATGACCATGCCCGTCTGCCGCGAGGATTTGTAGCCGGAGACGGAAAAACAAGCATAGAAACAATTAAACCATACATACCTATGAAATTCGGGGTGGTAACCTTTCCGGGTTCGAATTGCGACCATGACATACATTATGTGCTCAAGCACGTTTTACAACAGGAGTCGGTGCAACTTTGGCACAAGGACACCGATTTGCAGGGCTGCGATGCCGTGGTGCTGCCGGGCGGTTTCTCCTACGGGGATTACCTGCGTTCGGGCGCGATAGCGCGTTTCTCGCCCATTATGGAAAAAGTGATCGCCTTTGCCGGCAAGGGCGGTTATGTGCTGGGCATCTGCAACGGATTCCAGATTCTCTGCGAGTCGCATCTGTTGCCGGGAGCGCTGTTGCATAACGATGTGCAGAAGTTCATCTGCAAGAACGTGTATCTGCAGGTGCAGACCGATAAAACGGCCTTTACCGCGCGCTGCACGCCCAAGCAGGTGCTTAAAGTGCCCGTGGCGCATGGCGAAGGCCGCTATTTCGCCGACGAGGCCACGATAAAGGAACTTAACCGCCAGGACCGCGTGCTGTTCCGCTATTGCGATGAGAACGGCCAGGTGGATGCGGCTTCCAATCCCAACGGTTCGCTGGAGAACATAGCCGGTATCTGCAACGAAAAGCGCAATGTGTTCGGCCTGATGCCGCACCCGGAACGCTGTGCGGAAGAGGTGCTGGGCAATACCGACGGCCGGATATTGTTTGAAAGCCTGATAGAAAGCTGGCTCAAGAACCGATAAAAGGAAAACCTCGTGTTGCTTTCGCGCTACAGTACGGAAACCTTGGAGGCCGGTTGCGACGAAGCCGGCAGAGGCCCTCTGGCGGGGCCGGTGTTTGCCGCGGCGGTGATTTTCGAGCCCGGCTACCGCAATCCGCGCCTGGATGATTCCAAGAAACTGAGCGAGAAAGCCCGCTATGCCTTACGTGAGGAAATCATGCGCGATGCCCTTTCCTACGGGGTGGCAAAGGTGGATGCCGAGGAGATAGACCGTATCAATATCCTGCAGGCTTCCATCAAGGCCATGCATCTGGCTTTGGAGAAACTTTCGCCCCAGCCGGCGTTCATCACGGTGGACGGCAACCGTTTCAGGCCCTACGGCCAAGTGCCCCATACCTGTGTGGTGAAAGGCGATGGAAAATACCTTTCGATCGCCGCCGCCTCGATTCTGGCCAAGACCTTCCGAGACGATCATATGCGGGAACTGCACGCGCGATGTCCGCTTTACGGCTGGGAGGACAACAAGGGCTATCCCACCAAGGCGCATTACGAAGCCATTTTAAAGAACGGACCCAGCCCCTGGCACCGGCGTTCGTTCAAATTATATCAAGATTTAGAACTATTTTAGTTAAGATATGAAACCAAGCACGGTTAAAGGAACCCGCGATTTTTCACCTCTGCAGATGCGCAGGCGTGGATATATTTTCGATACCATCAGCCGCGTCTATCGTCTGCACGGCTACCAGCCCATCGAAACTCCCGCCATGGAAACGCTCTCCACCTTGATGGGCAAGTATGGCGAGGAGGGCGATAAACTGCTCTTCAAGATTCTCAATTCGGGCAATTTCATGGACAAGACGGGGGCGGATTCGGAAACCTTCTGGCAGGAGAACCGGGAAACGGAACGGATGAGCCGCGCCTTGCTGTCCAAAATCAGCGAGAAGGGGCTTCGTTACGACCTTACCGTGCCTTTCGCCCGTTTTGTGGTGCAGCATCAGGGCGAACTGTGTTTCCCGTTCAAGCGCTACCAGATACAGCCGGTCTGGCGCGCCGACCGTCCGCAGAAAGGGCGTTACCGTGAGTTTTATCAATGCGATGCCGATGTGGTGGGATCCGATTCGCTGACCAACGAAGCCGAACTGGTGCAGATGATAGGCGAGGTGTTCGACGCCCTGCGCATCCGTGTTCAAGTAAAGATCAACAACCGCAAGGTGTTGGCGGGCATCGCCCAGACAATCGGCTGTCCGGAGAAGATGACGGACATCACGGTGGCGATAGACAAATGGGACAAGATAGGCGAAGCGGGCGTGCGCGAGGAATTGGGCGCGCGCGGCATCCCTGCCGAATCCATCGAAAAACTCTTTCCGGTACTGCATCTGCAAGGCAATGTGCAGCAGAAACTGCAGGATTTGCGGACTTTCCTGCAAGACAGTCCCGTGGGATTGAAAGGCGTGGAGGAACTGGAAACGGTGTTCTCCCTTATCGAGAAGATGGGAGTAAAGACGGCCTGCGAGCTCGACCTTACCTTGGCGCGCGGTCTGAACTACTATACCGGCGCCATCTTTGAAGTAAAGGCCTTGGATGTGGAGATGGGCAGTATCTGCGGAGGCGGCCGTTACGACGACCTGACGGGCATTTTCGGACTCAAAGGTGTTTCGGGCGTGGGCATCTCCTTCGGCGCGGACAGGATTTACGATGTGCTGAACGATTTGAACCTCTATCCCGAAAGTCTGGTGAGCGGCACGCAGGTGCTGTTTGTGAATTTCGGCGAGAAGGAACAGGAATGGGCGTTTGAACCGGCGCAGGCCTTGCGCCGTCAAGGGGTCGCGGTAGAGATTTATCCATCTCCGGCCAAGTTGCAGAAGCAGTTTTCGTATGCCGACAACCTCAAGATACCTTGGGTGGCCATTATCGGCGAGAAGGAACACGAATCGGGGCAGATTGTGGTAAAGGACATGGCTACCGGAGAGCAACGTTCGGTATCGCCCCAGGAACTGCTGCAGGTGGACGAACCCACGGAATAAGGAAATATAAAAACGGACGATATGAAGAAAAATGTTTTCGAGATCACGTTGAAAGATCTCAGTTTTGATGAAATCGAACGGATTGTCAACGACAAGATGCAGATCAGCCTGTCGAAAGACGTGCTCGCCGCCGTCAAGAAATGCCGCGACTATCTGGACAAGAAGACCAAGACCCACAAGGA
>CAYVJX010000169.1:0-3055 GCA_964451895.1 uncultured Bacteroidaceae bacterium | reverse complement strand
ACGGCGAATACACCACCAAACTTTTCGCCAAAGAACAGAGCTACAAGTCGATGCTTAAAATCTTAGGCTACTAGACACCCGCAGCTTCGCATGAGCTGTTTCCTAAAAGTGTGTAGTTACACGGAAAAAGGAATATCAACGGCAGCTTTACCGCCCTTTGTGTAGGAGGTATTGGCGGGCCAGTTCTTTCTTTTTCCTATCGGGCATGGCATTGAATCCCTCCTCCAGAATTTCATGGTAAAGCGCTTTCTTGGGCGTTACCACGTATTTGACGTTTCGCTCTCCAACTTGTGCCAGGATATGGATATTGCCGGCCTCAGTCCGTTCAAAGCGGACGTTCTCGACCGCGGTTCCATCGGAAGACACAAATGAGAATCCTGCTTTGCTCGAAACGGGGATACCGAGGTCGGGATTGAGCTCGGCCAAGCGTCCGGCGATGAGTTCGATGTGAAACGCATCCACTCCGTTGCGTCGGGCCGCTTCCACAAACAGGGAGATGCCCTTCCGTACTTCACGGATAATGCCGGCGGGATCCCACACGGTGTTGTTCCGACCAAGCCGCATCAAGTCTTCTTCGGATATGTCGGTCACTTTCCCTGCAATCGAAAGACAATGGTTTTTTTCGGGCTCACGTCCGTTGCTTCCGATAATAAACGTCATGTCGTAGGCGGGAGCAAGATGCCACTCGCCATCCTGATCCATCAGGAAAGAGAAATTCTTGTTATGGTCGTCTGTGTTGTTCGCAAGGACATTGAAAGCGGCTCTACGGAACAATTCATCGATTTCCGGTTTGGGAACGGCCAGCGCACGGGCTGTGCGGAAAAGGTTTTCGTAACTGTGGGCATCAGGATCTATCGCCGCAAGAGTCTGTGTAAAAATTTTCCGACCGTTCCTGCGGTCGAAGCGTTGTGTCAGAAAGTGACGCACGCCCTCCACTTCAATGAGACGGCTTGGCATCATCTGGATGCCGGCCGCCAAGGCCATTTCATAGTAGGTCATCTCCGTCTCCGAAAGTGCATGTTCGGGGGCGTTGAACTTTATGATGCAATGCTCATAGGCGGCGGAATCCGTAGATTGTCCGCTATGATAGGATCCGTCAGACGCTATGGATACGATCGCTTTCATCTGACGGCCGCCGGCGGAGGTACCGAGAGCCATGAGCGCTTTTCGCGAGAGCGGTTCCCCGGGGGTGATGGAAGCCCCGGCAAGGCGTTCTTCCACCCGTTTCGCCTGCTCGTACAGGGCATCTATCCTCACGCTTTGGTTCTCATAAAATCCACTTTCAATAACCGGAGCAAACTCCAAGGCCCCGATGGCGCGCTTTCCGATAAACGAAAGTTTGGTAAGCGGGGTCTTGTCTTTTTCGTGCAAGCCCTCATCGGCAAACCATTGGTCAAAAAGGGTGTTACCCCACCGATCTGGCAGGGAATCGGCCAGGAAAGGCGGAAGTCCATGATAAATTTTGGGCTCGCGGAGGCCGGGGATACCGATGGCCGACGACTGCATATCCTTGGGATATGTGATGGGGGCGAGGTCATAGGGTTCTCGGAAATACTCCGGAGAAAACCAAAAGGTACTGACCTGCATCCGCGGATTCCAAGACAGGGTGCCGATGGCCTTTCCCCAAAGGGAGACCGTTATCATCTGCGTATCATTGCTGCGCCTTGTTGCCATGTCTTACACGTTTTCGGTTTGAAATGGAGGAATAGGGCGACTCCTGTATGTCTGGAATCAAGGTATCGATGTTTCCGATGAGGCCGGTGTATCGTAGTAAGGACAAAAGCGTCTGCATGGATATGTTTCCGGCCGACCCCGATTCAAACTTGTGAATCGTCATCTTGGACACTCCCGCCTTTTCGGAGAGCATCGCCTGGGTAAGCCCCAACGCGATCCGGTATTTCCTGAACCGCTTTCCAAGAATCTGAATAATCTCGCTGTCCGAATATCGCGTATCCATAAAATCTGATTTGTCTGCAAATATAGTAAAGTTTATTTTAAGGTCAAAAATACGCCATAAAATAAATTATACTTTATCTTTGCATAGCCAATCAGGGTTTGCTATATAGTCTTGGATAACCTGTCTCCTAATTTCTATTTCATGATTTTCCCTGTTTGCAAAACCTTACCGTTTTCCTGCAGGCGGTAGGGGTAGATGCCGGCTGATAAATGAGGAATGGGGATAGGTGTGCTGTCTGTGTTGATTTTTCGCAGAATACACCGCCCTGTCAAATCGTATAGTTCGAATAGAAATGTCGCGTTGGTTGGATTTTCGAGGATAATGGAATTATGGTGGAGATATATGTTTACTCCGGAATTCGGATGTGTCGTTTCCGTAGGGGTTGACGTGTTTACTTTTTGTCCTTTGCTGCGACAGACCGCTGCGTCACAAGAAAGGGAAGACTTAAGGCGATACTCCAATTCGAGCGTATGTTCGTTTTTTAATATCCCCGTTCCCGAGATATATTCACTCCACAAGGAATCCAGAAAACGGGTCTCGTTGAATTGAAACTGCATATTGCCACTGCTTTTGGCTCGTAAGTCTTGAGGAAAGGAACATGCTTTGAGCACTTCAATTACAGAAAGTTTCAGATTGTTTCCTTCATGAAGTTCCGCCTCAATCGAAAGTAAAAAGCGACCGTCGGTTTCAAAAATGTCATCTTCGTGAAATTCGGAATCTCCGGCAGAGGCGATGGCACAAACCTCCGACATTTCATAAACGCCCGTAAATTTCTGCGCCTCGCTTAAGTTTTGGGCATATATAGGTATTCCGAAGAATGCTATAAGGCACGATAATGTTGATTTTATAACATTCATTGTTCTGTTTTTGAAAGAACTACTATTATAAGTAAAAGGTTGAATTGCCGAAACTTTTCGACATTCTCAAGTCTACAAACACAACAAATATAGTCTTTTTCTTATATTTGCTCCGCATATCCGAGATAGTGCAGGTTGGGCGTGAACCCGGGTCTGCACTATTTCCGTTTTCTAATTTGCATAACTGAGAGCGATGAACAAAGACTATTACGTGGTGATTATGGCCGGCGGCGTGGGAACG
>CAYVJX010000168.1:0-3064 GCA_964451895.1 uncultured Bacteroidaceae bacterium | reverse complement strand
CGGCGAAACGGGTTGCAAAAGTACAACCTTTTTTTATTCTACCAAAATTATTTTTGAAAAAAGTTTTCAACAGCCGCCCCGGATAACTCCACAGGCGTTTATACGCTCCCGGGGCGGTCTTTCCGAGGGGGTTGACGACACTCCTATTTAATATAGATCCCAAAAATTCAGGAAAGCGAAAAGCCGCAGACAATGATTGCCTGCGGCTTTTTCCTTTGAGATTCAAGTGTCCGTATCTGACGGCAGAAATCTTGCCCTATATTTTCTCCTCCAAGGGCGGCTGTTTCATTTTAGACCTTACACATTAATTGGTATTGATCTACGGAATACAAACCACACGGAAGCCTATATCGTTTCGGCGGTAGGCAGGAGAACTGCCGCTCCGGTACGACACGCGACAACGGACAGCATCGTAGTACCAGCTGCCGCCCCGTGTCACACGGTTGGCTCCTTCGGCAGCCCCATGCGGATTCACCTCCGGAGAACTGCTGTAATTACCGTACCAATCCGAGCACCATTCCCACACATTCCCGCTCATATCGTATATTCCGAGTGCATTGGCCTTTTTGCTCCCTACAGAATGTGTTTGACCAGCGCTATTCTTGTAATACCACGCCACCTCGTCCATGTCGTCGCTTCCCACATATTTCGTTTGATTGGACTTGTTCCGCCCACGCGCGGCGTATTCCCACTGCGCCTCCGTTGGCAACACATACGTCTTTCCCGTCTTTTCACTCAACTTCTTGCAGAACGCCTGCGCATCATTCCAACTGACATAATACATCGGACAATCAGAACCTGCACCTGCGATACCGTTATCATAATCGGACAAAGCGCGCTGATCTTCCAATGTCGATCCCATTACGTTTTTCCACTGCGCCTGCGTTACCTCATATTTCCCGATATGAAATCCATTCAACGTTACTTCATGTACCGGTTTTTCATCATCATACGCAGCCTCGGTCCCCCCCATCCTGAACGTGCCACCTTCCACATACACCATCTCCAGGTTCATTCCAAAGGCCGTTTCCGTAAAATCCGCCGCCACCGTCATTAATTCCATATCCAATGTCATAGTCTGGCCTTCCGTAAGTTGGAACCCTTCTTCCTCATAAGCCCAATATCCCTCTTTCTGCGCTTTGAGCGTGTAGGTACCCACTGCTAAATTCTCCATGATATAGGTGCCGTCTTCGCCCGTCTGCACTTGTTGTCCGGTAGGCAGCAACGCTATCGTTACATCGGTCATCAAATTTTCCGTTCCCTTTTCGGTCACGATTCCTTGGATAGAGGCCGATTGTTCCGTGAGGCTACCGCCACCTGGGTTGCTCTGTTTATTTTTTTTCTCACACCCCGTCCACAATCCCGCCATCAGGGTGAAGCCTGCCAATGCGCAAAGCATTCTTTTCATCTTTCTTCTGTTTTTATGTTATTGTTTTTGGGATTTCTCATTTCATGGTTGCCGCCAGTCGGAACCTTGCCGCTTTTCCAAGTATAAATTCCACCCCGAAAAGCGATGCAAAGGTATTTGATTTTCTTCATCGAAACAATCGTATAATTCTGTGTATGAATATTTTATTATTATAATGCAAGCCATAGTACCGGATGAATTGGGTTTATATTATTCTTTCTATTGATATACAACACCTTATTTTTTCGCACATTATAATAATAAAATATTCCTCGCAAAACAAATGCTGTTCCGGAGTCTTATCAACGCCTGTGAATTTTCTCCGTTATATCGTTACACACGGGAGAACAACCGCAATGGCTTAGAGAACCGCCGCTATTTTCCTGATTCGATTCAGACGTTTGGAGAAAGTGCGGTCTTGACGCATGGATTGCATATTGTAGCGCACCTGCAAATTCAATAAAGGCTCGGCATCGATATTCAAGGCCGCGCCAAAGAGCAAGGCCGTCTTCTCGGTCAAGGGGCGATGTTCGTTCAAGATTTCGTTGAGCGCGGAATAGGCAATACCCATACTTTGGGCCAGTTTGTATTGAGAAACGCCCCTGTACTCGATTTCCTCTTTCAATATCGCACCCGGATGAGTCGGATAGGCAGGGGTAAGCAATATCTCCGATATTCACAAAAAAAGTGAATCAAATTCAGCCAACGAGGGGCGCGTACTTTGGCACGCGTCCGAACAAGCCCAAGCCCCAACAAGGCCCCCATTCGAAGGAAAAAAGCGTTTTGGGTGGCGAGAGGCGAGGCGCCGCCCGAAGGGATGTGAGGGAGCGTACTGAAGTACGTGACCGAACAGCCCAAGGGTGGCAACGAAGCCTCTCGCCACCCAAAACGCTTTTTTTTGTATATTCGCGGCTTGCTTTTTAAGGTATCCCCATGAAACAACCCACCCACATAGCTCTTTTCGCTTCCGGCAACGGAACGAATGTGCAGCGGATATGCGAGTATTTTGCTGGGAACGAGCGCATACGCCCGGTGGTGCTGTTTTGCGACAACCCTAAGGCGGGGGTGCTGGAAAGGGCAAAAAGGCTGAACCTGCCCACGGTTCTGATTGACAGAAAGAAACTAGCGGATGCCGGATTCATGCGGGACACATTGCACCGATATGCAGTGGATGCCATCGTATTGGCGGGCTTTTTGGCTTTGGTTCCACCGTTTTTAGTGGAGGAATATTCCGGACACCTATATAATATACACCCTGCCCTGCTGCCCAAATTCGGCGGCAAGGGAATGTACGGCATGCACGTGCATGAGGCGGTGGTGGCCGCCGGCGAGAAAGAAAGCGGCATCACCGTGCATCTGGTAAATGAACGTTACGACCAGGGGCAGATACTCTTTCAGGCCTCCTGTCCCGTGCATCCGCATGATACCTCCGAAGATGTGGCGCAGAAGATCCACAATCTGGAACAGAAATATTTTCCCCAAGTGCTGGAATACGCGCTTTCGGGCAAGAATCCGCAAACAATTACACAAACCTTATAAATCTTTTCATCGTGAACGAAACAATCATCAATTCCATTTGGCTTTTGGCCGCGTTGGGCTTGGTGCTGGCACTGATCCTGTATTTCGTGGCGCAAAAATTCAAGGTAGAAGAAGATC
>CAYVJX010000167.1:0-3079 GCA_964451895.1 uncultured Bacteroidaceae bacterium | reverse complement strand
TCGTATGCCGAGACCTCGATGTGCCGCCGCAAGAACCTCCTGCATTATTTCGGCGAGAAATACGAGGAAGAAAACTGCCATAACTGCGACAACTGCCTTTATCCCAAAGAAAAGGAAGATGCCACCGAGAACGCCCGTTTCGTGGTTCAGCTCATCATCGACGTGAAGCAGCAGTTCAAGACCGACTATATCGTGGCGCTGTGCATGGGCAAGATGTCGCCCTCCATCAAGAATTACAAGCACAACCTCCTGCCGCAGTTCGGCAAAGGCAAAGACCGCGATGAACGTTATTGGAAAGCGGTGATCCGCCAGTGCATCATCGAGGATTTGCTCAGCAAGGATATCGAGGATTACGGCGTTATCAAGGTTACTCCCGCCGGGGAGGCGTTCACCCAAGAACCCTTCCCGATCGAGGTGATCCGTGACCACACCTACAATCCTGAAGACGAGGAATACATGTCGGGCGGCAACAGTTCGGTGGAAGCGGTCGATAAGACGCTTTACATCATGCTCAAAGACCTGCTCAAAGATATAGCCCATCGGGAAAACCTGCCGCCTTACGTAATTTTCCAGGATATCTCGCTCAAGGATATGACGGTGCAATATCCCATCACGATGGAGGACATGACCCGCATTACGGGCGTGGGCGTGAACAAGGCGCAGAAGCACGGGCAGCCGTTCATCGACCTGATAAAACGCTATGTGGAGGAAAACGAGATAGAGCGTCCGCAGGATTTTGTCATCAAGTCGGTGGTGAACAAGTCGGGATTGAAGGTCTATATCATCCAGAGCATCGACCGCAAGGTTCCCTTGGATGTGATCGCCACGGCCAAGAGTCTTTCGATGGAAGAGCTTCTTACCGAGATAGAACGTATCGTGGATTCGGGCACCCGCCTCAACTTGGATTATTATGTGGAAGAAGCCGTGGATTCCTACCATCAGGAAGACATCTACGGATATTTTTCCGAGGCGGAGAACGATTCGGTGGAAGAGGCCTTGAACGAGTTGGGAGACGACGAATACACCGAAACCGAAATACGCCTGGTTCGCCTGCAATTCCTCTGCAACGAGGGGAATTAAGGCGTGGGAAAACATAAACGACACGAAAAAAACAAAACAAAGATGAATAGAAACGTTTTTAAAACCGGTATCTTGGCGCTTGCCTTCGGGGTATGCGCCTTTTCCTGCCAGAACAAACAGAACGCCGCGGGTACGCAGCCAACCGCTTCCAATACGGCGGCCGTTGCCGTTGAAGGGCTTACGATAGCCACGGTGAACATCGACAGCATCAACATGGGCTATCAGTTGGTGGCAGATATCCAGCGCGAACTGGAACGCACCGAGACCCGGCTCACGGCAGACGTGCAGAACCAGGCGAACGCCTTTCAGAAGGAATACGAAAACTATCTGAAAATCGGTGCCACGCTTACGTTGAGCGAACAGCACAAACGCGAGGAAGAACTCACCAAGAAACAGCAGGCGCTGGGTGAATTGCAGCAGACCTACGCCAATCAGCTTGCCAATCTGCAGGTGCAGCGCATGGAAGAGGTAACCAACCGGATTCTGGATTTCGTGAAGCGTTACAACGAACAGAACCAGAATTTCAGCATGATCATCTACACCGGCAAAAGCAGCAATATCCTTTATTCGATGCCCTCCATGGACATCACTTCGGCTATTTTGGACGGTCTGAACAAGGAATACGCCGCCGAACAGGCTAAAAAATAGGAGCGATGCAGATGGACGAAAAGGCGATGATGCGGGATTACATCCGCCAGGCGATTCGGGAAGACATAGGCGACGGTGACCACACCACCCTGTCTTGCATTCCGGCATCGGCCAAGGGAAAGGCCGTGTTGGTGGCCAAGGAAGCGGGCGTGATTGCCGGCATGGAAGTGGCCGAAATGGTTTATCATGAGGTCGATCCTCAGGTTGTTTTCACGCCTTTGGTAAAGGACGGCAGCGAAGTGCAGGTGGGCGACAGGATTTTTACGGTAGAGGGTTCTTCGCGTTCCATACTGATGGCCGAACGCCTCAGTCTGAACTATATCCAGCGCATGAGCGGCATCGCCACCCACACGCGCTCGTTGGTGAAACTGATGGGAAACACCAAGACCGTGTTGCTCGACACGCGCAAGACCACGCCCAACAACCGTGTTTTTGAGAAGCTGGCGGTAAAGATAGGCGGCGGCAGGAACCACCGTTTCGGTTTGTTCGATATGATTCTGATTAAAGACAACCATATCGATTTTGCCGGCGGCATCAAGCAGGCCATTGATTCGGTTCACGCTTACCTTAAGGAAAAAGGCAAGAATCTGGCGATAGAAATCGAGGTGCGTTCTTTCGATGAGTTGAACCAGGTGCTTTCCTGCGGCGGAGTGAACCGTATCATGCTGGATAATTTCAGTCCGGAAGATATCGAAAAGGCGGTGGCGCTGATTGGTGGAAAGTACGAAACCGAGGCATCGGGCGGCATTACCCGGCAAACCTTGGCGCGTTATGCCGCCACGGGCGTTGACTTTATTTCGGTAGGTGCGCTCACGCATCATATCAGTTCGTTGGATTTGAGCCTGAAAGCGGTTCAGTAAAAGAAGAACAAATGCAGAAGTCTAAGATAGATGTGATTCTGGGGATTCAGTGGGGCGATGAGGGGAAAGGCAAGATTGTGGATGTGCTGGCTTCCCGCTACGATATTATAGCCCGTTTTCAAGGCGGGCCCAACGCGGGGCATACCATTAAGTTCGGGGGAGCCACGCATGTGTTGCACACCATTCCTTCCGGAATCTTTCATGAAGGCAAGGTAAATGTAATCGGCAACGGCGTGTTGGTGGATGCCCGTATCTTCTGCCAGGAAACGGCGGAATTGCGTCAGGCGGGCATAGAACCGCGCCAACGGATGAAGATATCCGACAAGGCGCATCTGATTCTGCCTACGCACCGGCTTCTGGACGCCGCTTTGGAGGCGCGCAAGGGAGCTAAGAAAATCGGCTCCACCGTAAAGGGGATAGGCCCGGCCTATACCGACAAGACGGCGCGTTGCGGGCTTCGGATGGGCGATATATTCAGCCCGAATTTCAAC
>CAYVJX010000166.1:0-3099 GCA_964451895.1 uncultured Bacteroidaceae bacterium | reverse complement strand
CAAGAAAAACACCGGTGTCACGCCCAAGGAATATCGGGCGAGATACGGGCGTTAGGCCAGACAGGAACCGGCTTATTCGCTTTTTTCCTGCTTCTGATTGTTGTATTGCAATACCTCGTTGTGGATGTATTGCAACTCCACGCCGGCTTTTTCGAACATCTCCTCCGATTCCGCGCCTGCGTGGTATTTGTAGTCGGCCACCACTTTCTTGATGCCGCAGTTGATGATCAGCATGGCGCAGGTGCGGCAGGGCGTCATCGTGCAGTAGAGCGTGCTGCCTTCCAAGGCCACGCCCCGGCGGGCGGCCTGGCAGATGGCGTTCTGTTCGGCGTGTACGGTGCGTACGCAGTGCGTGCTTACGCTGCCGTCTTCGTGCAGGGTCTTGCGGAAAAGATGCCCCACCTCGTCGCAATGGGGCAGGTGGGAGGGTGAACCCACATAGCCGGTAACCAGTATCTGCTTGTCTTTTACGATAACGCAGCCGCTCCGGCCACGGTTGCAGGTGGCGCGCAGGGCAACGCTGTGGCAGAGGTCCATAAAGTATTCATCCCAGGAAGGGCGGCGGTGCCCGTCTTCCACCCGGGCAAGGATTTCATCGATTTTCCTGTGCAGTTCCTCGATGTTTCCGTCGTTGATCAGCGTGGCGTCCGCCATCGCCATGCAGGCCTTGAGATTCTGCTTGTTGGGGTCGGTGTTGTCGAGTTCCCGTTTTTCGTTGCTCAGAAAGGTTTCGTAGTCGATATGGTCGGTTTCGCTGCCCCGCAGACGGATACGTTCATAGCGGGTCTTGGCTTCGGCATCCACCGCCCAAAGCATGAAATCGCCTCTTTTGCGGAGCGCTTCCACTTCGCCCACGGCACGGATGCTTTCGATAATGGCGTTGCCGCCCTGCTCAGCCGCTTGCTTGTAGAGTTCATCCACGATATAAGAAGGCGAGTGTTGGGCGCGCAGGTCGTTCGCCACGGCGGTAAGCGTGTCGCGGTTGGCTTCCAAGCCTCTTTTCTGAACCTCTTCCCGCAGGAAATCCCGTACCGAGAAATAGGCGAAACGGCGTTTTTCGCGCAGGTATTCCACCACGGTGCCTTTGCCTGCGCCGAGAGTTCCGGTAATGCCGATGATAAGCATGGTATATATCGTTTATTGAATCGTGTCTGTTTGCTTGACGGTATGGAAACTGCGGGCAATGCCTTCCAGCTGCATCAGCAGGTCGCGTTTGGGCTTGCGCGGCGAATACAGGTAGGCATCCAGCATGATCAGGCGGGCGTTGGCCGTGTCCGCAATCAGGTAGTTCACGAAAGGACCGCCCATAAAGTCGCCTTCGAGCCGCCAAAGACCGCGCGTTTCCACGGCATAAAAACCGTTCAGGTCGATAGGGCGGCTTATCGGGGCGTATTCGGGTTCGGCGGTTTCGGTGCTCATGTACGAACCCTCGGCAGGGCCGGGAATCCGGCCGCACATCTTGTTCCTCGCGGCGATGATGTTGTCCGTCTCAAACTGGTTCCGGTTCCGGTAGGGCATCATCGAGAACACCAGCCCCTGCCCGAAATCCTTGCTTTCCTTGCGGATCCAGCCGAAATCCTTATCGGCGGCGGAAAAGTCGAACCCGTCGGGAAAAACGAGGTCGAAGCCGTACATCTTCTGCAGGCGTTCGCTTACGTTGACCGCATGTCCGGCCTTGAACACCTTCTGCACCCGTTGGTATTCCTTGGCATAAAGGGCGGCCATAAGGCGTTCTTTCCTGAGGTCGAACAGGCTGTCGAAAGCCTTTTGGTCGGGAACGCTGAATTTGGCCACCACCTGAGGATAAGCCCAGGCATCCTGCACCAGTTCGAACGTGGGTTTCGCTTCGGGATTCACTTCCACAATCACCACGTTGCGGTGATGCTTGAACATCTCGCTCTCATTGAACTGCTGCGGCAGGATATTCACCAGATCGAAATACGGTTCGGGTTGGTTCAGTCCCGGTTGGACATTGCCCAAAAAGGCGCGGATGGATTTGCCGATATAGCCGTCCCAGTGGCTTTTGGGCGTTACCACGATTACCTCACAGGTCTTTCCTCCCGAGCCGGGCAGGGTGGGTACATCGAATTTGCAGGCGGCAAGCAATGCGAAAGCCGCAAGTAGCCATATCTTTCTCATGATGTTTTGCGGTTAGAGGTTGATTTTTCCGCTCCCTTTGGTGGGCAGCACAAAACTTTTGGCGATTACCTTTTGGGCGGCGGATACCCGGTAATGCACGGGAATCTGTTCGAGGCGGCGGGTGTTCACGCTGTCAACAGGCACGTAGAGGCTGTCGAGATGGAATTTGAAGCCGTAGTTCTTCAGGCAGACGGAGCCCATGCCCGTCGTGTCGGGGTCTTGCGCCACAATGCGGAGGTTGCGGTCTGCCTGGTCGATGTGGATGGAGAGTTCCACCGAAGAAGACGACATCTCGATGCACTGATGTTCCACCGCGAGGTTGTCGCCGTCGAATTGATAGTAGAAGCAAGGCTGCACCACATAGTCGGGATGCCCCAACAGAAGGCAGTCGCTGCTGCCCATGCGCGGCGCCTCGTTCCAGAAATTATTGATGAGAAGCCATTTGCCAGAGCCGCGCAAGGGGCTTTCGCCGCGTTGCACCGTAAAGGAGCCGTTGTTGCGGTCAATCCAGACCGAACGGCAGGGATGCGGCCAGGGCGAGGCGGGTTCTTCGTCGATAAAGTAAACGTAGGAGCGTCCGCTTTCAAACTGGCGGTCCTCGTCGGCCAGCGACAGATGGTTGTTGTTCGTATCGGTGTAGAGGTAGAGCGTGCAGGGCGCGCCTTTGAACTCCTTGGCCACGTAGTCGGCAATGATTTTGTCGGCGGTGAGGCGGTTGGCCGGTTCATGAAAGGTGGGCTTGCAGGCGCAGAGGCCAAAAACGAGGGCCGGCACAAGCAGGCCGGTTCTCATGGCGGATAAGCGATATTTTGTGTTCATGTCGGCAAAGTTAGGCAAATTGCCTTTAATCCAAAATAAACACTAAATTTGTCGCCATTTTATCCGTTTGGAAAACAAAAAAAACTACAGATATGAGCATTGCCATGAATCCGCACCCCATGGTGCAGTTTCTCCAGAAAC
>CAYVJX010000165.1:0-3127 GCA_964451895.1 uncultured Bacteroidaceae bacterium | reverse complement strand
TCGTTCTGGAATTTCTTGTACATGGCGTCGATTTCGGCAAACTTGGCTTCGATTTCTTTCTGCCATTCTACCGAAAGCTTGTCGATTTCTTCCTGAGCGGCAGTGAACTCGGGAATATTCTGCAAGATGTATTCGGTGTTCACATAAGCATACTTCTGCGCATGGGCAAAGAATCCCAAGCACAAGGCCACGAGGGCGGAAAGAACAATCTTTTTCATTTTCTTATCGTTTTTTGGCAAAACGGAGGAAAACCGAGGGCTCTTCCGTTTTTCCTGTTCCACAAACAGGCTTTTCATTGCAAATAGTATGCCAATCCTACCAATCCAGCGACTGGTTGATGGAGAAGTGGAAATGGCTTCCGTTGGCAGACTTGTTGCCGGGCACCTTGTCGAAGCCGTAGCCCCAGTCGAGCCCGAACATACCCATGGAGCTGAGGAAGAGGCGAACCCCTACCCCGGCGGATTTATACACCTGGAACGGGTTCAGGTCGGAAGCCTTGCCCCAGCTGTTGCCTGCCTCGAAAAACGCCAGCGCATATACGGTGGCCACCGGCGAGGTGGAGAAGGGATACCGTAGTTCGAGCGTGATTTTATCGTAGGCGGTGGCACCGGCGGATGGCGAGAGCGAATTGTTGGAATATCCGCGCATACCTATCAGCTCGCGGCCATCCAGACCGAATCCGGTAAGCCCGTCGCCTCCTAAATAAAAGCGTTCAAAGATGGGATAACCTGTTTTTTTGGTGTAATAGCTCAAGAAGCCCACCCGGATACGGGCGTTGACCACCAGTTTGGCCACCGGGTTGAAATACCAGCCTGCCTTGAGCGAAATCTTATAATATTCGAGCCATTTGTAGTGATCTTCGGGATTGCCGCTCTTATACAGTTTGCTGCCCAAGGCCGTATAGGGCGGCGTGAGTTCGAAACCGAGCGAGATGGAAGTACCGCTGGTGGGGAACATGGCGGCATCGAGGTTCTGACGCTGTATGGTGAAATTGTAACGGATGTTGTTCGAAACCCCGTCGGTTACGCCGTTGTCCATATCGTAGTTGCGCATACGATAGCGTTCATAGCTGATAGACTGGTAGAGGGTAAAAAAGTCGTCGGGCCATTTAAGACGCTGCCCCAAACCCACCGAAGCACCATCTACGATAAGCTTGCCGTAGTTCACGTCGTTTTTGGAAAGCCCGTTCGATTGCTGGGAGTGGTTGTACGACACGCTGAAGGCAAGCGGTTTCTTGCCGCCCAGCCAAGGTTCGGTAAAGGAAGTGGCCACCGACCAATAATAGGTTCCGTTGGATTGGGCGCGGATGCTCAACTGCTGCCCGTCTCCGGAGGGAAGCGGTTTCCAACGGTCGAGTTTGAACAGGTTGCGAAGAGAGAAATTATTGAAAGACAAACCGATGGTTCCCACTATCATGCCGCCGCCGAAACCGCCCGAAAGTTCCAACTGGTCTGAACCCACTTCCTCAAGGTTGAACTCAAGGTCGGTGGTGCCGTCCGCCATGTTGGGAATGGGCTGGGGCGCGATGGATTCATCGTTGAAATAACGCAACTGGCGCAGCGTGTTCACCGAATTGATGATTTCGGTACGGCTGAACAGCTGACCCGGAACAGTGCGCAGTTCGCGCAGGATAACATGGTCGTTGGTTCGGGTGTTGCCTTGGATACGGATTTCGTTGAAACGTGCCTGGATGCCTTCCGAAATACGGATTTCGATATCCACCGTGTCGTTATAGACCTGGGTTTCTACCGGAACGGTCTGGCAGAAAAGAAAACCGTTGTCGAAGTAGAGCGAGTTGATGTCCGCCCCGTTGGGGTTCATCATCAGATTGGTGGTGAATTTCTCTTCGTTGTAAAGCTCGCCTTTCTGTATGTTCATCACGGCCGCTAATTGGGCAGAAGTGTAGCGTTCGTTGCCCACAAAGGAAATGTTGCCGAAATAATAGGGATCGCCTTCATAGAGCTTGATTTTGAGCCCCAGCCGCTTGTCGTTGATTTGATAGAGCGAGTCGCCCAGCACGCGGAAATCGCGGAAGCCCTCTTTGTTGTAGGCTTTCGACAACAGCCTGAGGTCTTCCTGCAACGAAGAGGGAATGTATTTTGATTTTTTCCAGAAACGCAAGGGGGAAATCTGTTTGGTGGATTTCATGATACGGCGCAGACGGGCGTCGGAAAACGCCAGGTTCTGCTTGTTGCCCACCTTGCGGAAACCGCGCGCCACTTTCTTCCAGAAGTCGAGGTTCACACCTTGGGGCGTGATGGCGGTGTTTCCCTCAAACGATATCTCCTGTATCTTGACCTTTTCGTTCTTTTCCGCCTTGACCAACAAAAGCACGCCGTTCTGTCCCAAGGTGTCCGCCTTTTTGATGAAATCTATCTTGGCGTTGTAATAAGACTTGTCGAGAAAGGCTTCCTTGATTTTCTTCTCTACCTGAGCCACCTTGTAGTCGGTGAGGATATCGCCGGCCTTTATCTTGAGTTCATCGTCCACTTTGGTGATGATGGACTTGGGAACGCCTTCGTAGGTGATTCCCGACAGGCGCGGACGTTCCTTGAGGTCGATGTTGAGATAGATGCGGTCGCCCTCGATTTTGGTGGCGGTAAGCTTGATGTCTTCAAAAAGGCCTTGTTTCCAAAGGTTGTCGATGGCGTTGGCGGTGGCATCGCCGGGCACCTTGATGCGCTTGCCTACCGAAAGTCCCGAAAGATGTATGAGTGCGTTGGGGTCAAGGTAACTGACCCCGCTGACGGTGATGTCGGCAACCTGATATTCGCGCACGTAACTGTACGAAATCACGTCCTGCGCCTTGGCGATAGGGCAAAAAAGCGAAACGACCGTCGCAAGGAACAAGCCCACGGAGTATCTCGAACAACGCTTTTTTATAAAATCCATCACCTCTCTGTCGATTTTAAACGCCTGCCGGTTTGGCGGGAACCTTGCCGAAACGCCGTTCCCGGTTCTGGTAGTTCACAATGCTTTCGTAAAACATCTCTTCGGTAAAATCCGGCCAGAATACCGGCGAAAAATACATTTCGGCGTAGGCTATCTGCCACAGCAGGAAATTGCTTACACGGCTCTCGCCACCGGTACGTATCAGCAAATCGGGATCGGGCATGAAAGAAGTGGC
>CAYVJX010000164.1:0-3226 GCA_964451895.1 uncultured Bacteroidaceae bacterium | reverse complement strand
CCCGTACCGAAATAAAGCAGGATGATACCGGTAATCAAGGTGGTTACGTTACCGTCGATAATGGCGGAATAAGCGTTCTTGTAACCGTCGTGGATAGCCATGCGCAGCGACTTGCCGGTGCGGAGCTCTTCTTTGATACGCTCGTAGATGATTACGTTGGCATCCACCGCCATACCCAAGGTAAGCACGATACCGGCGATACCCGAAAGGGTCAGCACCGCGCCCAGGGAGGTAAGGATACCGAAAATAAAGAACATATTGATTATCAAGGCGAGGTTAGCCACCCAACCGGCCTTGTTATAGAATATGTACATATAGATGAGAATCATCACGAAAGCCAGCAGGAACGAAATCATGCTGTGCGTGATGGATTCCTGACCCAAGGAAGGACCCACCACGGCTTCCTGCACGATATTGGCGGGAGCGGGCAGTTTACCGGCCTTGAGCACGTTGGCCAAGTCCTGACCTTCTTCTACGGTGAAGCCACCGGTAATGGAGGAACGTCCGCCGGCGATCTCGCCGTTTACGGTAGGCCATGAATAGGCCACATCGTCCAGAACAATCGCGATGGCACGTCCGATATTGTTACCCGTAAGGTTTTTCCAGATGCGGGCGCCTTCGGTGTTCATGCTCATGCTGATTTCAACACCGCCGTTCTGACCGAAGTCCTGACGGGCATCGGTAACCGCATCGCCGCCCAACGGAGCGCGGCCGTCGCGGGTATTCACTTTCAGAGCCACCAACGAATAGATGTCGGTGTTGTCCTGTACCGGTTTCACCGACCAAACGAACTTGGCGTTGCGGGGGAACTTGGCCTTGCACTGTTCCAGCATCGCGTTCACCTTGTCCATATCCTTCTGACGGGCGTAACCTACCACCGGTCCCTGACGTTGTACATCGCCTTGGTAGAAAGCCGGCATCAACACGGCGAACAAAGGATTCTGCGCCGCATACTGGGCTTCATCCAAACCTTGTTCGTTGTTTTCGGTGTTCTGGGCAATCTTGGCCAAGAGGTCGTTGCTGTCGGCTTCGGCCACCGGAGCCACTTCTTCCTTGCTTTCGGGATTTTCGCTTTCGTTGAGTTTCTGAACCGAAAGCAGGTAGCTGTTGGCATCCTGCAGGTAAGGCATCAATTCGCTGAATTCATAGGTTTCCCAGAATTCCAACTGCGCCGTTCCTTGCAGCAGTTTGCGCACACGGGCGGGGTCTTTCACACCCGGCAGTTCCACCAGGATACGGTCGGTCTGCGCCAGTTTCTGAATATTGGGCTGAGCCACACCGAAACGGTCGATACGGGTACGCAGAATCTGATAGGTGCGGTCGAAAGCGCCGGCAGTTTCCTTGCGGATGGCCTTGATGACCTCTTCGTTCTTGGAACTGGCGTTCACATCCTTCATTTCAAAACTGAAGATGGCCGCCATCTGCGCTTCGGGATCCTTTTCGTTCCATACGCGGGCAAACACATCCACAAAGTTGGTGTTGGGTTCGGTACGGTTCACGATAATGGCTTCATCCACCACCTTGTTGAAGAAAGAATCGGTGCTGAATCCCGACAGGGCACGTACCACATCGGCCGTAGAAACTTCCATGGTGACGTTCATACCGCCACGGAGGTCAAGACCGAGGTTCAACTCGCGGGCTTTGCATTCCTTGTAGGTGTACTTGCGAATCAAGATATTGTACACCACATCATTACCCACCGAATCGATGAAATACTGATGTTTGACATTGTAAATGGAATCCGCCAGAAAACGTTCGCGCGTCTGGTTGTTTCCAGCCAAAGCTTTGGCTTGCGCCTCGGTGTTGACCTTGGCAAAGGCATCTGCCCGACGATCTACCTTGCGGGCAAAAAACGTAAACGACAGCTGGAAAAGGCAAATGATAGCGAACGCTATGGCAAAAAACCTTATAACCCCTTTGTTTTGCATGGTTTTAAATAATTTGGGTTTTAAAAAATAGGTGCAAAGATACTATTTTTATTCTAAGTTCACACGAAATCAGCGGCAAGACATTTCCCCGCGCAAAGGTTCGCCCAGCAGACGGCAGGTCTGCCCGTAGTCCAACTCCTTGCCCAAAAGGTACATCATCTTGGTAACGGCGGCCTCGCAGGTCATATCGCCGCCCGAAACGACCCCGGCTTTCAACAGCTGGGTACTGGCGGCATACTTGCCCATCTCCACGCTGCCCTCGGCGCATTGGGTAACGTTCAGCACCGGAATGCGGCGGCTCGCGGCGATGCCCAACGCCTGGGTGAACTCGGCGGAGGTGGGCGCGTTGCCCGAACCGTAGGTTTCCAGAACGAGCCCTTTCAGGTCGTTGTTCTCCAGCAAGGCACGCACGGTCTGCGGCGTCAGGCCGGGATGAATCTTGAGAATCAGCACCCGGCTGTCCAGACGTTTCTGCACCCGGAATGCCTCGACGGGCTTTTTCTGTGTATAGTCCTTTATATCCTCGAACCATTTTACGTGAACGCCTGCCTTGGCCAGCACCGGGAAATTGGCGGACATAAAGGCATCGAAACATTCGGCGCTGTATTTGGTGATGCGGTTCCCTCGATAAAGGCGGTCGCCGAAGCATACGCACACTTCCCGCACCATAGGTTCGCCGTGCTCATCCGTGGCGGCCGCCATCTCGAGCGCGTTCACAAGGTTCGACTTGCCGTCGCTGCGCAACACGCCCACCGGCAACTGGGAACCGGTCAGGATAACGGGCTTGTCGAGGTTTTCGAGCATAAAGCTCAAGGCCGAAGCGGTATAGGCCATCGTATCTGTGCCGTGCAGCACCACAAAACCGTCGTAATCCGCGTAATTGTCTTCGATAACCTGCCCGATATGCACCCAGCCCTCAGGCCCCATGTCCGAAGAGTCTATCAGTTCCGGAAAACAGTAGGCGTTGATTTCCACCTCTAAAAGTTTCAGACCCGGAACGGCTTCCATCAGGTTCTCGAAACGGAAAGGCGAGAGCGCGCCCGTAACCGAATCGCGCACCATGCCTATCGTTCCGCCCGTATAGACTATCAGTATCTTTCTTTTGGCTGTCATTTTACATCAATCTTTCCGAACAACCTGCAAAGGTATGAAAACGATAGAAAATATTTGTACCTTTGCAAGATTGCGTATGCCGCCCCCCGTTTGCGGCTCACACGAAGAAGAAAAAACAAATCAATAAAAAATAAACATCATGGAATTACCTTTCGCAGAATCTTGGAAAATCAAGATGGTGGAGC
>CAYVJX010000163.1:0-3245 GCA_964451895.1 uncultured Bacteroidaceae bacterium | reverse complement strand
TGAACCTCAGCGTGGACAAGACGGGGCTGTACAACTTCTATCCCGTAGGACAGGAGCTGTATATCAACTGCTCCGGGCTCTATATCGGCAAATACGAAAATCTACCCCAATTGGGTTTCCGCTATGCCGATGATGCAGGTACGGTTTCTTTAGGCCGTATTCCCGATGCGGTGTTCACGCGTCACGTATTCAAGAACGGCCTGCCTCCCACCGATTCGGCTTCATTGCCCCAACCTATCGAAATCACAGATGCCTCTCAATTAGAGAATCCTGCACTTTATAACCAATTGGTGCTGTTGCGTAATATAGAATTCTCTCCTGATGACATCAATCAGGAATTCGCCCCCGCCCCTCCTACCGGCACCAACCCCACCTCCACCAACCGCACCTTTACCATCAACGGAACAGGCTCGGGTTTGACCTTGCGCACCAGCAGTGCCTGCCGTTTCTTCCGCCGCCTCGTACCTGCCGGTATCGGTGATATGGTGTGCATTTATGCCATCTATGGCGAAACTAAGCAATTTTATTTGCGTCAATTCGAAGATCTCAATATCAATCATTCAAATACAATCATTTTTTGGCAAAGTTTTGCCAATGGTTTCGGCAACTTCACCGCCTACGATGCAAAAGGTTCTGCTTCTTGGGAAATTGGAACAAAAGGAGATAAAAATTATGTTCAAGTAAGCGCGTATCAATCCGGTAAGAATGAAGATTGGCTGTATTCTCCCGAAATCGAATTGCCGCAAGCGGAAGAATACGACAGCCTTTTTCTTTCCTTCGAACAAGCCATCGCCTACCAAACAAATCCTCCCGCAGAAAACTATACTATCCGTATCTCCGAAGACTTTTCCGGCACAGGAGATCCTCGGGATGCCACTTGGAATATATTGAAGATTCCTAATCCTCACCCCGGTGCGAGCAGTGGCTCCTTTACATTTATGAATACCGGTAATATCAACCTACGTGCCTATGCGGGTAAAAAGGTTCGGGTTGCTTTCGTATTTGACAATTCGGACGGTCAAGAGCCGACTTGGGAAGTAAGAAAACTCAAAATCGTTGCAAACGAGTAGCGATATTCATCAGATATTGCGCCGGCACTGGGGGTATGAGCAGTTCAGACCCTTGCAGCAGGACATTATCGAATACGTATTGCAGGGGAAGGATGCTTTGGCCTTGCTTCCCACCGGCGGCGGAAAGTCGATATGTTTTCAGGTGCCGGCATTGGCCATGAGGGGCGTATGCATTGTCATATCGCCCCTTATCGCTTTGATGAAGGATCAAATCGAGAACCTCAAGAAAAGGGGCATCCCCGCTGAAGCGGTCTATACCGGACTTTCGCAACAGGAAACTGAACTTATCTTCAATGCCGCGGTGCACAACCGCATCAAATTCCTTTATGTATCGCCCGAGCGTTGCCAAAACAAGATGTTTCTGGCGCATTTGGAGCGTATGCAGGTGTGCCTGCTGGCGGTGGATGAGGCGCATTGCGTATCACAATGGGGCTATGACTTCAGGCCGCCTTACCTGCAGATTGCCGAACTGCGGGCTTACCTGCCCGGCGTGCCGCTCCTGGCGTTGACCGCCACCGCCACCCCCGATGTGGTGGCCGACATTCAGGACAAACTGCGGATACAGCCGCGCAAGGTCTTTCAGAAAAGTTTCGTGCGGGAGAACCTTACCTATTACGTCATCTACGATGAAGACAAGATAGGCCGTCTGGAACGCATCATCCGCAAGGTGGGCGGCAGCGGCATCGTTTATGTGCGCAACCGCCGCAAGACCATGGATATAGCCGCCATGCTCCGGCAAAGGGGCATCACCGCCGATTTCTACCACGGCGGCATGGACAACGCCCGGCGTTCTCAATGCCAACAGGACTGGATCGAGAACAGAACACGCGTTATCGTGGCCACCAACGCTTTCGGCATGGGCATCGACAAACCGGACGTGCGTTTTGTGGTGCATCTGGATCTGCCCGATACGATAGAGGCGTATTTTCAAGAGGCCGGGCGCGCCGGAAGAGACGGCAAACGCGCCTTCGCCCTGCTTATACACCATGCTTCCGACAAGACGGATGCCTTGCAGAATCTGGGCAAAGCCTATCCCGGAATGCCGTTCATACGCCGCGTTTACGAGGCCTTGGGCAATTATCTCTGCGTGGCGCCGGGTTCGGGCCAAGGGCAGACTTTCGCCTTTGAGACCGCCGCTTTCGCCCATGCCTACAACCTGCCTTTGGCGGAAACCTTTTCGGCACTCTCTTTCTTGGAAAAAGAAGGCTTCTTCCGGATTTCGGACCAGGCCCGCGAATCGGGCAAGGTGCATATCACCACCGATTACGCGACCCTTTACCGCCATTCGGTGGATTATCCTGCCTTGGAGCCGGTTATCCAACTCCTGTTGCGTTCCTACGGAGGCAGGCTGTTTTCGGACTATGTGCCCGTGGATGAAAAGGTAATGGCTTCCCGTCTGGGCATCCCCTGTGAAAAGGTCTGCCATACGCTTGCCCGATTGCAGCGCATGGAACTGCTCGCCTACGAGCCCGCGCCGCAGGGGGGAACGATTACTTTTTTGATGGAACGCCGCGAGAAAGGGCCGCTGTTCCTGCAACCGGCCGTCTATGCCGAACGCAGGGAGAACGCCACCCGCAAGTTAGACGCCATGCTGGGCTATGCCGAGGAAGTGACCTTGTGCCGCAACCGTTACCTGTTGCAATACTTCGGGGAACACGACGGCAAGGACTGCGGCTCCTGCGATATCTGTCTGGCCAAAAAAGCGCGTCCTGTGCCGGAAAAACGCCTGCAACTGCTTTTCGAATCCCTAAAACCCGACCTGCAAGGCAAAGAATTTGCGTTTTCCCTTTTGGAAGAACGGCTGCCCCAGGAAAGCGAATCCACCTTGAAAGAACTCTGGCATTACCTGATCGCCGAAGAATACATAGAACAAGCCGGAGCCCTCACTTTCCGGCTGCGGGGAACGGTCAACACATAGATATTAATGCTTAATATGAATATCTACTTCTGTTTTATACATTAGATAATCTTCCAAGACGACTATGAAACTTATCAACATTGCCATTGTTTTTCTTCTGTCAGTTTGCATGGTGCAGGCGCAGACGTTTGTGGAGTCGTTCTTGAAGAACAGAGACAGCATTACCGTGCTTCATAACGGGAAAGGTCAGGAAATGATTCCTGTGGTGCGGGTATATCTGTTCGCCGACAGCATTGTGCCGGACACCTCCGGACGGA
>CAYVJX010000162.1:0-3245 GCA_964451895.1 uncultured Bacteroidaceae bacterium | reverse complement strand
TGCGAAAAAAGTTTTGGCTTAAAATCCAGGTTTTTCATCGTTTATGAGTAGTTACACCTAAAAAACGCTGGCAAAAGTAGGCATAAGGAACCGATAAACCAAAGCTATCGTGTCCTTTATCTTTTCGATTCTTTCGTTTTTTGGGCAAAACCTGTCAGCCCCTCTATATCCACCGACAACGACACATAAAAGGTAAGCCCCGGAGAAGTAGAAGAAACTAAATCGTAATTATAAGGCTTATAGTTAAATAGATTGTCAAGGCCGATATTGAGCGAGAGAGCGTCCATAAACCGCTGGTTCAGATTGAGTTTCCACATCGTGTAGGCCGGATAACGCACCTTTTCATAAATCGTGCGCCCCTCCTCGTCCAAACCGTTGGTGGCGGCCACCGTGTTCAGCCTCGACAACACACGTCCGCTCAGCGACACGCCCAAGCGGTACCACCCTTTTTCAAAGTGGTAATCGAAACGCGCCACTCCTGTGTGCGGACGGGCGTAGCTCACATTCACGCCTCCCTCTTTCTGCCGGTCAAACACATAGGCATAGCTCAACTTGACGCCAAAACCGTAAGGTAGTTTCAGCATAAAATTCACGTCCGCCCCCGCCGTGTGCGAACGGTTCACGTTGCGGTAAAAAGCCGTGTCTTGCGCCAGGTTGTAAACCGTGGTGATTTTATCCCGGGTGTAGCAGTAATAGCCGCTTGCCGTCAGGCTGACGTTCTTGTGCGCGTACTCAACGCTCAGCATCACGTTCTGGCTCTTTTCAGGCCTCAGTTTAGGATTTCCATAGATAATAAACAATCCAAGATTGCCCATATCGTAATTGGAATACATCTCCTTGAGCGAGGGCGCGCGGAAACCGCCTGCGTATGAAAGCCGCAACGACACCGGATTGACCTTATACATCAGCGATACCTTGGGCGAAAGATGCGGCAGCCTGAAACAGCTGTTGTAATCCATCCGGAGCCCATATACCAAGAACCATTGTTTCTTAAAGCGGATGTCATGTTGGGCATACGCCACCGCCGTATGCGCCATATAGTTGCGGTACGCCCCGTTTGCCGTGGTATCGAACTGGTTCGACATCAAGGTCTCGTTCATGTATTCCAGGCCGGCGGTAAACACGTTGTCGGACGAAAAATCATAGTCGAACTGCACATTGGCTTTGTTCTGTATATTGCAGTACTCCTTGTCGGAACGCCCGGCCCGAGGAAAATAACGGTATTTGTCGTAGCGGTCAAAGGCGTAATCGGCACGCAGATGCGCCCTGTCCTTTATATCGTAGGAGAGCAACGCCCCGGCCGTGCCGTCTAGATAGCGGTCGATGCGCGTTTGGGAATAGTCGCGTTCCCGATGATAGAAACCGCCCCGCAATTTAAGCGAGAGATTGGGCAGGAAATCATAGCGGAAACTCTGATTGGCGTTCAGGGTGCGTCCCCCGTAGATAATCGAAGGGCTCGATGCCGAATCCCTGCCGTGAAGCGTATAGGTGTCTATGGTTCTGTAGGAAACGCTGGTCATGCTGTTGAGGTTCTTTCGATCGAACCCCAGCGTGGCGCCGTACTTCTGCTCATTGTGTGAACCATACCGCCCGTTCACATGGAGAGACCACGGCTGTTCCGCCTCCTTGGTGATAAGGTTGACCACACCGCCTATCGCGTTGGAACCATAGAGCGCCGAACCCGCCCCACGCACGATTTCCACCCGTTCGATATTGTCTATGTTGAGACGCTCATAGTCTATGTTGTTGAGGCTTTCGCCAGCCATGCGCTCTCCGTCGATAAGAAAAAGCACGTCGCTGCCGCCCATGCCCTGCATGTTCATCACCACCTGCCCATCCATCTGCCGGCTGAACTCCACGCCCGGAATCTCGCTCTGCAATACATCGGCAATCGTGAGCGCCCCTGTTTTTTCTATTTCTTTCGAAGAAATCACCGTAGTGACCACCGGCACATCCTTAAGCGTTTTGGGCGTGCGCGTTCCGGTAACCACCACCGCATCCAAACGGGATTGGGCGGGTTCGAGCCGGAAATCCACCGTCGTGTCTCGGTTTATCTTCAGGAGCGCGCCAAGGGTCTCATAGCCCGTGTAGCGTATGGAAATGCGATAGACTCCCTTGGCAGGAAAGTTATAGCGGTAACTGCCGTCCATGGCCGATACCGTGCCTTTGCCTCCGCCCTGTACCTGAACGGTGGCCATCGGCAAAGGCTGCCCCTCCGTATCCAAGATACGTCCGCTCAGACGTTGCGCCCTGCCCACAGAAAGAGCGGTTGCAAAAACAAACAGAACAAAGCAGAGCTTGCGCATGGGGTCAAAAGAAACCTGAAACCTATTCAAAAGCAGGGTAAATATAGCTCAAAGTGGCGAACCCCGTTTTATCTTCGGCATTCTTATAGGAAGAGAACTTGATTTTGGCATACCTGCCTTCCTTGTTCCTCACCACATATACGTTCTCGTTTACCGCATAAGCTGGCGGCATGCCTGAACGCTTTACCCAGGCGTTGAGCACCGGATTGATTTCCGATTCCTGATAGCCGAGAATCCCTTGCATCATCTGGCTGATATCCACAACCAAGGTAGAGTCGGTCATCACGTCGGAAACAAATTCACCGGCGGGTAATTCAGAGAGCGCGGACAAGGAAACGGCATCCGATTTCAAGGCAGCCCCTTGGTTGGTCTTTACATTCTCGCGGTGCAGGGCTATATCCCATTTCGCGGGTGCTTCTTCGTTCACGTTCAAGGCCAGGGGAGTGCCCGATTCAAAAGAAAGATACACCCATTGGTCGTAGGCGCTCACATCCACATCGGTCAAGGTAACGGCATCGGAATTTTCTTTGTCGTGGTCGGGCTTGTTGCAGGCCACGAGAAACAATAACGCCATTACAAAGGCTGTCGGAAAAAATTTCAATTTCATTATATAACCTATTTAATATTGACACCAAGCGGTTTAAACAGCAATCCAACCAAAGACCACCCCAAAAACCGGATGCAAAAATGCAGATTCCCTCCCAAGTGTCCAATACACGAATATAGGTATTTTGCCCAAAACACCTACTGCCGAATAGGTATTCCACCATCCTTTCCGCCCGCGACAGTATCGAATGGCGGAGGCATAACCGCTGAGTTTGTGAACAATTTACGGTGGAGAAAAAATTTTTCTTTGAAAAAGTTTTGTTTTAAAAAAAATACTCGTATCTTTGCAGTCCTTTTTGCGCTATATACGTGCAAACGCCAATGTAGCTCAGT
>CAYVJX010000161.1:0-3258 GCA_964451895.1 uncultured Bacteroidaceae bacterium | reverse complement strand
CCTATCAAATACAAGACAACCTTGAAAACACCAAGGAATTGATTCCCAAATGCCCCGGAAAATTGTTTACCTTTGAGTTTGATACAAAAGGTAAATTACTTTTTTCCAAAAATTTAACTGTTACATATATCGTTGGAGGCGCATCTCTCCCCCTCTATATTCCCCGTATTGTCAAGTCGAACTCTTATACTAAGAGAGAACCGCCCATAGGCCCCGACCGGACATTTGGCGGCTTTGCACTCTGCAATATAATTGAGACACCATACGATGAGGAGACTTCTGCTTTCCATTATTCGTGCCCCTTTACCGTTGATTTTTATCAACAAGATAATAATTTGAATGTTTGTTTTTATTCTATCCCTTCTTCTCCTGCCAAACCGAAAACACTCTATATGGCAACCTATGCCTTGAGTCCTTATGAATTCAGTTATATTCTTTTACAACAATATTCTCACGACAACATATCACTTACCAGTAGTCTTTTTTTTATTGCTAACGAAAAGAAAATGACAAAATCGGAATACCCCTTCTATCTTTTTTCACGAGAAATAGATTTCAGGGCATATTCTCCCATTTTTGAAACATGGAATATAAACACCGACAGGTTGGATATTGACGAACCAGACGAACCAAGGTCGGACCTTGGCGAACACAGCGAGCATAACAATATTTTCTTTTTTCAAGGAGAACCAACCGGCACGTATGTAGAAAATACGGACATCAACAGCACGCCCCATAAACAAATCTTTCCCGGAACGGTTCAGAATATCCATACCTACAAAAACAGATACATTGTGCAGGGCATCCATTGCCGAAACTACAGCAATGGTTTCTTTAAAACAGAAAACGGAGAGAATTACGCCTACAGCCACGACAACACGCACTTTATTCCCATGCCGGTAAGGGGATTCTATCAAACCCGGAACAGCCGTTCTACCGCCGTGCCCTACATGTTGATTTACGACTCCGCCACACTGTTTGGAAAACAATATCCCATCGAACCTGATTTGCCGACAACCCAACAATCCGGAACACAGGAAAGCAAAGAATCTTACGATTTCGAAGCGCCTCTTTGGGGCTCATATTTAGACGCGGACTGGCTCTACGAAGATATCTTTCATATTACCGACAGCGCCCAATGGAAAGATATATACCAGCCTTACGAACCCGTGCTCTGCTCTTACGGCAACAAGTTCTTCTTGATCGGAAACGCCAAATACATCGATAACGACTTAATCGACAACCCGACGATGACGGAAGAGATCTTTCATCATCAAGGGGTCGTGCTGGCGTTTTCCTCCTCTTTTGAGGGAGACTGTCCGTCCGAAAACACCGCCTTTCAAGACGTGCGTTTCCTCTGCCCCGATGATTCGGTGGAACTCAAACTTTCGCCTGAGTATATCGGTTTTAGGCTTCGCTTTGATCCTGCATTTTTAGAGGACGGTTCCATTATGCTCAACGCCGACAACTCGCGTGCCTGGGCTAAGAAAGAAGGCACTTTTGCCGCCACCTTGGACGGCTCCGCCATCCGTTGCCCCGATGTTACGGTTGATACCGTGCGGATCTCGTTCAGCCCCTATCCCGAACCTGTCAGCGCCCTGAATCCCGACACTACCATAGCGGCCTGCGCGGCGGCGGGCACGGTGTTGCAGGCCGTTCCCGCTCCCGACAGCACCTTTTCCTACCGCTGGTTCGATGGCGATTCGGTCAACCCCAAAAACGTGCGCTTTGCCGGCGACAGCCTTTTCTTCGCCTCTGTGGAAGTGAACGGCTACTGCACCTCTTTCCGTGATTCCACACGCATACGTTTCCTGCCCCCCTATGTGCACTTGGGCAAGGATTCCCTGCTCTGCACCTCTCAAACTTTCGCCGATACCAGTGTGTTGATGCGTCTGACCGGACGTCAGGACTATTTTCCCGATGCGGACTGGATTTTCCGTTGGCAGATAAACGGCAAAGACGCTTCCGACAACGATTCCCTCCTGCTCCGGTACGCCGATTTGGAAGAGAACGGCACCGGCCTCAAGACCGCCCTCATCACCATCGCGGTATCGCTCTCCGATACTGAAACCAACGGATGTACCGCCCATGATACCCTGACGTTCTCGCTGGCTTATCTGCCTGAAGCTTCGGGTGGCCTTTTCCTGCCCCAAAGCGAGATTCTCTGCGCCCATAATGATTTAGAACTGATCCTGCCCGATACCGCCGGCAGCTACCGCTGCTTCTGGCTTGACCAAGACAGCGTATTGTTGCCCTACGGCTACGACACCAACCGCTTCACCGTTACCGGTATGCGCGGCACCGACGGTTTCGGCGCCAACACCGACACCCGCGAGCCCCGTTTCTTCCAATTGAAACTCGACCATAAACTCTGCAGCGTCTCTTTCTTCGACACCCTGTTGGTCTATGACCAGGTGAGACCCTCGCTCGAACTGCCTTTCCACGACACCCTTATCTGCTTCAACGAACCCGTGGAACTGGACAGCCTCAACCCACTTGTCTATCGCCCGTTCTACAGTTTTGAATGGAGCGATGGAACACAGGGTTCGGCTCATACCTTTGCCGATTCGGGAACCTACATACTGTATTTCTTCGTGAAGGAGGATTTCGCCGTCTGCGGCTACGACACCGCTTCCGACACCCTGCGCGTGCGCTGGTCAGACCCGGCGCAGACCCTGATTTCCATCCCCTCGGACACCTCTTTCTGCGAGAAACTCTCCGTCACCCTCGATGCCTCCGTGCCCTTCCCCTCCACGCGCTACAGCTGGCAGGAGGGCAGCCTCGACGACCTCTTCTCGCCGCTTGACGATTCCACATTGTTCACCTCCCCCGTCATCAAGGTGGACAAGGAGGTTTCCTTGGCCCTGTTCGTGCTCGATACGATGGGCTGCGTCAACACCCGGCAGATCGAGGTCTCCGAGGAGGACTGCAAGCCCGGCCTGTCCGTGCCCAACGTGTTCACCCCCAACGGAGATGGCGTGAATGATGTGCTCAGGTTCAAGCAGATTGAGCATTGCTACGATGTGGATGTACTGATTGTGGATCGCAAGGGCGCGCACGTGCTGCACGAGAAGGTGAAGGATCCCGACAATTTCGTCTGGAACGGCTGCCTGCGGAACGGCAGCCGCAAGCTCCCCGACGGCGCTTATTTCTACCTGATTTCTTATAAGAACTCCTACGGAAAGAAGAAGTACCAGAGCGGCAGCATCACCATTTTAGGAACGGCGGAATAAACGGAACATGTTCGATTTCGGTTCA
>CAYVJX010000160.1:0-3319 GCA_964451895.1 uncultured Bacteroidaceae bacterium | reverse complement strand
TTCAAACCGCTGCGCAAGACACCGGCCGCAGACAAGGAAATAGCCTTGATTCACGATGCCATCGTGTGCGGCATCCGCGATTATTTCAAGCATAACGGCATCAAGAAGGCGGTTATCGGGCTGTCGGGCGGTATCGACTCGGCGGTGGTGCTGCCCTTGGCGGTGGAAGCCTTGGGACGGCAGCATGTGTTCGGCATGATGATGCCCTCGCAGTTCTCCACCGACCATTCGGTAAACGATGCGGTGCAGGAAGCCGAGAACCTGCAGATTTATTATGAGATTGTTCCGATAGAGCCTTTGTATAAGACTTTTATGAAACAGTTGTCGCCCGTTTTCAAGGGAACGCCTTTTGGCCTGGCGGAAGAAAACCTGCAGGCGCGTATCCGCGGAAACCTGTTGATGGCGGCGGCCAACAAAACGGGCGCGATGCTGCTCAACACCTCCAACAAGAGCGAGGCGGCCTGCGGTTACGGCACGATGTACGGTGATCTGTGCGGTGGAATGTCGGTGTTAGGCGACCTGTACAAGAGCCAGGTTTATGCCTTGGCGCGTTATATCAACCGAAGGAAAGAGATTATTCCGCAGAACTGCCTCGACAAAGCCCCCTCCGCCGAATTGCGCCCCGGGCAGAAAGACAGCGATTCGCTGCCGCCTTACGATACGATAGAAAAGATTCTCCGCCTGCATCTGGAAGAGAAGAAAGACGAAAAAGAAATCATCAAAGAGGGCGTGGACAAGGAAATAACCCGCAAGGTGCTCGACCTGTTCTATAAAAACGCCTATAAGCGCCGTCAGACACCGCCTGTTATCCGTTTGAGCAACACGGTGTTGGCGGAAGATACCGAAATCCCGGAAGCATACAAAAGAAGCCGGTAAACGAAACGTTTACCGGCTTCTCTAAAGCAGGAGGATTTCGATTAGAAACCTACCGCCACCACTTCTTTCACTTCCGGGATTTCGCTGCGGATAGCCACTTCCACACCTTGTTTAAGGGTCATCTGGGCACGGGGGCAGGTACCGCAGGCACCGTGCAGGCGCACGCTCACCACCATGTCGTCGCTCATATCCACAAACGAGATATCCCCGCCGTCGGCTTGCAGGGCAGGGCGCATACGGGTTTCGATGATCTGCCGTACTTTTTCCATGACGGCCAATTTTTCTTGATTATCCATTGTTTTGTTATTCTTTGATTTTGTTCTTATTATTTGGTTTATCGAAAGTTTTTCTTTAATATATCAGCAGCTCCGCGAATCCATGATTTTTTGCGCCAGCTTCATAAAGGCTTCGCCTACGGGACTGTTCGGGCGCAGCACTTCGGGCATGCCGGCGTCGCCGCTTTGGGCGGTGGCTTCGGTCATCGGGATTTCCGCCAAGACGGGGAATCCCATCTGAGCCGCATATTTTTCAAAGGCGCCTTTGCCAAAGATGTAATATTTCTTTTCCGGCATATCGTCCGGCACAAAATAGGCCATGTTCTCCACCATGCCCAGCATGGGAATCTTAACGGCCTGGAACATCTGCGCGGCACGTTTCACATCGGCGATAGCCACCTGTTGCGGGCTGGAAACCATCACCACGCCGCTGATGGGCAGCATCTGCGCGAGCGTGATATGGATATCGCCCGTTCCGGGAGGCAAATCCACCACCATATAGTCGATTTCATCCCATCGGGTTTCGGTAAAGAGCTGTTTGAGCGCGTTGGAGGCCATCGGGCCGCGCCACAGCAATCCTTTGTCGGCATCTACGAAGAAACCGATGGAAATGAGTTTGATGCCGTATTTCTCCACGGGGAGCAACAAGGTCTGTTCACCCACCTGGATGCCTTGCGGCTGCACGTTTTCCAAGGCGAACATCGTGGGGATGGAAGGGCCGTAGATATCGGCATCCACCAAAGCCACCTTTTTGCCGCTTTGAGCCAGTGCCAGGGCGAGGTTGGCCGCCACGGTGGATTTTCCCACACCGCCTTTTCCGGAGGCTACGGCTATGATATGCTTTACTTTGGAAAGTTGCTGCAGGTCGGTTGCCGGAGCTTCCCGTTTGGCGGAGGTCAGATTGATTTCCACCTTATATTCGGGTGAGACATATTGCGCGATCGCCGCCGTGCAGTTGTCGCTCAGCACTTTCTTGAGCGGGCAGGCCGGGGTGGTGAGCACCAGGTCGAAAGCGATGGTCTTGCCTTTGATGGCGATATTCTGTATCATGTTGAGGCTCACCAGGTCGGCACCCAATTCAGGGTCCATGACATGGCTCAGAGCCGCTTTTACATCCTCTATGCGCGGTGTGTTTTCCATAAGGTTTCAGGCGTGTTTTTCGATTTGCTGCACCAAGCGGTCAAAGATTTCATCGAGCGAGCCGGTGCCATCCACGGGATAATAGCGGTTTTTCTTGCGGAAGTAGTCGGCCACAGGCAACGTCTTGGTTTCGTATTCCTTGAGGCGTTCCAGAATCACGTCTTCCTTGTCGTCGTTGCGCCCCGATACCTTGCCCCGGTTGATGAGCCGCGCGATGAGTTCCTCCCGGGGAACTTCCAGGCTCAATACACCGAAGAATTCGGTATGCAGTTCGTTGATATATTCTTCCAGCAGAACGGCTTGGCTCAGCGTGCGGGGAAATCCGTCGAAGAGGATTCCTTTGGAATGGGGATTTTCCGCCACGGTCTTGCGGATGATGCGCATGATCAGTTCGTCCGACACTAAATGGCCTTGGGAGGTAATCCGGTTGATTTCCTGTCCCAGTTCCGAACCGGACGCGGTTTCCTTGCGGAGCATATCGCCGGTGGAGATGTAAAGCAAGCCGTATTTGGCAAGGAGCTTTTCGCTCTGTGTTCCTTTTCCGGCACCCGGAGGGCCGAAGAGTGCGATATTCAACATGGTTTTGCCTTGTTTGGTAGAATGTTTCGGAAATAGATGGCGCGTTATTCGGCCACGCTGTAGATATCGGGCAAGTTGCGCCCGTATCCGTCGTAGTCGAAACCGTAGCCCACCACGAATTCGTTGGGAATGGACTTGCCGATATAATCCACCTTGTAGCTCTTGGTGAATTTGTCGGGCTTGAAGAGCAGGCTGCAGATGGCCACGCTCTTGGGCTTCTTGTCTTTGAGCATGTCCAGTACGTGTTCCATGGTGACGCCCGTATCCACGATATCCTCGATAATGAGGATGTCTTCGTTCTCGATGCTTTCCTGGAGTCCGATCAGGTCCTGAACCTTGTTGGTGCTCTGCATTCCCTGATAAGAACATACCTTCACCATCGAAATGCGGCAGTCGAGCGTGATTTTCTTGACCAGATCGGCGGCGAACATGAACGCCCCGTTGAGCAT
>CAYVJX010000159.1:0-3320 GCA_964451895.1 uncultured Bacteroidaceae bacterium | reverse complement strand
TTATGTTACGCAAAATCAGAATCACCCTTGCCATTATCTGCCTGGCGCTGATTACGCTGCTGTTCCTCGACTTTACGGGAACGCTGCACGCCTGGTTCGGATGGCTCGCCAAAATCCAGTTTCTGCCTGCCGTTTTGGCGCTCAATGTGGGCGTGGTCGTTGCCTTGGTGCTTCTCACCTTACTTTTCGGGCGTGTCTATTGCTCGATTATCTGTCCCTTGGGCGTTTTTCAGGATGTGGTTTCCCATATCAGCGGATGGCGCAAAAAGAAGAAATACCGTTTTTCTTACTCGCCCGCCCTTTCCTGGCTCCGTTACGGGCTTCTGGCGTTGTTCGCAGTAGCCCTTGTGGCAGGCATCGGTTCATTTGTGGCGCTCCTGGCCCCTTACAGCTCCTACGGGCGCATCGTGCAGAACCTGTTCGCCCCGCTTTGGCAATGGGGCAACAATCTGCTTGCCTATTTCGCCGAACGCGCCGACAGTTATGCCTTTTACCACACCGATGTATGGCTCAAGAGCCTGCCCACCTTTATCGTGGCGGCGGTTACCTTTGTGGTATTGATTGTTTTGGCCTGGCGCAACGGAAGAACCTACTGCAACACGGTCTGCCCCGTGGGCACGGTGCTGGGATTCCTCTCCAGGTTCTCCCTTTTCCAGCCCGTTATCGACAAAAACAAATGCAATGCCTGCGGGCTCTGCTCGCGAAAATGCAAAGCCTCCTGCATCGACGGTAAGAACCACACGATAGATTACAGCCGTTGCGTGGCGTGCATGGACTGCATCGACACCTGCCAGCACGGCGCTATCCAATACCGGTTCAGATATGGCAAAGCCGCAACGGACACACCGGCCACCGCCCCCGACGGCAACGTAGATACCGCCCGCCGGAGTTTCCTTACCGGCGCGGGACTGCTTATCGGAGCCACCGCCCTGAAAGCGCAGGAAAAAACCGTGGACGGCGGTCTGGCCACCATCTTAGACAAGGAGATTCCCGAACGCAAGACCCCTATCGTGCCGCCCGGAGCGCAAAGCCTGGCGAACCTGCGCCAACACTGCACCGGCTGCCAGCTCTGCGTTTCGGTATGCCCCAACGGTGTGTTGCGCCCCTCTTCCTCGTTGCTTTCGCTGATGCAACCCGAATCTTCGTATGAACGCGGCTTCTGCCGCCCCGAATGTGTAAAATGCTCGGAAGTATGCCCTGCCGGAGCCATCCGCAAGATTACGCCCGCGCAAAAATCCTCCATCCAGATAGGCCACGCGGTATGGGTAAAGCAAAACTGTCTGCCTATGGTGAACGGCGTGAGCTGCGGCAACTGCGCCCGCCACTGTCCCTCCGGAGCCATCACGATGGTCCCCTCCGACCCCGAAGATGAATTTTCCGTAAAGATTCCCGCCGTGAACGAAGAACGCTGCATCGGCTGCGGAGCGTGCGAAAACCTTTGCCCCGCCCGTCCGTTCAGTGCCATTTACGTAGAAGGCCACGAGGTTCACAAAACCATTTAACCTGCAAGAAAGATGAGCGAAAACGATAAGAAAAACGGAATGAACCGCCGCGAATTCCTGAGCCGTTTGGGTGCGGGCGCGGCCGTTTCCACTTTGGCGCTTTCGGGCTGCGCGCCCAAAGCCGGCAAGAAATCCGACAGCCGGGAAGAAATCCATACCGACCGAATGACCTACCGCACCAACCCCAAGACGGGCGAGAAGGTTTCGATTCTGGGCTACGGCTGCATGCGCTGGCCTACGGTAAGCAGCAACAGCGCGCGCGAAAGCAACGACGACATAGACCAGGAAGCCGTGAACCGCTTGGTGGATTACGCCATCGAACACGGCGTGAACTATTTCGACACTTCGCCCGCCTACTGCAAAGGGCAGTCGGAACGGGTTACCGGCATCGCCCTCAGCCGGCATCCCCGGGATAAATATTTCATCGCCACCAAGCTGTCGAATTTCGCGCCTGAGACATGGAGCCGCGAAGCATCGATCAAGATGTACCGCAACTCCCTCAAATACCTGCAGACCGACCATATCGACTATATGCTGCTCCACGCCATCGGCATGGGCAACGACGGCATGAAAGAATTCGAGGAACGCTACCTCAACAACGGCATCCTTGACTTTCTGGTGGAAGAACGCAAGGCCGGCAGAATCCGCAACCTCGGGTTCTCCTACCACGGCGACATAGCCGTATTTGACCGCGCCTTGGCCGAACACGACAAATACCATTGGGATTTCGTGCAGATCCAGCTCAATTACTTAGACTGGAAACACGCCAAGGAAATCAATCCGCGCAACACCAACGCCGAATACCTCTACAACGAATTGCACAAACGCGGCATTCCCGCCGTTATCATGGAACCGCTTCTGGGTGGGCGACTGTCGAAGGTTCACGACCATGTGGCGGCGCGTCTCAAACAGCGCGAACCTGAACGGAGTGTGGCCTCGTGGGCCTTCCGTTTTGCCGGCACCTTTCCGGGTGTGCTCACCGTGCTCAGCGGCATGACGTATATGGAACACCTGCAGGACAACCTGCGTTCCTACGCGCCCCTGCAGCCGCTCACCGAAGAAGAGATGCAGTTCCTGTACGACACGGCGGACATGATGATGCGTTATCCCACCGTGCCCTGCAACGACTGCAAGTACTGTATGCCCTGCCCTTACGGCATCGATATTCCAAGCATCCTGCTGCACTACAACAAATGCGTGAACGAAGGCAACCTGCCCGAAAGCAAGCAGGCGGAGAACTACCGCAAGGCGCGCCGCGCGTTCCTGGTGGGCTACGACCGCAGCGTTCCCAAACTGCGCCAGGCCGACCACTGCATCGGATGCCGCCGTTGCGTTCACCATTGTCCGCAAGGCATCGACATTCCCAAGGAATTGCAGAAGATAAACAACTTCGCCGAGTACCTCAAACAAGGGCTCGATCTGGTTCCCGCCCTCAAAAAAGTGTAAGGGATGCCGGATCTGTTCGACCTGCTGCAAACAGGACATTATTCGCTGGTGGTAAGGAACGGCCAGACAAAAACCTTTACCGGAAGGGGCGTTTCCGACCTATTCCGGCTCTACGGCGAGCAGCCTGAATTTCTGCAGGAAGCGGAGATAGCCGACAAAGTGGTAGGCAAAGCGGCGGCATCCCTCATGATACTGGGCGGCGTGCGCAAATTGCAAACGGGCACCATCAGCAGCCTGGCGCTCGAACTGTTGCGGAAATACCCCATAGAGGTAAGTTTCCGACAGGAAGTGCCGCATATCGAGAACCGGAGCAAGACCGGCTGGTGTCCGCTCGAAAGCCGTTGCCGCGATTTGCAGACACCGCAGGAATGC
>CAYVJX010000158.1:0-3369 GCA_964451895.1 uncultured Bacteroidaceae bacterium | reverse complement strand
AGCATCACCATTTTAGGCTCAAAAGAATAACACGCAAAAAGTAGTTGATTTTGCTATTTGCAACGGCTTGTTTGCCACTGCACTCAACTTTTCGTATCTTTGCAAGTCTTGAATTTCACGGGGCCGACTGGTTTTGACAGCGAGGACAGTGGAAAGCAAGCACGCCGAGGGTTGGGTAACTGCCTCGATAAAACCAATACTCACGCCATTAAACGGCAACAATAGCGATTACGCTCTCGCTGCCTAGTACCAGGTACTACATGCAGCGACGCTTCCGGAAAAAACCATGACAGACGGTTCGTTTCCAACGAAGTGCAAAACAATCAAAGTCGGTTCCGGGCTCATCTCGCTTTCGGTTGTGTCCGGTACTTAGGAAGATAAGAACGGGATACGGAGGCTTTTCGCCAGTCCCGTTACGAAAACCAAAGGAAAGGCTAAGCGTGTAGAAAACTTTTTTGCTGCTTGTTTGGACGGCGGTTCGATTCCGCCCGGTTCCACAAAAAAAAACGTTTTGGAGGGCGATCTGCTTCGTTGCATCCCTCGTCTTGTTCGGTCACGTACTGAAGTACGCTCCCTCACCGCCTTCGGGCTGCGCCTCGCAGCTCACCATCCAAAACACTTTTTTACTTTTCAGGAGTGGTGGGGAGTTTCTTCTCTTTTCCCCAAAGTTCTTCAACGGTTATGGTGAAGATGGTGCAACGGTCGGCATCGGTGGGGGTAACGGTAATCGGCCTGTCGTGGTAGCGGTCGGTGAGGGCTTGCAGTAAGACCACCTTTTCTTCGGGATTCTCTATGATTTGGGCGCGGCCACGGCCGGTTACGCTTTTAAAGATGTCTGTATTGTGTTTGTGCGCGGGATTATAGACCAGTTCCACATCGCATTCCATTTCAAAGAACACACGGTTGTCCTGCGCCATGCAATCCATCTTATACCCGCGTTTGGCGCAATGGAAACACAAGACCGGCATGCCGTCTTTTTCAACAAGTCCGAAGTTCATCGGCACGATATAAGGGTATCCGCTTTGGCGGTCGTTGAAGGCTATCCGGCAGACATGGCAACGTTTCATGATGTCCATGATGGCGTTGCGGTCCGTTATTTCCCGATCTTTGCGAAACATGATGCTGAAATTTTCCGATGTATTCTATGCCGTTTTAGCCTCGATAGGGGTATCCTATCGGTTCAGGCAGATTTCCACACCGGCGGATTTTATCTTCTCGCCCAAGGGCGGATTTAGTTTTTGCAGTTTGAGCCGTAGTTTCTCCACCTTGGGGTAATCGCGGAGAATCCGGTCGGCGATACGTCTTGCCACATGTTCCATCAGCTTGGAAGAAACACCCATTTCTTCCTTTACCTTGTTATAGACCTCGGCGTAATTGATGGTGGCCTCCAGATCATCGGAAAGTTGCGCCTGCAGGGTGTCAGCGTAGAGATACAGATCTACTTTGAACCACGTGCCGATGGTACGTTCCTCGGCAAAACAACCGTGGTGCGCGTAGAATTCCATACCTTCGATAAAAATGCAACTGTTTTCCATGCTTAGAACGAGTTTTGAATCGAGTCCCCTTCCAGTCTCAGGGTGTCGCCGTCAAAAGAAGCGTAGGTGCAGTAATGGAGCCAATCGCCGGTGTTGAGGTAGAAAGAGGCGCGTTCTTTAGCCTCTTGACCGTGGTTCAGCACCGCCTGCCCGTCTTTCGACATCTTGACATTATCCGCGCCGCCGAGTTCCACCAATACAGGCCAATGCCGGTGGGCGAAAATAAAGAAATCAATATGTTTCTGCCGCAAGGTGTCTTGCATGAACGCCAAGAGGTTGCGGTTCTTCCATTGTTCGCGCTGATGATGATCTTCTCCGGCACGCATGCCCGCCTTGCGGCTGTGGCGCGACATGGATTTGGCCAACCGGCTGCCCCAATACGGGTGCAGCGCCGCGTAGAGAACCCGGCTGGTCTTGGCCTCGAAAACGGTTTTCATCCATTTGTAGCCCCGTTCGTTCGAACCCAGGCCGTCGCCGTGCCCTATCAGGAAACAGGCATCGTTTATCTGCAGTTCCATATTGCCGCGATACACGTGCATGCCCAGTTCCTGTTGGAAATAGTTCATGTTCCAGGTATCGTGGTTTCCTCCGAAAAAATGTACGGAAATGCCGCTGTCGGTAAGTTCGGCGATCTTGGCCAAAAAGCGCACGAAACCTTTTTGAACCACATAACGGTATTCGAACCAATAGTCAAAAATATCGCCCAAGAGAAAAAGGGCACCCATTTCCTGCTTGTGCGCGTCTATCCATGCCACCACTTTGTTTTCCCGTTCACGGCTCTGCGCGTAGTCGGGCGCGCCTAAATGGAAATCGGAAAGGAAAAATATCTTTTTCCCTTTTTGCAGTTCGAGCGAAAGAAAATTGCCTGTTTCCATTTTATCCATGTTGTTCGTTCCCGGTATTGGCAAAAATACGGTTTTGTTCCAAGCGGTTGGCGGCGCGCTCGATATTGAAAAGCAGGCGGGCGGCATGGCCGTTTTCCGGCATCGCTTTCACCATGCTGTCGGCGCAGGCCTTCAAAAAAGCAAGGTCTTGGGCGTTCTCCATATCGAACAACATCCGGTTGGCTACGGTTTTATTGATGATGAATACCGGCAGCAGATTATCGGTGTGCTGTCGGCAAAGCTGCATGGCTTGCCGCCGTATCTCCGAAAGAAGGCTGTCTATCCTCTGGGTGCAGGCTTCATGCAGGGAATCGGCGTTTTTTACCACGTAACGGTTTTCAATCCAATCCTGTTCCGTCCATCCGATTTGTGCCTCGGTCTGCAGAACCGCCTGCTGGTAGGCGATACCGGCTTGGTTGGCGGGAGAAACCGATGTTCTGTCAAGTTCCGCATCGGTAACGGGTGAAGCGTAGGAAGTGTTCAGCCGTAAATCTTCGTCTGGCATGGGCAGCAGCACCAAAGGTTCTTTCGTGCCTTGAAAAAACAGGGCGTAGATATGCAGGTTCTCGCAGGGAAAAGAATACAGATCCGCGTGCCGTTTGGCAGGATAGACCGAATCCACGAAAACTGCCCCCCTTTCATCCGAAATCTCGAACAGAGCCAAGGCACGGCCTTGCGAGCCAGATACGTTCAGTTCCGCTTTTTTCCTCGGTTCGGACTGGCAGGAGGCGAGCAACAGGGCGGCAAGTACCGCAAGGATCAGGGAAATCCTTTTCACTATTGGTTTTGTTTTGCGCTTTCTTTGGCCCAGGTGTCTTTCAGGCCTACGGTCTTGTTGAAGATAAGGCGGTTTTCCTTTGCACTGTCGGGGTCGATGCAGAAATAGCCCATGCGTTCAAACTGGAAGTGTTCCAGCGGCTTGTTCTCGAAACCCTGCAGGAAGGCTTCCG
>CAYVJX010000157.1:0-3417 GCA_964451895.1 uncultured Bacteroidaceae bacterium | reverse complement strand
AGCCTGAAGCAGAGTTCGTCTATAAAGGCCTCGTGCGAGAGATTTCCACCGTAGCCTTTTGATTTCAGGTCGTAAATCTTAACTATCTGCAGTATCGCCGCCGTTTCGCGATAGGAATAACGTGTGGCGGCGGTTTCATATTGTCCGATGAAATAAGGGTTCACACCGAGAATGGAGGCCCATTCGTTGCGCGGCGTGCCTTTGCCTTTGAGTGCGTGAACCTGGATGATGCGCGCATAGAGGCGGTAAATAATCGCCATCAGGGGCGGCAGCGGAAATTCCTTGGGATTCTGCCGGATATGGTTGCAGATTTTGCGGCATGCCACCAAATCGCGCATAGCGAGTGCCTTTTCCAAGGCAAAGGGATTATATTCCTTGTTGATGCCCACGTATTTTTCCACATGGTCTTCGTTCACCACCGTGCCTTGCGGCAGGTTCACGAACAGTTTGGAAAGCTCGTTGGCGATCATGTTCAGGTTTCCACCCAAAGATTCGCTCAGCAACGCCAAAGCCTGCGGCTGCACGCCGTAGCCGTTTTCCTTGAGATGGCTTTCTATCCATGGCATGTAATCCTTGTCTTTGAGCGGGGCGGATTCAAAGCATACGCCCGCCTTGTCAAAGAGTTTGAAGATAGATTTGCGCTTGTCTATTTTCTTGTGCTTGTGGCTGAACACTAAAACCGTGCTGGCCACGGGTTTCTGCAGATAGTCTTCCAAGGCATCCCAGCGGTCTATGGCCTGGGCTTCCTTAACGATAACCAGCTGGAAAGGCGCCATAACGGGAAAACGCTTGCAGTTGGCTATAACGCCCTGCAGTCCCGGTTCCCTGCCTTTGAGATCCTGCCCGAAATACACGCTGTAGTCGAATTCTTTCTGCATATCATCCAGCAGTTCGTTCTCAAAGATTTTCTCGATACGGTCAATGTAAAAATCTTCCTCTCCCCACAGCAGATAAACGGGGGCGAGCTGTTTGGAACGGATTTGCTTTACGATGTCGGCGTATTTGAGCGTAGGCATGGAGTGAGCGTTTAGTTCAAGGGCGGCACTTCTCCGATGCCTTGCCGGATGATTTCTATCTCGTTCTGCGTGCAGTCGAGCACGGTGGAATATTGTACCTGTCCGATGCCGCCGTCAATCACCAGATCCACCTGTTTGCCGAACCTTTCATGGATATATTCGGGGTCGGTGAGGTATTCGGTCTGGTCGTCCTGTGTATCGAGCGAAGTGTTCAACAAGGGTTCGCCCAGGGCTTCCACAATCTGGCCTACGATTTTGTTGTCGGGAATACGGATGCCGATGGTTTTCTTCTTGCCCTGAAACAGCTTGGGCACTTCGTTGTTGGCGTTCAGGATGAACGTATAAGGCCCGGGCGTAAGCGATTTCATAAGACGGAAAACCGAATTGGAAATAGGCAGGCAATAATGCGAGAGATGGCTCAAATCGTGGCAGAGCAACGTATAGTTGAGGTCTTCTTTGCGGCGGTACTTGATTTGTGCGAGCCGGTTGAGGCTGCGTATGTTGGAAAGCCCCACCCCCATGCCGTAAATGGTGTCGGTGGGATAGATGATGATGCCCCCATGTCTGAGGCATTGCACGATATGGTCTATCTGCTTGCTGTGGATTTCCCGGTTATAGGCTTTCAGTATCATTCTTTACGTCCGAACCGCCCGGAGGCGAAAATGGGTAAAAAAAAGGGTAAGCTCCTTACATCGCACCGCTACAACCTTCGTACCCTTGCTGCCTTCCGGCCCTGGGGGAGTAGAAAGGAGCTGGTCGTGTAAGACTTACCCAACGGCAAAGGTACATCATTGGAACCAATCTACAAAGAACTACACGTATCCGTGCCTGCCGCCCAAGAGGAAATTCACGCCGAAATAGGTGATCAGCACGCACAGAAAGGCGATGACGGAAAAGATATGGAAGACGGCGGGGCGGTTCAAGGAGGGAAAGGATTTTTCGTGCAGGGCGAAAGAATAGACTAAGAGCGTAATCAATGCCCATACTTCTTTGGGATCCCAGCCCCAGTAGCGCCCCCAGGAAACGTTGGCCCAGATGGCGCCGATGAAGATGCCCGCCGCCAAGGTGAACACGGCAGGGTAAAGCATGAGACGGCTCACGACCGCAAGCCGCAGAGAGGCTTCCTTGTGGCGGAAATTCAGCCATAATCCGGCCAGACCGTTGAGCATCATAAAGGCGAACAGTGTGTAGGACACCATCACCAGCATCACGTGGATGGAGAGCAGGGGCGAGGAAAGCACCGGCATAAGCGGCGTTATCTGCGGATTGGATGACCCCATCATCGATACCATCATCGCCAGCCCCGACACCAAGAATCCCAACGGCAGCAGGAAATCCGCCTTGCGGTAAAACAGAAGCGTGGATAACAGGGCGAACCAGGCAATCATCTGCATGGTTTCGTAGCCGTTTGAGAAGGGCAGGTGTCCGCATACCCACGCCCGTACCGCCAGTATAACCGAAAGATAAATCAGGCCGATGCCGAGCAGTGCTGCAAGCAGGCGTTCCAAGGCACGGTTCGGCGCACGCTTGGCCGCCATGCGCCGCCCATAGGCGATAAAGGCGGCCAACCCGACCAACAGTAGGAACACGGCCGTCAAGAGGGGGCGGTTCATCCGGTAATAGAATTTTTCGGCGGCAAAACGCGCTTCCGAGGGCAAGACCGCCGCGGCCTGCCGTTGTTGCCAAACGCCGATCTTTCGGATAAGCGAAACGGCTTCCTCGTAGTTTTGGGTCAGCAGCAGTTCGTTGAGATAATTTAAAGACAGGCGTATGAACATGGCCGTGTCCTGTCCTATGTAAGCGGGCAGGCGGTCAACGGGAGAGGCCCAGCGGATGGCTTGGAGCGAGGAATCGAAGTAGGGAAAGAGGCGGAACATCCCTTGATTGGAAACCATGCTGATCAAGGCGAAACTTTCTTCCGAACGCGGGCTGAGCGGGGCGGCGTTCAGGTCGGTGAGCCGCGCCGTTTTGCCCTCCAGACCCAAGGTGTTGAGGTCTTGCCTGTCTTTGATATGGATAACCGCTTCGTCTTTCCAGTTATCGTAAAAGAACGTCCAGCCCGACAGAAATTGCTCGGCGGTGAGGTTCTTGTAGTGATCTTTGTTCGTGATTTTAAGACAGAAATCATGCGCCAAGGTGGATAGCGGACAGATGCGACCGTTGTAATAGACGTGCAGGTTGCCCCATTCGTGCGCCACGTTCCGGGGCATGGCGGGAGGGGAGGCAACGGTTGAAGCCTTGCCGAAAGCGAACAGCGGCAGAAAGGCGGCGATACAGAGCGTCCGGCGCAGGGCAGGGTGGTTCAGCAAAGCCCTGAAACCGCTTTGGGAATCGAAGAAAAAAGCGATCATCGAGAGGAACAGCAGCAGGTAGCCGGCATAGGTGATGCCGATGCCCCAGG
>CAYVJX010000156.1:0-3466 GCA_964451895.1 uncultured Bacteroidaceae bacterium | reverse complement strand
CCGCTTCCCGAACGTTGCAGAACAACGCCCTGGAACTGCTGGATACGTTCTTTGTTACCTTCCTTGATCTTGTAACTTACGGTTATGGTGTCGCCCGCTTTGAAAGCAGGCAGCTCGTTGCTTTTTGTGAGCGTGTCAACAAATTGCATTAAAGCCGGTTTGCTCATGGTTTCTAGTATTTATATGTTAACAACTCTATTTTACGCTATCTACGATAGCCTTGAAAGCTTCTGGATGGTTCATCGCCAAATCGGCAAGCACCTTGCGGTTCAAGTCGATGTTTTTCTGGTGAAGCTTGCCCATGAATGCCGAATACGACATTCCGTAAGGACGGATACCGGCGTTGATACGTACAATCCAAAGGTTGCGGAAACTTCTCTTTTTGGCCTTGCGGTCACGATAAGCGTACACCAAACCTTTTTCCAAAGAGTTCTTGGCGACTGTCCACACATTTTTTCTACGACCGAATTGACCGCGGGTCAATTTCAGCATCTTTTTCCGGCGTGCCCTTGCGGCAACCACATTGACTGATCTTGGCATCTTTTTTGTTTTTTGTATGAGCGCTCCTTTGTCTCAGGAAACTTTGTGCTCATAATCAATTAATAAATGTTTTCTTCGGGTTGTTTAGAGGCGATCCCGCACGCCTTACGGGTGGCGAAAGCCTACAGATTCAACATATCGCGCACCGCCGCTTCGTTGGCAGAGTGAACGATAGCCGAATAAGTCAGATTACGTTTACGCTTCTTGCTTTTCTTGGTCAGGATGTGACTCTTGTAAGCGTGGTTGCGTTTAATCTTGCCCGTTCCGGTGAAAGAAAATCTTTTCTTCGCAGCCGATTTGGTTTTTGACTTTGGCATGATTTGTTAGTTATTGTTTGTTTTTACTCTTATTCTTCGGTTTCGGGCTTGGGCGCGGCTTTCTTGGCCGATGCCTTGACGGGACTGATCATCATGATCATCCGCTTGCCTTCCAGTTTGGGCATGCTTTCGGGCTTGCCGAATTCCAGCAAGGCTTCGGCGAACTTCAACAGAATGGCCTCGCCCTGTTCCTTATAGACGATGGTCCTTCCGCGAAAGAAAACATCCACCTTTACCTTGGATCCTTCCGAAAGGAAGCGTTTGGCATGGTTCAGCTTGAAGTTGAAATCGTGGTCATCGGTCTGCGGCCCCAAACGGATTTCCTTTACTACGATTTTGGCGCTCTTGGCTTTGATTTCCTTTTGCTTGCGCTTCTGTTCGTAAAGGAACTTCTGGTAGTCGATTACCTTGCACACGGGAGGATTGGCCGAAGGTGAGATTTCAACCAAATCCAATTCCCGTTCTTCGGCTATCTTCAAGGCATCCTTAAGATGCATGATGGCCGTTTCCACATTTTCGCCCACTACGCGCACTACCGGCGCGGTGATCCGGCGATTGATCCGGTGTTCGGGCTCTTTCTTTACGGGAGCGCGGAAACCCCGGTTCTGACTTCTGTTACTCGTGATAGCGATGGCGCTGTCCTCCTAAATTAGTTTTACAAGTATTCTTTTACTTCTTGCTGAACCTTGGCAATGAACTCGTCCAGTTTCAAGGCTCCCAAGTCTCCTTCTCCGTGTTTGCGAACCGAAACGGTGCGTTCGGCGGCTTCTTTTTCGCCCACAATCAACATATAGGGAATGTGGCGCATTTCGGCATCGCGGATCTTGCGACCCGTCTTTTCGCTGCGGTCATCCACTTCCCCGCGCAAGTCGGCATCCTGCAGCAAGGCTTTCACTTCCTTGGCATAGTCGAGATACTTGTCGCTGATAGGCAGAACGCTGAACTGAACCGGCGTGATCCACAAGGGGAACTTGCCGGCGGTATTTTCGGTAAGAACCGCCACAAAGCGTTCCATCGAACCGAAAGGAGCGCGGTGAATCATGATGGGACGGTGCTTCTGGTTGTCGGCTCCCACGTATTCCAGACCGAAACGTTCAGGCAGGTTGTAATCGACCTGAACCGTTCCCAGCTGCCACTTGCGACCCAAGGCATCCTTTACCATAAAGTCGAGTTTGGGACCGTAGAAGGCCGCTTCGCCGTATTCCACATAGGTGTTGAGGCCTTTTTCCTGAGCGGCTTCGATAATGGCTTTTTCGGCCTTTTCCCAATTTTCGTCCGTACCGATATACTTGCTGTGATCCACCTTGTCGCGCAAGGAAATCTGTGCCGAATATTCCTTGAAATGCAGGGTCTTAAAAATCAACAGGATAATATCGATTACCGATTCGAACTCAGCTTTGAGCTGGTCGGCGGTACAGAAAATATGGGCATCGTCTTGTGTAAAGCCGCGCACACGGGTCAAACCATGCAATTCGCCGCTCTGTTCATAGCGGTAAACCGTTCCGAACTCGGCGATACGCAAAGGAAGATCCTTATAGGAATGCGGTTTGGAGCGATATACTTCGCAATGGTGGGGGCAGTTCATGGGTTTGAGGAAGAACTGCTCGCCTTCGATGGGCGTATTGATGGGCTGGAAAGAATCCTTTCCGTATTTGTCGTAGTGACCCGAGGTCTTGTAGAGTTCCACGTTGCCGATGTGCGGGCACATCACCTGCACGTAACCGGCCTTGCGTTGAACCCGTTTGAGGAAGGTTTCCAACTGTTCACGCATCGCCGTTCCGTTGGGCAGCCAGATGGGCAGACCCGCTCCCACTTTGGGCGAGAAGGTAAAGAGTTCCATCTCCTTGCCGATCTTGCGGTGGTCGCGTTTCTTGGCTTCTTCCAAAAATTCGAGATAGTCCTTGAGGTCTTTCTGCTTGGGGAAAGCCACCCCGTAGATACGGGTCAGCATCTTGCGCTTTTCATCGCCGCGCCAATAGGCTCCGGCCACCGAAGTAAGCTTGAAGGCCTTGATAAACGAGGTATCGGGCAAGTGCGGGCCACGGCAGAGGTCGGTAAACGTGCCGTTGGTATAGAAGGTAATCTTGCCGTCTTCCAAGTCCTGCAACAAATCCACCTTGTATTCGTCGCCTTTCTTGGTGAAATAGTCGATGGCGTCGGCCTTGCTGACCTCCTTGCGTACGAAAGCCTGCTTTTCGGCGGCCAGTTCCATGACACGCTTTTCGATTTTTTCAAAGTCGTCGGACGATATTTCCCTGTCTCCGAAGTCGATATCGTAATAGAAACCGGTATCGATATTGGGGCCGATGCCGAACTTGGCACCGGGATAGAGCTGTTCGATGGCCTCGGCCGCCAAGTGCGCCGTAGAGTGCCAGAAAGCGGCGCGACCGCCCTCATCCTGCCAGGTAAGCAGGGTAAGCTTGCAGTCGTGGTCGATGGGACGGGTCGCATCCCATATATTTTCATCTACTTTCGCCGCCAGTACATTACGCGCCAAGCCTTCGCTGATGCTCTTGGCAACCTCCAGCGCCGTAACGCCTTGGGGGTATTGTTTTACCGAACCGTCAGGTAATGTTATGTTTATCATCATCTTATAAAAAGCATTCCTT
>CAYVJX010000155.1:0-3495 GCA_964451895.1 uncultured Bacteroidaceae bacterium | reverse complement strand
TGGGCGCCTGCGGTGCAAACAAATCAAAAACAGCATATTACAAAGAAAAATTAAGATCTGTTAAGAAAATTTATTGATTTTTAACATTCAGGAGCCTGTTTTCTTAATGAATTTTAACAAAATTTTCTATGAAACAATATTTTATCGGCTTACTTTTGCGTTATTGACTTACGTTGACCCGCTTTCCCGATGAACCACCGCGCCAAATCCACACGACCTAAGCTCACTCCGGCACAGAAAGAGGCCATCTATGCTCTCGCGCTGTCGGCGCAGTTCAGCATCGTCTATATGCATCCCCGTAGCGGCTTCTCGGTATATCAGCACCTGTTGGTGGACACCTCCGCTCCCGACTACGGGCAGATACTGGCCGTGGCCAAGGCCTATGCCGCCGAGACCAATTGCTGGATCAACCCGATTGTGAACAGAAGCGCATTAGAGGGAAGAAAACAGCTTTATCCCGGCATCGAAGACAACGCCAATCCCGATTTGACTACCGACAAGTACGGCTACATCGATGTCAAATCACCGTCTAACAAGAGCAACATCATTAGTAACGCCAACGACGCCTGCAGACAGGGGGCGATAGCTGTCATCACCGATCTTTGTTTGAATGAAAAACTTTCGATTTACAAGGCGAAATCCATCACTTTCGATATTTTCCTCGGACGGAACATAGATAAGGACGGAAAAAACAACTACACGCAAGACGCGGTGCATTGGTTCATCGATGGAACCCTATATAAACTCAACAGGCCGGAAAAGCAACGAGCCTTTCCGACCTGAGGTTTTGCTACTTCTCGGGCACCTTTCAACGGTTTTATCTCTCCGTGAGGCAAAGGTACAGAAAGTTTTTGTTTTAACCAAAATTTTCTCGGGTGAACCTTGTTAGGAGGCAACGCCCGCAGATTCACCTGAAAGATTTGGATGAGGCGGTAAGCAAAGGTAAGCCCTTTCCCAACGCGCGTTTCTTAAAAAAATGTTAAAATTTCTGTAATTTAAGAAACAGCCGTCTTCACCGCTTCAAGACCCTACGCCAGAACGTCGAACACTGCGCAGCCGAGAACCTCCTGCATCCGTTCCCGCAGCGCGGCGCTTTCGAGCCGATAGCCGTCGGGCGATACGGGATTGACGCAGATGCCCACCACCTTGGGCTGCCGCAACACCAAAATCCGCGAGCCGGCGCGGAGAAAAGCCTTGTAAGCCGCCTCGGAAAAGAAAAGTTTGGTAAAGTCACTCACCACTAAGTCGGGACGTTGCCGCCGCGAGGCCAGACGGTTCAGGAAAGCATCATTGAGGAGCCCCGCCACATAGAGAGAAGCCCCCTTCCGGCAGTATGGCTCTATCTTCTCCATCTGCCGGTCAATCTGCAGCAGGGAGGGAATGTGCAGGTCTTCCACCGTGCCGTCCGCGCCGATGCCGTGCACGCCCGAAGCCACCGAGAACAAGCCCTCCGCCGCCACACGCCCTGCCGGAGTTTCCGAAAACAGCGGCAGGTTGAGCAGCCGGTATTGGAAAGATGTGCGGCGCACCAAGTCGTCCATGTTCTTGCTTACGGCGGCTCCCGTGCAGAGCACCATGGCTTCCGACACGAAAGGCGAAGCCAGGCTCAGGCGTGACAGGGCCCCGTCGATGATGGCGGTGCGCGCTCCCAAGCCGTGCGCTGTGCGGATATATTCCTGCAGGCCCTGCGTATGGGCGGGGCCCGAAATAATCATCTTTCCGGGGGTTCTCACGCGGGCGGTCACCAAACGTCCGCAGGCGGTCGATTCCCGGCTTATCTCCAGTATCTCGGCGCTGAGGCGGCGGCGATGGTAGTACTGTTCGGCCGTCTGCACCAGCATACCCGGATAGAAGGTGAGCTCAGGCTTTTGGGTCTTATATACCTGGTCTATCGCTTCCCCGTCGGTGCCCACCGAGGTAACGGCGAGTTCCCCGGCCAATCCCTGGCGGAAAACATGCTCCAGCAAGGCGCGCAGGCAGACGGTCTTTCCCACGTTCTTGGCCATGCCCACCACCGAAAGGCTGGCGTAGTCGGTTATATGTTCAAAGAAGCCGGGTATCACTGGATGTGTTTGAGCTGATTCCGCAAGATGAACAAGGCGATCAGGCAGGAAAAGAAATCAGCCACCGCCGTAGCCGCCCACACGCCGTTGAGCCCCCAGAAATAGGAACAGAGGTACATGGCCGGAATCAGGAACAGCACCTGCCGGCTCAGGCTCAGGAAGATAGACAAGTGAACCTTGCCTAACGACTGGAAGAAGTTGGAGGTTACAATCTGGAATCCCACAAAGGGAAAGAGCAGGAATACGAAGCGGAAGCCGTTCTTGGCAATCTGAATAAGCTCCCCGTCGGTGGTGAACACGCGCGCGGCGGCTTCGGGAAAGAGTTCCAGCAGCAGGAAACCGAAAGTGGTGATGATGGTTCCCACCTTGATGGAAAGGAAGAAGGCGTGTTTGGCACGGTCTATCTTCTGGGCGCCGTAGTTGAAGCCCACGATAGGCTGCATTCCCTGGCAGAGCCCGATAACGAACATCACGAAAAGGATGCCGTAGCTGTTGATGATGCCGTAGGCGCCCACCGCGAGGTCTCCGCCGGTGGCCACCAGCCGCCGGTTGAGGATAACCGCCACCGCGCTGGCGGCGATGTGCATCAGGAAAGGCGACATGCCGATGGAGAGGATGTCGCGCACGATGTTGCTTTTGAGCCGGAGGGTGCTGCGTTTGAAGCGGATATAGGCGTTTTTCTTCAAGAAGAACTGCAGGGTGAACACCGTGGCCACGAACATCGAGATCACCGTGGCGATGGCCGCTCCGCGGATGCCCATGCCGAAACCGAAGATGAACAGCGGGTCGAGCACTAAGTTGACCCCTACGCCGATCAACATGATGACCATGGAGCGGGTGGGGCTGCCCGAGGCGCGTATGATGTTGCAGAAACTGTAGGCGATATTGCTGAAGATATAGCCGGGAATAACGATGTAGAGGTAGTCGGCGGCGTAGGGGATGGTGTTTTCGCTGCCGCCGAACACCCCCAGAAGCGGGTGCAGGAAGGTAAGGCACAGCAGCGTGAGCGTTCCCCAGATAATGAGCGTGAGCACAATCGAGTTGCCCAGAATCCTTTCCGCCCAGTCACGATCGCCCATGCCTAACACGATGGATATGCGTGTGGAGGCGCCTACGCCCACCAGCGTGCCGAAAGCGGTGAGCAGGTTCATGATGGGAAAGGTCAGCGCCAGACCCGAAATGGCCATGGGGCCGGCGCCCTGCCCGATGAAGATGCGGTCTATGAGGCTGTAGAGCGAGGTGGTGAGCGTGGAGATGATGGCCGGCAAGGCGAATTTCCACAGCAGGCGCGGAACGGGCGCGGTTTCTAAGAGGCGTGGTTGTTCGGTTCTGTCGGGCATGATGGTTGATTGGCCTGCAAAGATACCAAATTTAGAGCCGTCTCGTATTTTTTCACTACCTTTAACGTTTCGTTCGACCGCCTCCCCCAAGG
>CAYVJX010000154.1:0-3513 GCA_964451895.1 uncultured Bacteroidaceae bacterium | reverse complement strand
TTTGTTCATCGGCGTGTTTTGGGGTGTGGAGAGTTGTTCCTGCAACAATTCCACCGCCGCCCGGAGTTCTTCCACTTCGTTGCGGAGATTTTCGTTCTCGGCATAGGTTTCCTGAAATGCCTTCACCAAATAAGGAATCATCGAAACATAATCGAGCGTGTACATATCGGTCTCGGAAAGATACTTCACTTGGTTGGGCAGTATAGTCTGCACTTCTTGGGCTATGAACCCCACCTTCCCTTTCAAATCGGCCGTATCGAAGATATCGTTGTTCGCCTTGAAATCAAAAGAGACAGGACGCAATTTCAGCAATGTAGCTGTAGCACCCTGCAGATTCTGGATGTTTTCCTTATAGCGAATATCTGACAACTGTGTGGAACCATTGAGGAAACTTTGATTTACTGCATAAACAGCCTTAAATCGTTTAGATGCTGTACCCAAATCCATAAAGTTATTGACTGAGGGCGTGATAGCCCCTCTGTCATAAAGGTCGGGATTTGTACCCACTGCCGATTGGTCATCCCCCGTTGTTGAGAAGGGGTGTATAAGAGGGGAGCTCATCCAATTACTGAAAGTTAAGTTACACTTACCTAAATACAATTGCAAAGAGCCGGTAGTCTCAATGTTTTTTATCGAAAGAGGTTTGCTTATCTCTACCTTCGAAGAATTTACGGTAACCTGAGCTTTTACACCGCCCGTCATTACCAAAGCAATACAAGCCGCCAACAAAAATTTTTGAGTTTTCATAATCTTATGTTTTTAAGGGTTATCGTTCTTACCTGTTATATGCTGTGTTTATTTATCATTCCTTGTATTTACGTCTCTTCTCAAAAGTCTATATCACAAATATACGAAAAATATCAATACTTTTTGTATTTTCAACAAAATAACAATTTTCCTATTCCGGATGTTCCCGATGTTGCAATTCCACGTTTACGGAAAAGTTGCGTTCCAGCAGGGTCTTCATCTTTTCGGCGCAATATACCGAGCGGTGCTGGCCGCCCGTGCAGCCGAAAGCGATGCTGAGGCTTTCAAAACCACGCTCAATATAGTTCCTTACCGCTGGCTTCAACAGTTCGAGGCAGTTCTGCAAGAAAGCATCCACTTCGGGATAGGCCGCCAGAAACGACTGCACTTCGGCATTGCGCCCGGTAAGCGTCCTGTATTTTTCCAAACGCCCCGGATTGGGTAGAAAACGGCAATCGAACACAAAGCCGCCGCCGTGTCCGTCCTCGCTGGGCGGCAAGCCCTTCTTGAACGAGAAACTGCAAAGGTGCAGCGTAAGTCTGTCGGATGCCGGATTGCCGAAATCCGACCAATGCGAATCCTCCAGGCGCGCGATAATCCTTTCTATTTCGGGATAGGGAGCGAACACGCCCTTTTGCCGCAGACCCGCCAGATTGCGGATAGCGTAGGGAATGCTTTTTAAAAACAAATCCTTTTTCTGGCAAAGCCCGCGCAGGCCGTAGGCACCCATCGCCTGCAAGATACGCAACAGCACACAGGCATAGAACTCCCGGCAGAAATCTTCCTTGCGGAAACCGGCGATATTCCGCGAAGCCGCCTCCAGATAGCCTTCCAAGAGGAACTGCCTGAAATCATCCGGCAGGGATGCCTTGGCATCATAGAGCAGCGAAGCCAGATCGTAGCCCAAAGGCCCCTTGCGCCCGCCCTGAAAGTCGATGAACCAAGGCGCACCGCCGCGCACCATGATATTGCGCGACTGAAAATCGCGATACATGAAATACCGGTGCGGTTCACGGTTCAAGAAAGTGCAGAGGCTGTCGAAATCGGCTTCCAATGCCGGTTCATCAAAAACGATGTCCGCCAATTTGAGAAAAGAATACTTGAAATAGTTCAAATCCCACATCATGGCGGTGCGGTCAAAATCGGCAACGGGATAGACATGGCTGTAATCAAGCCCTTTTCCGTGCTGCAATCCCACCGTCTGAAAACGGGTCAGGTTCTCAATTACCTGCAGATAGACCTCGCGCACGTTCTCCGGCATTGCGGATTCAGGCTCTTTGGGCAGGAGCGAAAACAAGGTATCATCGCCTAAATCCTCCACAAAATAGGTCTTTCGGTCTGCCGCGATATGCAGCACCTGCGGAACCGGCAGATTCTCCCGCACAAACTGCGCGGTAAACGAAAAATAGGCTTCGTTTTCTGGCACCGAAGCATTGAACGCCCCCAGTACCGTTCGGTTTTCAAAGCCGATGCGGTAATAACTGCGGCTCGAACCGTTGGCCGATAGCGTCTGGATGAAAGAAGGCTCGAACCCTTTCCACTCCGTGAACCGCTGCCTGATGTTTTCCATGATTTATTTCTCCCTGCTGTTGGCTTTTGCCACGCCCAGAAGACGGTCGTAACGGCCTCCCGGTTCGCGGTAAAAAACATACACGTAGTAATCGTTTTCAGTTTCCTGGTTGTTGCCTTCCATCACGGGAATGGAAAGCTTTCCATTGTACTGGCGGGCAAACATATAGTCGTAGAAACCTTGCTTGAGCGGCAAGGTAAGCGTATAGGCCCGGATGCCCTCGCGGTATTCCATCTGGTTCTTCTCGGTGCAGAGCCAATCGTTGAACTTGCCGATCACATAATATTTGGCCAAGGGGTTGTATTCCTCCTGCAATACGAAATGCACGTTCACGTATTCGGCTTCCAAATCGGAATTCTCCATGCCCTCGGCCTTGACGACATAGTTGCCGTTTATGTCGTCATCATGCACATACGGCTTGTATTCGCGACTTTGCTGGAGCAAGGTCTGCGCGTTCCAGCGGTCGTTCACCAACATGACCCTGTCCACACCGCGGCCGCTGTAATTGATGGGGCGTATGTCGATGTTGCGGAACTCGTTCAGGCCGTCGAACACCATCTCATCCTTGTCGCGGTATTCGTAGCGGCTTCCCGTCTGATAGAGCAGCGGCAGGAGGCGTATGGTCTGGGTGTTCATGTTCTGTTGGGCGAAAACCTTCAGGCAACGGTCGGCCTGTATGATCCTCACCGAAGATTTGGAGGCATCCACGGTAACGGCAAGTTCCTGCCGGAAGCGCCGCCATTCCACACGCCGGGGCACCTTTACCTCGATATCCGCCAGCACCTCCGGTTCGCACACCATAAAGGGAACGGCCAGCAGCACTTCGCCAGGTTCATCGGGAGAGAATATCTCGAAACGGTATGCCCCCGACAATTTTACATTACGGCCTTTTTCGGGAAAGGAAAACGAATAATGCGCATAGTTGCTGCGGGTGTTGAAAGAATAGTCCGATTCGGTGATGTCGATTTTGTTGATGCCCGAAACATATTCTATCTCGCGCATGTCGTTGGGCGTTCCGTCGGTATCGAGCAGCCGCACCCGGTAACGCAACGTCATGTCGCGGTCTTGCAAATCGTCGAAACTTACCGTGATACGGTCGCCGCTGTTGAGATTCATCACCGGCAGGTTCCCGTATTCCCTGTTGGAAGAAACCGCCTGCACCGAACCGAAACCGATACCGGTCTGCGCGGCGGCGA
>CAYVJX010000153.1:0-3528 GCA_964451895.1 uncultured Bacteroidaceae bacterium | reverse complement strand
CTTTTGCTGTATTCTTCTTCCAACATGGCGCGGAAGTCGGGATGCGCGATGGCGATAAGCCGTTTGGCCCTTTCCTTGAGGCTGGCGCCCTTGAGTTTGGCCACCCCGTATTCGGTTACGATATAGTCCACATCGTTGCGCGGCGTGGTTACGGCAGCGCCGTGCGAGAGGAAAGGCACGATACGCGAAGCCGTTCCCTTGGCGGCCGTAGAGGGCATCGCCATAATGGAGCGTCCGCCTTTGGACCAGGCCGCCCCTTTCACGTAGTCGAACTGTCCGCCGATACCGCTGAATTGTTTCAGTCCGATGGATTCGGAGTTCACCTGCCCCATCAGATCCACCTCGATGCAGGAGTTGATGGAAACCAGGTTGTCGTTCTGGGCGATCACACGCGGGTCGTTCACCCAATCTACCGGGCGCATTTCCACGCTGTCGTTGTGGTTGGCGAAATCATAGAGTTCTTTGGAACCCATCAGGAAGGTCGCCACCATCTTGCCGGGCAGCAAGGTCTTCTTGGAACCGTTGATGACCCCTTTCTTGACCAGATTCACCACGCCGCTGGAGAACATTTCGGTGTGGATGCCCAGGTCGTGCTTGCCGTCGAGCGACATCAGCACCGCATCGGGAATACCGCCGATACCGAGCTGAAGCGTGTCGCCGTCTTTAACCAACGTGGAGCAGTTCTTGCCGATGGCCAGCTCGATGTCGGTAATCTTGGCCGCCGGCAGTTCGGCAAGCGGCGTATGGTTTTCCACGATATAGTGGAACTTGGAGATATGCATGAAGTTGTCGCCGGCGATGTAAGGCATGTTCTCGTTCATCTCGGCGATGATAATCTTTGCCTTGCGCGCGGCGGGCAGCGAGTAGTCGCAGGAGATACCGAAGCTGCAGTTGCCTTTTTCATCGGGCAAGGAAACCTGCACCACGGCTACATCCACCGGAAAATATTCATCGAAGAAAGAAGGCACTTCCGAAAAGTGAACGGGAATGAAATCTCCCCGGTCTTCGGCCACGGCCGCCCGGGAATTACCGCCCACAAAGTTGGTTACATGGCGGAAATGGCCTTCGGTTTCGGGCACGAGGTATTCCCCTTTGTTAATCGTGAACATGTGGTAAATCTTCACATTGTGAAGCCTGTCCATCTGGCGCAGCATTTCCTGCGGCACCAGGCAGGGAACACCGGCAGCATGTCCGAAAACGATGTTGTCGTTGTCTTTGATCGCTTTTACCGCTTCTTCCACGGTAACGAAGTTGCCTTCTTTTTTCAAATCCATGATATGATGTGTTTTTATTTTCTTCCAACACAAAAACGCACACCCACCCGCTTATTCCTTGTGGGAGTGCATCAGTTTTTTGGCAAACGCCAGCAATTCCGGATCGGTTTCGTTGATAAGATAGACCCGACCCGTTTCCGGGAGCTCTTCCCGAAGTGTCTTTTCGATTACCTCCTCCAAGGTAATCTGCGCCGCCGGACAAGTCCGACACGCGCCCTGGAATACCAACCCCACATCCTTTCCCTTTATTTCCTTGATGCGGATATCTCCGCCATGTTCCAACAAAGAAGGACGGATCCGCTCTTCTATCAGAGAGCGAACCCGACCTTCGAATTCAGTGCTGTCCACAAAAATTATTTTTTAGCGGCCCACTTGTCTTTGGAAACGTCGATCTTGGCAATCTTGCGCGCCAGTTCTTTCTTGGCTTCGAGGTTGCCTTGACGGGCAATCATGATGCGCTGCGCCTGGGGCGAACCGGCACCATGCAGGGATTCGGTGCGATAACCTACCGCAGCCGTACCCAGGGTCATGTTTTCGATAAGACGGAGAACGCGCATTCTGTTTTCGGTAGCCGCACCGGTAGCGCCCTTGAAGTATTTTTCAACATAAGGACCGGTTTCCTTGGAACGCAGATCCTGCTGCGAGGGCATGGTTACCATCAGACCGCCGGCGATGTCTTCGGCCAGACGGGCGATTTCGTAGGGGTAACGGGTTACGTTCTGCTTGCAGACGTTGGCCAGAAGCAAATCGATCTGATAGTTGCCGGCAGGCATCTTGACACCTTCGGCCGAGCAGGCGATACCGCAGGCGTAGAGGGTTTCGTTCAAGTGAATCATTTCGATGAGCTTGTCCTTGATGTGGCTGGCCTTGGGAACACCGTTGTAGTCGGCGGCCAAAGCGGCGGCACCGATCAAAACGTCGCCCACACCTACCTTGCATCCGCCGTAGGACTGACGGTGATAACCGGCGAAGCGTTCCACCATCATGCCGGCGAACTGGTATTCCTTGCACATGAAGATACGTTCGTTGGGAACGAATACGTCGTCGAACACCACCAAGGCTTCGTGACCGCCGAACTGGGAGTTACCGAGGTCGATTTCGGCATCGGGTTCCATCTTGCGGGTATCGCAGGACTGACGGCCGTAAATCATGAACACGCCCTTGGCATCGGACGGAATGGCGAAAGAAACGGCATAGTCCTTGTCTTCTTCGCGCATGGCGATGGTAGGCATGATAAGGTGTTCGTGGCTGTTGATGGCACCGGTCTGGTGAGCCTTGGCACCGCGAACCACGATACCGTCGGGACGTACTTCGGTAATGTGTACGAACAAGTCGGGATCTTCCTGCTGCGAGGGAGCCAGACCGCGGTCACCCTTGGGGTCGGTCATCGCGCCGTCAACGGTCAGGTCGTTCTTCTGAACGAACTTCATGTATTCGGTAAAACGTTTGTGGTATTCGGTTCCGAGCGCCTTATCCATTTCGTAGGTGGTGGAGAAAATGGCGTTGAAAGCGTCCATACCTACACAACGTTGGAAGCAGGCGGCGGTTTTCTGGCCCATCAGACGCTGCATCTTCACTTTCTTGATCAGGTCTTCGGTGTTTTGGTGCAGGTGGCAGAAACGGTTCACCTTTTCTCCGATAAGCGGCGAATAAGCCGTCATCAGGTCTTCGTATTCTTTCTTCTGCGCCAATTCGTAGGTCATCGCCACCGAATTCAAAGACGGGCGGATAATGGGATGGTTAACGGGGTCTTTCACTCTTTCTCCGAACATATAGACCTTGAGGTCCATTTTCTGGAGGCTCTTGATGTACTCTTCAGCTGTCATCATGGCTTTAGTCTTTTAAAGGTTTATGTTATTGTTTATTTGTTTTTGCAACTACCATAAAGCAAAACGCCCGAACATGCATTCCGCTCTGTTTCTGATGCACGGCTTCTGTAATAAGGGCCGCACACTTTTCGTTAAGCTGCTGTCCAAGGCGCCTATCGATACCTTTCAGCCGTCTTTCGGCGCAAAGCACCGCGCGGTCGGAAGGTAACGTTTTTGTTAAGCCGAGAGCAGAGACCAAATTTATTTGGGCTATGCCGAGGCGAAAAAAGGTCGGTTGTAAAACCAACGTTTTTGGAACCGGAATCTGCCCGTAAAACTACCTGAGCGCTCCATTTTTCCAAAGCGTGGCAAAGTTAACAAATTTCTTATAAGAACAAAACGGTTTTCTGACCGAAATTATCGCCTCCGCCGGAATCTCCCGATTC
>CAYVJX010000152.1:0-3533 GCA_964451895.1 uncultured Bacteroidaceae bacterium | reverse complement strand
CATGGAAGACCTGCCCGAACTGGAAGTACGCTTGGAAAAATTCAAGGCCTATTTCGGTGAATAAATTTGAAATAACAGCAGATTTCAAGCCCACCGGCGACCAGCCCCAAGCCATTGGGAAACTGGTTGCCGGTATCCAAAACGGCGATAATGCACAGGTTTTGCTCGGCGTAACCGGTTCGGGCAAAACCTTTACCATCGCCAATGTGCTGGCACAACTGAACCGCCCCGCCCTGGTGCTCAGCCATAACAAGACCCTGGCGGCGCAGCTGTTCGGCGAGTTCAAGCAGTTTTTTCCCAAGAACGCCATCGAATATTACGTTTCCTATTACGACTATTACCAACCTGAAGCCTATCTTCCGGCCTCCAACACCTATATCGAAAAAGACCTCGCCATCAACGACGAGATAGAGAAACTGCGCCTCAACACCCTGGCAAGCCTGTTGTCGGGACGGCGCGACGTTATTGTAGTGAGTTCCGTTTCCTGCATCTACGGCACGGGCAATCCCGCCGACTACCACGAAAACATCATCATGCTGCAAAAAGGCGAGAAAGCCAACCAGCGCGACGTGATGTTGCAACTGGTAAAATCGCTTTACAGCCGCCACGAACTGGAGTTTACCCGAGGCAGGTTCCGCGTAAAAGGCGATACACTCGATGTTTTTGTGGCCTACGACGACTACGCCTACCGCATTGTTTTCTTCGACGACGAGATAGAACGCCTCTGCAAGATAGATCCGCTTACCGGACATATCCTCGAAGATTTGGATACCATCCGCATCTATCCCGCCAATATGTTCGTTCCCTCCTCAAGCCGTATCCAGCAAGCCATCAAGGAAATACAACTCGATTTGGGCAAACAGGTGGATTATTTCCACAGCGTGGGCAAACATCTGGAAGCCAAACGCCTCGAAGACCGCGTTACCTACGATGTGGAAATGATTAAGGAACTGGGATTCTGCAGCGGCATTGAGAACTACTCCCGATACTTTGACGGACGGGATGCCGGCGTGCGCCCGTTCTGCCTGCTCGATTATTTTCCCGACGACTTCATTACCGTTATAGACGAAAGCCATGTAACCGTGCCCCAGTTGGGCGCAATGTACGGAGGAGACCGCTCCCGCAAGGTAAACCTGGTGGAATACGGATTCCGCCTGCCTGCCGCCATGGACAACCGCCCGCTCAAATTCGAAGAATACGAAGCCTTGGCCAAGCAGACCATCTATGTGAGCGCGACCCCTGCCGACTACGAGCTCGAAAAATCGGGCGGCGTGGTGGTGGAACAGCTGATCCGCCCCACCGGGCTGTTGGATCCGGTAATCGAAGTGCGCCCCACCGCCAACCAGGTGGATGACCTTTTGGACGAAATAGAACAAGTCTGCGCCAAGGGCGAGCGTGTGCTGGTAACCACACTCACCAAGAAAATGGCGGAAGAACTGGCCAAATACCTTACCAACACCGGCATCCGCTGCCGTTACATCCACTCGGAAGTGGAAACCCTCGAACGTGTGGAAATCCTGCAGGACCTGCGTGCCGGAGCCATCGACGTGCTTATCGGCGTGAACCTTCTGCGCGAGGGCATCGACTTGCCCGAAGTTTCTTTGGTGGCGATTATGGATGCCGACAAAGAAGGATTCCTGCGCTCGGCCAGAGCCCTGACCCAGACGGCGGGCCGCGCCGCCCGCAACGTGAACGGCAAAGTGGTGATGTATGCCGACCGCATTACCGACGCCATGGCGCAGACCATCGAGGAAACCCAGCGGCGGCGCAGCGTGCAGGATGCCTACAACAAGAAACACCATCAAAAGCCCCGCCCGATTGTCAAGGCCATCAATCAGGCATTGAACGAGGCCAGAGGCATGGATGCCAAGGCGTACAGCGAAGACCTGCACGCCCCCGCCTTTGCCGACCCCGTGATGAAATACGGCAAGTCCAAGGATCTGAGCCCGGAAGAACGGGATCAAAAAATCGCCGATCTGGAAAAACAGATGAAAGCGGCCGCCGCGCGGCTCGATTTTCTGGATGCCGATGCCTGCCTGCAACAGATAAACCGACTGAAAAACCTATAACACTCATACCATGAAAAAACAAATTCCCTTTGACCCTGCCACGCAGGTGCAGAACAGCTTTAAGAAAGGGCCTTTCGGCGACGTGAATCCGGCGGTAACCGACTCGGCCACCTTTATGTTCGACAAAGGCGCCGACATGACCGCCACTTTCCATGGCGAAAAACAAGACGCCTTTCTGTATTCCCGCCACTGGAACCCCATGAACATGAGCCTCTGCAATGCTTTGGCGGCCATGGAAGGCACCGAAGCCGCCTGGGTTACCGGTTCGGGTATGGCGGCCATCACCAACGCCATGCTGCAGCTGGTAGGCGCCGGCGACCATATCGTGGCAAGCCCCACCGTATATGGCGGTACTTTCGCTTTCTTGAAAAACTACCTGCCCAAGTTCAATATTGAGGTAACCTTTGTGGATTCCACCAACCTCAAGGCTGTGGAAAAAGCCATCCGTAAGAACACCAAGTTCATCTACACCGAAACGATGAACAACCCCATGCTGCGTATCGCCGACATCCCTGCCCTGAGCAAGATAGCGCACAAGCACAAGGTAAAGCTGGTGGTGGACAACACCTTTACCCCCATGCTTTTCTCCCCTGCCCGTCTGGGAGCCGACATCGTGGTGTATTCCATGACCAAATTCATCAATGGAAAGAACGACTGTGTGGCCGGTGCCATCTGCGGCTCGCAGGAATACATCAACTCCCTGATCGATGTGAACAACGGCACCAGCATGTTGCTCGGTCCGGTGTTGGATCCCTTCCGTGCCTCGAGCATCATGAAGAACCTCTACACCCTGCATATCCGCATGAAACAGCACGGGCAGAACGCGCTCTATCTGGCCAAACGCTTCGCTCAGATCGGGCTCAAGGCCAACTATCCCGGCATGCCGACCCATCCCGACCACAAACTCATGAAACGCGACATGAACCCCGGCTATGGCTTCGGCGGCATGATTGCCATCGATCTGGAAACGGCCGAAAAAGCCAACTTCATGATGGAAACCATGCAGCAGAAAGGCGTGGGTTACCTGGCGGTGTCTTTGGGCTATTTCAAGACGCTGTTCAGCAACTCCGGCAAGAGCACCTCAAGCGAGATTCCCGAAGAATTCCAGAAAGGCATGGGGCTTTCCGAAGGTCTGGTACGTTTCTCGGTAGGTCTGGACAACGATATCGAACGCAGCTTCGAGCTGATTCGCGAAAGTTTCGAACTGACCCAAAAGAAATTTGCCGGCAAGACCAAGATCGGCAAGACCTCAGCCAAGAAAACCGGCAAGAAGTAATAAACGGCGGTTGCCCGATAACAAAAGTGCCTTGCTTGAAAAAGCAAGGCACAAAAAAAGGCGGTGTTTTCACACCGCCTTTTTTCATATCAAGTCCACTTGATTAGCGAACCATGATTTTCTTGTTGGCGATACCGGCTTCGGTCGTAACCTTGGCGATATACATACCGCTGGTCAAGCCACTCAAA
>CAYVJX010000151.1:0-3554 GCA_964451895.1 uncultured Bacteroidaceae bacterium | reverse complement strand
TGGGCGCCTTGGAAGGGCTTGACGTGATGCTCAACGACGCGCTCTACGGTATCCTTTTCCGCGACATCAACATGCAGCGCACCTTGGTGGACCAATATTTTTCGCGTGTCATCAACGGCTTTGCGGGCGTTATCATCAACACGGGCGAAGACAACTACCTCACCACCGCCGATGCCGTGGCCGAGGCGCATACCGTATTGGCATCCGACTTCATCAACGAACAGCTGGCGCTTCTGGCAGGATTGCCCGAAGAACAGATGGGCCTGGGTCACGCTTTCGAAATGGATCCCAAGTTGGAAGACGGCTTTTTGATGGAACTGGCGCAGGCGCAGATGCTGCGCGAGATTTTCCCCAACGCGCCCCTCAAATACATGCCTCCCACCAAATTCATGACGGGTAACATCTTCCGCGGACACCTGCAAGACGCCCTGTTCAACATGATCGGCATCTGGACACACCAAGGCCTGCAACTGCTGGGTATGCCCACCGAGGCCATCCACACGCCTTTTATGAGCGACCGCTATCTGTCTATCGAAAACGCCCGCTATATCTTCAACAATATGAAGAGCATAGGCGAGGAAATGGAATTCAGGGAAGGCGGCCTGGTGCGCCGTCGTGCCGCCGAAGTGCTCGACAAGGCCACCGCGCTCTTGCAGCAGATGGAAAAAGAAGGGCTTTTCTCCGCGCTCGAAAAAGGTATCTTTGCCGATATCAAACGTCCCAAGAACGGCGGCAAAGGCTTGCAGGGCGTGGCCGAAAAACGCGACAATTACGAGAACCCGTTTATTGACTTAATGAAGAAAGGAGCATAAGATGAGCGGCGGATTATATTCAACTTCGCACGAAGAAATAGACAAGACATACGACCCCAAGAAAATCAAGCCGTATGGCGACACGATGAACGACGGCAAGACCCAGCTGAGCTTTACGCTGCCCGTTCCCTGCGGGGACGAAGCGGTGGAAGCCGCCAAGCAGCTGTTGCGCAAGATGGGTTTTGAAAATCCTCAGATTGTTTACTACCATGAACTCACCGAGGGTTTTACGTTCTTTAACGCCTACGGGGCTTGCACGCATACGGTGGATTACACCACCATTCATGTTCCCAAGGTGGAATCCACCGTGATGGGCATGGAAGAAACCGATGCCTACATCAAGGAACACATCGGCCGCAAGATTGTGGTGGTGGGTGCCAGCACAGGCACGGATGCCCATACGGTGGGTATCGACGCCATCATGAACATGAAGGGCTTTGCCGGACACTACGGTCTGGAACGCTACGAAATGATCGATGCCTACAATCTGGGCAGCCAGGTTCCCAACGAAGAACTGATCGCCAAGGCCATCGAGCTCAAGGCCGATGCGATTCTGGTATCGCAGACCGTTACCCAGAAAGACGTGCATATCCAGAACATGACCCAGATGATAGAGATGCTCGAGGCCGAAGGCTTGCGCGGCAAACTTATCGTTTGTTGCGGCGGCCCGCGTATCACCTACGAATTGGGCAAGGAACTCGGTTTCGATGCCGGTTTCGGCATGAACTCCTACGCCGACGACGTGGCGTCCTACCTCGCGCAGGAAATCGCCGCCCGGATGGGAAAATAGAAAAGGAAACCTAAGGGAAAAGGCCGCAATTCTTTAAGAATTGCGGCCTTTTAAGTTTAAGGGTCTATTAGACATTTCGGGTGATGGGGCCTTCGCAATCAATTAATTTTTTATGTTTTTGTAAAGATTATATGTTATATGGGCAGAAAAAACTTTTTATGTGGGGCAAATTTTCGTAAGGTTACTTTGCATTCTTTCTCATCCAAAGGAGTGATTCGATTCAGGAACTGAAAAGATTATCCATGGTTACTTCACTGTGAACGATACTTTTATGCTTCCCGTTCATCACACCATAGGTTGTAACAAAAGTACTTACAAGTGCTTTCTTGTTTTTTGTCGCTAAGCGAAATAATTCTGTGCGTTCCCGGAGTTTCATTTCGTAACTGTCGGTGATGCCATATGGAGTTGTGCTGAATTTCATCTCGCACAGATGGATTATGCGGTCAGCACGTTCAATAATCAAGTCAATTTGAAACCCTGGAGTTCCGTTTTTAGTATCTGCCTTGCTTCTCCATATGGATATGGATGTGCCGACTCCTGCGATTCCCAATGCGGTTTTAATCTGTTTGTGATGGTTCAGACATACCAGTTCAAAACTAAGCCCCATCCATGATGCAACACTGCGTGAATCGATATTGTTGCTCCACCATCTTTCATCTTTCGTATTGTTGGGTTCAATGAATTTGTAGTAAAAGAGCGTGAAAAAGTCTGTTAGTCTGAACAAACTGTTGCGGGTCTTGTTTCCATACTGCGATAGCTTCGTAAGAAAATCGCAACGTTCAAGATTTTTCAGGATTTTACTCAAGAAAGTACCCTCGATTCCGGTTGCACGGAGTATGTCTTCCCGTGTCATCCCCGCTTTATTTTCCGACAACAACTTAACTATGGAAACATAGGAGTCTGCTTGAGCAAACAAAGCGTTGTAAAGTTCATCGAATTCTCCTTTCAATTGCGCGCCTTCGGCAAAAAACAACCGGTCGATATTTTGCGCGAGACTATCGGCGGGATTCAAAAGGCTCAAGTAAAAAGGAACTCCGCCAAATATCATATAACATTGCAGAATCTGGTATCTGTCCCATTGACAATTCCGTTGTCGTAGATATTCCTCCGTTTCGCACAAATTGAATGGAGACAGGTGAAGATTGCAGGTGATTCTGGCGTGTAAACCGCCTTGGTTCTCTTCTATTTTATCGGCCATCCAAGATGTAGCCGAACCGGTGGCTATAAGCACAATATCGGTACGTCTGTTTCCCCAACCATTCCAGAAGTTTTCCAATGCACTGACAAAATTGGAACGCTGCGTATCCATCCAAGGCATCTCGTCGATAAATATGACTTTTTTACGGTTGGAAGGCAGCGTTTCCAGATAGTCTTCAAGCGCATTGAACGCATCGTACCAAGTGGCGGCTTTGGCTTGCCGTCTCTTTGATTGTTGTTGAATGGCTCTCATGAAATTTTTTATCTGCACATTTGCAGGTGTCTTATGTTCACCGACAAATGTAAAGTCGTATTTACGGTTGAAAAATTTGTCGATGAGATATGTCTTTCCGATACGACGGCGACCGTTTATGATTACGAATTCTGAACGATTCGATTCCAGACATCGTTGCAATTCCTCACATTCTCTTTTTCGGGAAACCAGTTTGTCTTGCATGCATTTATCTTTTTGCGAAGATAGTCGTTTTAGTTTGTAAAGGCAAATTTTATATACCGAGTTTTTACCTTTTTGTTGTTTTTGTTTTTCGATAAAGTAAAAACTTGTTTTCTCTGTCGTTTTTGAGACATTACTTTATCTATAATATTGAACGAGTAAAAGTAGTTACTTGCGTTCTTTTCATTCCGGTCTGAAAAATAATTTGTAAATTCACAGCCGATTTGCCGCTGGGCAGGTCGGCTGTTTTATGCTTAAAATCTTGCAACAATGGATAAGAATCAAATTCGCGAAATCATTG
>CAYVJX010000150.1:0-3606 GCA_964451895.1 uncultured Bacteroidaceae bacterium | reverse complement strand
ACCAAGGGACACGCGGATTTGATAGCCAGAGCCTTGCCTTTGTTTGACCGCATCGTGGTGGCTATCGGCCTGAACGGAGAGAAACGGGGCTTGTTTCCTGTTCAGGCGCGTCAGGCGTTCATCGAAGAACTGTATAAGGACGAAGCGCGCGTAAGTGTGGATGTATTCGAGACCCTCACCGTGGATTACTGCCGGAAAGTGAACGCCCGTTTTATCTTGCGCGGCCTGCGTTCCGTTGCCGACTGGGAATACGAGAAAGGCATCGCCGTGGCCAACAAATGCCTGTTTCCCGACATAGAAACCGTTTTCCTGGCCGCTGATCCGACGGTGGAATGTGTTAGTTCTTCGGTGGTGCGCGATATTTTGCGGTATCGGGAAGATATTTCGGATTTCGTGCCTGAGGCGGTGGCGCGCAAGATAAGGGAATACCGCCCAAAAGCCTGATGCCATGCTGCTCTCTGTCGTTATCGTCAACTACAACGTCAAGGCGTTCCTCAAGCAATGCCTCCGCTCTGTGGCGCAAAGCCGTGGATTGGAATGGGGCAAGGATTTCGAGGTGTTTGTGGTGGATAACCGTTCGGCGGACGGTTCGGTGGAGATGCTGCGCGAGGAGTTTCCACAGGTGCGGCTTATCGCCAACCGGGAGAACTTAGGTTTTGCCAAGGCCAACAACCAGGCCATCCGGCAGAGCGAGGCCAAATACGTGCTGCTGCTCAATCCCGACACGCTGGTGGAGCCCGACACCCTTAAAAAATGCCTCGATTTTATGGAATCGCACGGCGAGGCGGGCGGTCTGGGTGTTAAGATGATAGACGGACAGGGGCATTTCCTCAAGGAATCCAAACGGGGGCTGCCCACGCCGCGCACCGCGTTCTACAAGATAAGCGGATTATGCAAGGCTTTTCCGCGCTCGGAACGTTTCGCCTCCTATTATATGGGGCATCTCGACCCGGAAGAGATTCACGAAGTGGAGATCCTTTCGGGGGCGTTCATGCTGTTGCGCCAGGAAACCTTGAACCAGGTGGGGCTTCTGGATGAAACCTTCTTTATGTACGGCGAGGACATAGACCTCTCCTACCGTATTTTGCTGGGCGGCTACAAGAACTTTTATTTTCCCCAGACGCGCATTATCCATTACAAGGGCGAAAGCACCAAGAAAGGCAGCCTCAACTATGTGCTGGTTTTCTACAAGGCCATGGAAATCTTTGCCGAAAAATATTTTTCAAAAGGCCGGTACCGTTTTTATATCCCGATTCTGCGCCTGGCCATCTGGTTCCGGGCTTCGCTCTCGGTATTGAGCCGCCTGTTCCGGCGGATATTCCTGCCCTTGGCAGACGGCGCGTTAAGTTATCTGGCGCTGCTTTTCCTGTCGTTGGCATGGCCTGCCCTCACGCGCGACAACGCTTTTTTCTATCCCGAAATCTACCGTCTGGGCGTGCTGCCTGTCTATGCCTTGCTGTTGGTGGCGGGCAATTTCGCTTGGCGCGCCTACCGTATTCCGCTGTCGTTCCAACGCACGGCGGCGGGATTCCTTTCCGGCATCGTGGCCTTCCTGTTGTTGGGAGCCTTGCTTGGCGCGCAATGGCAGTTCAGCCGTTTCATGGCGGTGGCGGGTGGTTTGGTTTGCCTCGGGCTCGGACTTTGGGTACGCCTTTTGGCCGGCCGGCTGTTCCGCAAGAGTTTTCCTCTTGCCACGCCCAAACGCAAGCACTATCTGATTATCGGCAAGGAAGACGAAAGCGCGCGGGTGGAAAGCCTGCTGCAAAAGGAAGGCGTTTCGGCCGCACATATCCATTTCCTATTGCCGGAGGATGCCGAAAGCCTGCTGGCGGAACAACTGCAGGTGCACCGTATCGGGGAGGTCGTTTTCTGCGCCCGCGACCTGGGCTTTGACCAGATCATGCGCCTGGTGGCGGTGCTGCGCAAGACCGGTGCCGAAAGCAAGATCATATCTCCCGGCACCGATGTGCGTGTGGGATACAAGTTCTAAGACAGCCCTTCGATTTTTCCATCCACAAGGTCGATATGCAGGGCCTGAGGCTCGGCCGGCAGCCCGGGCATACGCATCATCTCGCCCATAATCACCACCAGCATCTGCGAGCCGCAGTTTATCTGGATGTCGCGTACCTTGAGCTCGAAGCCGCTGGGCGCGCCGAAGGCCTTGGGGTCGGAGGAGAAGGAATACTGGGTCTTGGCCACGCAAATCGGGAAATGGGCAATGCCGAGTTCGTTTATCTGTTTGATTTTCTTTTCCGCCACACCGGCGTACGATACGCTGGCCGCGCCGTAGATGTCGCGGCACAGGCGCGAGATCTTTTCCTTGACGTTCCAATCGTCGGCATAGGCGAACTTCAGTTCTCCGGAGGGGTTCTTCTCGATGGTTTCCACCACGGTCTTGGCCAGTTCCACCGCACCTTCCCCACCCTTGGCGAAGGCTTCGTTCACGGCAAAGCCCAGGCCGAGCTGCCGGCAGTGTTCCCTTACGGCCTCGATTTCTTCCTGCGAATCGTCGGCGTATTTGTTGAAGGCCACCACCACGCTTTGGTTAAAGTGCCGGAGGATAGCCGCCTGACGGTCTAAGTTGACGAAACCTTTCTGAAGGGCTTCCATATCGGGCTTGGCCATGTCTTTTTCGGAGATGCCGCCATGCACCTTGAGGCTCCGGGCGGTGACCACCAGCACGCTCAGTTTGGGTCGCAGCCCGGTCTGGCGGCATTTGATGTCGAAGAATTTTTCCGCACCCAAGTCCGCGCCGAAACCGGCTTCGGTAATGGCGTAGTCGCCGAAGGTGAGCGCCATTTTGGTGGCCAGCACCGAATTGCAGCCGTGGGCGATATTGGCGAAAGGTCCGCCGTGGATAAAGGCGGGCGTATATTCGGTGGTCTGCACCAGGTTGGGCAGCAAAGCGTCTTTCAGCAGCACGGTAATCGCGCCGGCCACGCCGAGGTCTTTTACGGTAAAGGGCTTGCCTTCGTTGGTGAAGCCCAGCAGCAGGTTCTCGATACGGTAGCGGAGGTCGTCTAAATCGCGGCTGAGGCAGAGGATGGCCATCAGTTCGGAGGCCGCCGTGATATCGAAGCCGGTTTGCCGCAACACGCCGTCGGTGGCGGCGCCCATGCCGGTCATGATGTTGCGCAGGCCGCGGTCGTTCACGTCCAGCACCCTTTTCCAGCGGATTTCACGCAGGCCGTTGCAGGTGTAGCGGTTCTGATAGACGTAGTTGTCCAACAGCGCGGTAATCATATTGTGCGCCGAGGTGATGGCGTGGAAGTCTCCGGTAAAGTGCAGGTTGATGTTCTCCATGGGCAGCACCTGGGCGTAGCCGCCCCCTGCCGCCCCGCCTTTCATCCCGAAGCAAGGGCCGAGGGAGGGTTCGCGGAGCGCCACGATGGCGTTCTTGCCGATTTTGTTCAATCCCAGGGCCAGGCCGATGGAGACGGTGGTTTTGCCGACTCCGGCTTTGTTGGGGGTGATGGCGGTAACCAGGATAAGATGGTGTTTCTTTATTTTTTCTTCATCGATTTGGGATAGATCTACCTTGGCGATGTAGTGGCCGTAAGGGTGGATTTTCTGGAGGTCCATACCTGTTTTTTCGGCTATCGCCGA
>CAYVJX010000149.1:0-3640 GCA_964451895.1 uncultured Bacteroidaceae bacterium | reverse complement strand
CAAAGCCGGCGGAACGCACCTCCACGACCGGCCGCATTACCGGCTTCATTCCAAATGTATCAAGAACCTGCTTCGGGACATCGCCTCCCATAAGGTGCTCTGGGGGTTGCACGGCAGTTATTCCGCGGCCGAAACCGGTGCATCCTTATTGGAAAAGAAGCACTTGGAATCCTTTGTAAAGCATAAGCTAGACACCGGCAGAAACAAGGTGTTCCTGTTCCGGAGCCACTATCTGCGCTCGTGTGAACCCGAAGATTTCCGCAAGTTGGAAAAAATCGGCATCACCGATGATTTCACGATGGGCTATGCCGATGTGGCGGGCTTCCGCCTCGGCACCTGCCGCCCCGTCATCTGGATAGACCCGTCGCGGGGAACGCTCTCCAAATTGGTGCTGCACCCGCTCACCGTTATGGACACTTCGCTCCATCAGAAAGAATATATGTATCTTAGCGAGGACAATGCCAAGGAATATTGCGCCGCCCTTTTCGAAAAGACCCGAAGGTTCGGAGGCGACATCTGTATCCTTTGGCACAACTCCACGCTGGTAGGGAACGCCTATCCGGGTCCCGCCGTTCCCTGGGCACGGTCTTTTTATCTTTATATCCTTGATTATTTAGCTAATATGGAATCCCCCGATACGATTTCGGAAGTGAGCACCATAAGTTCCCTATTATGAAAATTCTGATTGTCTGCGATGTCTTTCCACCCGAATTCGCCCCCCGCATGGGTTACCTGTGCAAATATCTGATCCGTATGGGCTGCACGGCGGACGTGGTGTGCGAACAGTATTCCGAAGACACGCGCTTTGATTTGTTGGCCGAATCGGCCAACAAGATAAAGAGAGTCCGATTCTTCCGTTCCTTAGCCTTACCCAAACCTCGATGGGAATGGAGCCTATTGGCTTTCCGCGACCTGTTTTTTCATCATAAGGACAAAAGGCTTGCGCATGAAATTCAACGCGATAAGGCATTTTCCGGCTACGATTTAGTGTTGTGCAGTACTTACCGGACCTTTCCTCTCCGGGCGGCAGCCATCTTGGCAAGACACTTCCAAGTGCCTTTGGTGGCAGACTTGCGCGACATCATAGAGCAATATCCCGACCGCTCTTATCTTACGCACCGCCTGCCTTTTGCATCCCTGATTACCCGGCATCTGCTCAAGGAACGCAACCGGGTGCTCCACCAAGCGGCCGCCGTGGTAAGCGTTTCGGAATGGCATAGAGAGTATCTCAAACGCTTCAATCCCAATACCCACCTGATTTACAACGGATATGATCCGGAACTATTTTATCCCGAACATCAAGCCGACCCGTATTTCCGCATCGTATTTACCGGCAGGATGCTCAGTTCTAAAATACGGAATCCTGATTGGCTGTTTGAAGCCGTATCACGCTTAAAGCAAAACGGACAGATTTCCGATTCCGATTTTCGGATCTGCTGGCATATAGAACCGGAGGGGAAACGTCCCTTACAGGAATTGGCGCATCGTTACGGCATTGAAACCTTATCTGAATGCCACGATTTTATTCCCGCCGATGAAGTGCCGGCATTGCTGAACCGGAGTTCCATTCTGTTCCAAATGGCCAACAAAGCCGATGAGAATGGCCCCAAGGGCATTATGACCACCAAATTTTTCGAAGCCTTGGCTATCGGCAAACCACTTCTGTTGGTTCGAAGTGATGAAAGTTACCTCGAAGCCCTGATTAACCGTTATCATTGCGGATTGGCCGCCAGAAACGTAGAATCCATTATGGAATTCATTCTGAACCAATATCAAAAATGGAAAGAGACGGGAAATACGGCTATTCCGGTAAACCCGGAAATAGAGCGGCTTTTTTCGAGAAAAGGACAAGCAGCGCAGTTCCTTCAACTTTTCAAGATCCTCTTGAAACATGAATGATAACTTAAAATACAATTCATTATTCACTCAAGACTGGTGGTGGGATGCCGTTTGTCCGCCTGAAAATCGCCATGAAATCGAGCTTAAGGATAAACAGGGAGCCTTGCGCGGATTATGGCGTATGGCAAAAGTGCGCCGCTTGGGAATTTTTGATGTCTATACCATGCCCCCCCTTACGCAACACGCCGGACCTTGCCTGGCAGACAGAGACGACTTTCTGCCGCTCATTGCGCGAATAATACCTAAACAACGACTTTATCTGAATATAAATTTAAATCTAACAAACAGCGAAATACAATTTTTAAAAGAGCAGGGGATTCTGGTAGGGAAAAGGGTAACCCACCGATTGGAAGACCTTTCCGATCTGGATAAGGTTTATCGAGGCATCAAGCCTCCCCGACAGCGGCAGATCCGTAAGGCGGAACGGCACTTGACCGCCATAAAGATGGATGATATTGAACCGCTTATAAGACTGCAGGAGGAAACTTTCAAACGCCGGGGCATGAAAAACCCGTATCCGCCCCAAACGGTAAGGCGACTCTATGCGGCAGTCAAGGAACACCAGGCAGGTTGCCTGATAGCCTTGGTGGATCACCAAAACCAAATCATGGCCTGCGGACTGTTCGTGCACGACGATAAGGTGTGCTACAGCCTGACCCACGGTTTTCACAAACTCGGACAGGACTTGGGAGCGGGGAGTCTCTTACAATGGAAAGGCATAGCATACGCAGCCGAAAACAGATTGATATTTGACTTTGAAGGGTCTAATATAGAATCAATTGCAAATTTTAATTTAAGTTTCGGTGCAATAGAAAAAACGTACTCGCTTCTCGAACGGTACGATACGTTTTTCCGCATAGGGGAACGATTACGTAACTTATTGAAATGAATCTTATGAAACCGCTTTACACCATATTGCTCCTGATTGTTTCCAACGTATTCATGACCTTGGCCTGGTACGGGCATCTGAAACTTCAGGAAATGAAAGTCAGCACGAGCTGGCCGCTGATTCTGGTCATTCTCTTCTCCTGGGGCATCGCCTTGTTCGAATACATGTGCCAGGTGCCGGCCAACCGGATAGGCTTCCGTGAAAACGGCGGTCCGTTCAGTTTAGTGCAGTTGAAAGTGATTCAGGAAGTTATTTCACTGGTTGTCTTTACTCTCATCGCCATGTTTCTATTCAAGGGCGAGCAATTCCATTGGAATCATGTGGCGGCGTTTGGGTGTTTGATTCTTGCCGTCTATTTAGTGTTTATATAAAAAAGTGTTTTGGACGGCGATCTGCTTTGTTGCGAAAGGCAGGTTATCTCAGTCACTTACAAAAGCAAGCTTCCTCGTTGCCTTCACTTTCCGCCTTGCATCTCACCATCCAAAACACTTTTTTAACCTTCGAATGGAGGACCGTGGATAACGGTGAATTTCGTTGCGTGCCCAAGGTTATCTCAGTCACTTACAAAAGCAAGCTTCCTCGTTGCCTTCACTTTCCGCCTTGCATCTCACCATCCAAAACACTTTTTTAACCTTCGAATGGAGGACCGTGGATAACGGTGAATTTCGTTGCGTGCCCAAGGTTATCTCAGTCACTTACAAAAGCAAGCTTCCTCGTTGCCTTCACTTTCCGCCTTGCATCTCACCATCCAAAACACTTTTTTAACCTTCGAATGGAGGACCGTGGATAACGGTGAATTTCGTTGCGTGCCCAAGGTTATCTCAGTCACTTACAAAAGCAAGCTTCCTCGTT
>CAYVJX010000148.1:0-3674 GCA_964451895.1 uncultured Bacteroidaceae bacterium | reverse complement strand
CCGTCGGGACCGGAAATCGTAACCACTTTGGCACCCAGTTCGGTAGCCTTGGTCACAGCACCCCAGGCAACATTACCGAAACCGGAAACGGCCACGGTCTTGCCCTTGATGTCCATATTGTGGGCCTTGAGCATGTGTTCTACGAAATAAACGGCACCGAAACCGGTAGCTTCGGGACGGAGGATAGAACCACCCCAGCCGGCACCCTTGCCGGTGAGAACGCCGGTGTTCTCTCTGCGCAGTTTCTTGTACATACCGTACATGTAACCGATTTCACGGCCACCTACACCTATATCGCCGGCGGGAACGTCGGTTTCAGGACCTACGTATTTCTGCAGCTCCATCATGAAAGCCTGGCAGAAACGCATGATTTCGTTGTCGGAACGGCCCTTGGCGTTGAAGTCGGAACCACCCTTGCCACCGCCCATAGGCAACGTGGTCAAGCTGTTCTTGAACGTCTGTTCGAAGCCCAGGAACTTGAGGGTATCGAGCTTAACGCTGGGGTGGAAACGCAGACCGCCTTTGTAGGGTCCGATCGCGTTGTTGAACTGAACGCGGTAGCCGGTGTTGATCTGAATCTCGCCCTTATCGTCCACCCATTCCACACGGAAGGTGAAGATACGGTCGGGTTCTACCATACGTTCGATGATTTTGTGTTTTTCGTACTGCGGATGGGCTTCATAGTAGTCCTTGATGGTGTAGAGCACCTCTTCCACAGCTTGGAGGAACAAAGGTTCGTCAGGATGTTTTTCCTTCAGATCCGCCAGAATTTTTTTTACGTCCATGGCTTAAAAATTTTAGGTTATTTAATTGATTTCTATGTTTTTGCCAAAAAGCCAAAAAGCGGCTGAACCGACTTGGCCGCAAACTTTGGACGCGACCCCTAATCCATTCTACCGCTAAAAAACGGTGTAAAATTACATCTTTTTTCGATAGGCGACACAAAAAGAGCGATATATTTTTCAGCGGGCGCGAAAACGCCCGTATTCCAAGCAAAACGCTTGGAGGCTGTTCCTTACCTTTATCGGATCTTATCGGAATTCTCCCGGATTTTCTTGCGCACCGATGCCGGCACGGGCAGGTCTGACACCACTTTCTGACCGCAAAGCTCCCGTATCACCACCGAAGCACAGAGGCATCCCACGATAGAGGGCATATAAGATACCGTGCCCACCGTGGATTTCTTGTTGGGTTCCCCCTCGCTTTCCCTTACTGCGTGCGCCGGCACGGGTTCGGGGGAGAACACCGCCTGGATACCCGTATAGACACCCAGTTTATGCAGCCTTTTGCGCAAGACATCGGCCAAAGGACATTGGTAGGTTTGTGATATATCGCAGATTTTCAACCGCATCGGGTCAATCTTACCGCCCGAACCCATCGCGCTCACCACCGGCAGACGGCGGTTCACACAATGATAGAGCAGGTATATCTTGGGGGAAAGCGTGTCGATGGCATCCACCACATAATCAAAGGGCTTGCTTTCGAGAATCTCGATCATGCGCCCGTCCTTGACGTATTCGGGAATGGCCTCGATTTCCAGATTAGGATTGATGCCGCATAGACGTTCGGCCATCACTTCGGCTTTGAGCCTGCCCAAATCCTGTGTCAATGCCGGCAGCTGGCGGTTCAGATTGGTGGCGTGAAGCCGGTCGCCGTCCACCACCGTGAGCTTGCCCACGCCGGCGCGCACTATCATCTCCGCCGCATACGCGCCCACACCGCCCAGACCCACCACCAGCACCGAAGCGGCCGAGAGCCGGTCAACCGCCGCATCGCCCAACAGAAGGCGCGTGCGTTCCTGCCATATCGCGGTACTCTCAGTCATGGATTCCCAGCTTGTCGAAGAGCTCCTTGTCTTCCATTACCTTTAACGCCCGTTGGAAGGCTTCATCTATGTCTTTGGTTACCTGATAGTAGTATTTGGTTCCGTAGAGGTTACTGGCGAACAGGGCCTTGAGCTGGGAACGCAGGAAACGGTCGGAAGAGGCGGCATAGGCGCGTTGGTTCTCGTCTTCCTGCGCCGCTTTCTGCGTCAGGTATTCTTTCATCTTAGCCTCGTTCCACAGCACTCTTTCCATGTATTCCCCGTAGGTCTTCGACCGGGAAAGCAAGGTATCGGACTGCATTTCCTTAAGCATTTCCTGCATGAATTTCTGTGCCTGCGCGGCCTTGAAATTGGTATGGGGAACACCTTTTTCTTCGGCGTAGGCATAGAATTGCTCCATAAAGGCGTCGTCCGGCTCAAAACCACGGTTGAACGCCTTGAAATCAGGATAGTTCTTCAGATAGGTTTCCCGTTCGGTATCCAGAATGCCCAGCACGAATTTATTGAGCAGGTTCTTGCTCCGCAGGGCGATGTAGTAGTCGCTGGCGCGCTGGGTGTCGGCCGGCACGAACACATCGGGCATGATGCCGCCTCCGCCATAGACCACGCGATTGCCTGCCGTGTGGTAGCGCAACGAATCGGGCATGTGAATCGAGTCGGGATGCACCATCTCGCCGTGGCGGTAGCGGTTCATGATGTCTTTGTAGTAGGCTTCCATGCCGTCTTTATAGGGCTTTTGGATGCACCGCCCCGAAGGGGTGTAGTAGCGGGCTATCGTGAGCCGCACGTTGGAGCGGTCGGGCAGGTTGAACGGACGTTGCACGAGGCCTTTTCCGAAAGAACGGCGGCCTACGAGTATCGCCCTGTCCCAATCCTGTAAGGTTCCCGAAAGGATCTCGCTGGCCGATGCCGAGTTTTCATCTATCATCACCACCATACGGCCTTGGGTAAAGAGCCCTTTGCCGGTGGTGCGGAACTCTTCGCGTTCCTGTGCCTTGCCCTGCATATAGACCACCAGCCTGTCTTTGGGCAGGAACTGGTCGGCGAGCGACACGGCGATATCCAGATAGCCGCCCGTATTGCCGCGCAGGTCCAAGATAAGGTTCTTCATGCCTTGTTTCTTGAGGTCGGCCAGCGCGTTGGCCACTTCTTCGGCACTGGTGCGCGAAAAGCGGTCAAGCTGTATGTAGCCTGTCCGCTTATCCACCATAAAATAGGTATCCACGCTGTGGAGAGGTATCTTGTCGCGGATAATCTCAAAACGGATGATCTCGTCTTTTCCCTTGCGCTTGATGCCTACTTCCACCTTGGTGCCTTTCTTGCCGCGCAAATGGGTGAACACGAACTGGGTGGTGGCGTTCTTGCCGGTGGCTTGCAGGGTGTCGATGGTAACGATGCGGTCGCCGGGCTGCAGGCCTACTTTTTCGGAGGGGCCGCCCGAAATCACATCCACGATGACCACGCTGTCTTCGTAAATCTGGAACGAGACGCCGATGCCGTCGAAATTGCCCACCAGGGGTTCGTTGGTGCGTTCAAGGTCTTTGGCTGGAATATAGGCGGAATGGGGGTCGAGCTGTTCAAGAATCTGGGTGATGCCTTTTTCCACGATGGGCGACAGGTCCACGTCTTCCACATAGGCGTAGCGTATCATCTGCAGGAGCGTTCCCATCTTGTTTTCCACCAAGGCCGCGTGGTTGCGGGGAAACTCAGCCGGTTCCGGCTCATTTTTCCTGCCTTGCCGCGCGTTCTGCGACCACAAGGTGCCGCACAGCAACAACAGCAGGCTTAAGGTATGGAGTGTTTTTTTCATATTCCGCGAAGATAAAGAATTTGGCGGGTTGGGCAAAGG
>CAYVJX010000147.1:0-3713 GCA_964451895.1 uncultured Bacteroidaceae bacterium | reverse complement strand
CCGTATTGCGTTCCAAGGCGATGACCGAAGGTTCGTCCACCACCACTTTGTCGTTATATATGATAATCGTGTTGGCCGTTCCGAGGTCAATCGCGATTTCCCTGTTCATGAATGAAAAAAGACCCATTTTTTGCAACTATTTAATAGTGTGCTTTATAAAAGCTTCAATCGCTCTTTCGGGCGAAAATACAACGGCCAAAAATAGTCAATTTGTTTGTCTTTTTCAAGATGGATGCAGGCTATTATTCACATAATGATGTTAAAAACGGAACGGCCTCCCATTTTGCCGCACAAGGCAGAAACCTTACCTTTGTACCTATCCGAAGATGAACCTGAAAGAAAAACTTACGCATCCCGTTTTCAAACTGATTGAAAAAACGGCAGACCGCCACCGGCTTTCCGTGTATGTGGTAGGCGGCTTTGTGCGCGACCTGCTGTTAAACAGGCCTTCCGCCGATGTGGATTGCGTGGTGATGGGCGACGGCATCGGGCTTTGCCGCGAACTCTGCCAAGCGATAGAAAAAAACTACGGAGAAAAGCCCGTTTTGCAGGAGTTCGGACAATTCGGCACCTGCAAATTCGAATTCGATGGTCTGGAAGTGGAATTCGTGGGCGCACGCCGCGAAACCTACCGCCCAGGCTCACGCAAACCCGTAGTGGAAGCCGGCACGCTCGAAGAAGACCAGATGCGGCGTGATTTCAGCATCAACGCCATGGCCCTCTCGCTCAACCAAGCCACCTTCGGGGAACTCACCGACCCTTTCAACGGCTTGGAAGACCTGCACAACCAAACGATACGTTCCCACCGCGACCCCGACCAAAGTTTTGAGGAAGACCCTTTGCGGATGCTGCGCGCCATCCGCTTCGCCGCGCAACTTTTCTTCGATATAGAGGCGGAAACCTTTGCCGCGATACTCCGGCAGAAAGAGCATATCCGCACGCTTTCGGCGGAACGGATCACCGAAGAGCTCAACAAGCTCATCCTTTCGCCCAAGCCGTCCTACGGCTTTAAACTCTTGGACGCGGCACAGGTTCTCGAAATCGTTTTTCCGGAACTCTGCGCCCTCAAAGGCGTGGAAGTAAGAAACGGCAAGGCGCATAAAGACAATTTTGAACATACACTGGAAGTACTCGACCACGTGGCCTACGCCGGCGGAGACCTTTGGCTGCGCTGGGCGGCGCTCCTGCACGATATAGCCAAACCCAAGACCAAACGCTTCGAAGAACCGCGTGGCTGGACCTTCCACGGGCACGAGTTCGTAGGCGGCAAGATGGTTCCGGGCATCTTCCGGCGTTTCAAGCTGCCGATGGACGAGAACATGCGCTTTGTCAAGAAAATGGTGGAACTCCACCTGCGCCCCATCATTCTGGCCGAAGACATCGTTACCGATTCGGCGGTGCGCCGCCTGCTGTTCGAAGCCGGCGAGGACATAGACCGGCTCATGACGTTGGCCAAAGCCGACATCACCTCCAAGAACCACGAGAAAGTGCTGCGTTACCGGAACAATTTCGTGATTGTGGAACGCAAGCTCAAGGAACTGGAAGAAAAAGACCGCATCCGCAATTTCCAGCCGCCCGTGTCGGGCAGCGACATCATGGAATATTACGGGCTTCCCCCTTGTGCCGAAATAGGCATCATCAAGACCCGTATCAAGGATGCCATCTTAGATGGAGAAATAGAAAACGACCGCCGGCAGGCTTGGGATCTGATGCTCAAGACCGGCGAAGAACTCGGTTTGCCATGTCCCGAAAAATCCTGAAAGTAATCGAAGGCCCCACCGCCTCGGGAAAGACCGCCTTGGCGATAGAATGGGCTTTGCAATACGGCACGGAAATCATTTCGGCAGATTCCCGGCAGTTCTACCGTGAACTCAATATAGGCGTGGCGCGGCCTTCGGTTCAGGAATTGGCCGCTGTGCCGCATCATTTCATCGCCTGCAAAAGCATCTTCAACTATTACAGTGTGTCCCATTACGAGCAGGAAGCCGTGGCTTTGATCAACCGGCTTTTTGAACGCCACGACATCCTTATCATGGCCGGCGGTTCGGGGCTATACGTGAACGCGGTCTGCAACGGCATCGACGAACTGCCCGACCCCTCGCCCGAATTGCGGCAAAAACTCAAGGACCGCGAGCTGCACGAGGGACTGAAGCCGCTTCAGGAAATGCTTAAGAAACTCGATCCCGTCTTTTACGGACAGGTGGATCTGCAGAACCCGGTACGCCTGCGCCGCGCCCTGGAAGTATGCCTCACCACCGGGAAACCCTATTCCTCCCTGCGCACCAACGTTAAGAAACAACGCCCTTTCGAGATAGAACGCTACGTGTTGAACCGACCCAAGGAAGAACTGCACAAGCGTATCGAAAAACGCACCGAACTGATGATGCAATCCGGTTTGTTGGAAGAAGCCAGGGCGCTCTATCCGCACCGTGAACTGAACGCCTTGCAGACCGTGGGCTACCGCGAGCTTTTCAACTATCTTGACGGCAGAATCTCATTGGAACAAGCCGTAACCGACATCAAGACCAACACGCGGAGGTATGCCAAAAGGCAGTTGACGTGGCTACGGAAGCAAGATTCCCTTGTATTGAACTATCCGCTATAATGTAAAAACGTTTTTGGGTTGCCAGATGCGAGGCGCAGCCCGCAGGCGGAGAGGGAGCGTACTGAAGTACGTGACCGAACAAGCCAAAGGCCGCAACGAAGCAAAGGGCTGCCCCAAAAACGTTTTTTTGTTACTTTTGCGCGTACTCTTGTAAGCACACCCTGATTTTATGATACGTCTGTTTTCAGCAAAATACCTGTTCCTTACACTCGTAGTCCTATTGACGGCAACCTGTGACGCACTCCATGCGCAAAACGGCAGTTATACGGGCACGGTCTTGGAATACGGGGAGAACAAAGCCTTGGAATTTGTAAACGTAATGGTATATGACACCAACGGAAGGAAATTGGTAAGCGGCGCGGTAACCGATGAAAAAGGCGTTTTCCGTATCGGCAACCTGCCTTTGAACCGTCCCTTGCAAACCGTTTTTTCCGCCATGGGGTTCAGCGACCAGATGGGCAAGGTGTTCCGCCTCACTTCGGCCAAACCGAACCTGAACGCCGGTACGGTTCACATGAAGACCGCCGCGCAGTTGCTGGAAGCCGTTACCATTACCGGGCAGAAACGCACCATCGAATACAGCCTCGACAAAAAGGTGGTCAACGTGGAACAGAGCCTGGTGAGCGACGGCGGTTCGGCCGTGGATGTACTGCAGAATGTGCCCTCGATCAGCGTGGATGAGGAAGGCAATGTTTCGATGAAAGGCAGCGAGAGCGTTACCGTGCTTATCGACGGCCGCCCCGCCACGCTTTCCGGCCTGGGGCTGGAACAGATTTCGGCCAACAACATCGCCAATATCGAGATTATCTCGAATCCTTCGGCCAAATACAATCCCGAAGGCACTTCGGGCATCATCAACATCATCACCAAAGAACGCAAGAAAACCGGGGTGAACGGCAGCGCCTACGCCTCGGCATCCACCGCCAACCGCTACGGGCTTGGAACCAACCTCAGTTTCGGCCTCAAAAAGGTAACGCTCTTCACGAACCTGGATATGAACTACCGCGACCGAGGCTCTTCGGGCAGTTCCACCCGCACCAGTTATCGGGGCGACAACCCGCTCTATCCACTCGACAACACCCAGCTCGAAACCGGCAAGAGCGACAAC
>CAYVJX010000146.1:0-3749 GCA_964451895.1 uncultured Bacteroidaceae bacterium | reverse complement strand
AAGTGCGCGGCGTGAACCGCGTGGTTTATGATATAAGCTCCAAACCGCCCTCCACGATAGAGTGGGAATAGAGTTTTTTGTAACTTCGCGGTATAGGCTCGACTAATTTTTACGGCCATGAAGATTCAACGTTTTCTTTGCAGTATAGGCTTGTTCGCCGTTCTTTCCTGTATCGGCGCAAGACTCGGGGCGCAGGAAAACCCCACGCCCTTCCAGGCATCGCCCGTGGTGCCCAGCAAGGTATTCGACACCATCCTGGGCAAGGCATACCGTGTGCATACCGTACAGAAAGGGCATACGCTCTACTCCATCTGCAGGGCGTATCAGACTTCCGCCGATTCCATCCTCAAGGACTCTCCGGACAACCAGGTGCAGATAGACGAACCTGTTTATATCCCGTTCCGTCTGCTTCCCGGCGAAAAGATGCATGATTTTGTGCGTTTTACAGGCAAGAGACCTTGGGCAGTGGTCTTTCTGAAACAAGATGAAATACCGCAGACGGTTCCTCCGGCCACGGAAACAACCTCAACGCCCGTCGTTCCCCAAAACACCGTGGAGGAAACTCCGGCTACAGACACGGAAACACCGGCATCCGCCGAAACCGAGGAAGAAACCGCCCCCGAAAAAGAAAAGACCAAGAAACGCCGCGACCGCAAGGAAGAAGAACTTGTTTTTGAACCCGACACCGTACCGGTGGAAGACACGCTCGCCCTGCTGTTGCCCGACAGCGTTTTCGTTACGCCCCACCCACAGGCCAAACCGCACAAGGACACTTTGCAGGTTTCCTTGCTGCTGCCCCTTTACAGCAACACGCCCCAAGACAAGAAAGCCTATATCTACCTGCCTTTCTTCGAAGGCGCCACGGTAGCCTGGCAGGAACACATAGACCCCTTGTTTTTCGTTCCTCCCGTCTATGACACCGTGTTCGACCAGGATTCGAACCTGATTCTGCAGCCCGTAGTTCCGGCACCCGACACCAACCGGAACCAAGTCCGCATCCAGCTTAAAGTCTATGACCTCACGCAATCGGTCAACAGTCTGGAAGAAATCGTGAACGACCCCGTTTTCCAAAGGTCGGACGCCGTGGTGGCCACCGCTTTCGTGGATCAGTTCGAGATACTCGACAGCCTTTCCAAAGCCTGGCAGATGCCGATTATCCACCCCATTTCCGAGCGTGATTCGATGGGCGTGGGCAACCCGTATTTCATGCAGCTGGCGGCAAGCCACAGCACACAGATAGGCCATATCGCCGATTTCGTGCGCGAACACCATGCCCGCGCGCAGGTCATCATCCTTTCCGATTCCACGGTATCCGAAACCCGCAAGGCCGAATACATGCAGAGCCTGTTGCCGGGCAGCGAATGGCACTACTTCAATCCCGCCACGGTAGAGATGCTGGAAGGCCTGGGCGAAAACAACAGGAAAACCGTCATCATTCCTTTCTACCGTCAGGAAATAACGGCGGTGAAGACCGTGCTTCCCTTGCGCCAGACCAAAGGCAACATCACGATTATCGCGCCCAACGTGTGGTTAGACTACGCTTCCATCGACTTAGACTACTATATCCAAAACAACCTTACCGTCTATCACACTTTCTGCCATACCCTGCAGAACACCGACATGCTGGACTTCTCTCGCAAATATTATTCCCTGTACCACGTTCTGCCCAATCCGCTGGCGTACCGGGGCTACAAGACCCTGCTCTGGCTCTTGCAGAACCTCAACGCCCACAATGCGGATTTCGTGCGCTATCTGGATGCCTCCCTGCAAGAAACGGAGGATGCCGAAACGGATGCCATTGCAGAGCGTGAAAATGCGATTTACATGCTTCACGAACGCGAAATGGGCGGCTTTGAAAACAAAGACGTGCATTTCATGCGTGTTACCGAAAGCGGGCTGGAACCCTACCTCAAATAGATTCAATAAAAATCACAAAACAATATCATGAAAACTATCCGTATTTTCTTGCTCTCCGTTTTTGCAACGGTGTTCTCCTTGGGCTTGCAGGCTCAGGATGCCAAACTGCCGTTTACGGGAACTGTTCAATACCGTATCGCCTACGAAAGCGAAATGGCCTCGAAAGAACAGCTGGCGCAACAGCCGGCCATCGCCACGCTCCGCATGGGGCTGGATAAAGCCGTTTTCTCGATGGCCGAACAAAAAGCCCTGGCGGATGCCACCACCCAAGAAGTGCACTCGCTGATAAACCTTTCCTCCATGGGCTTGGGCAAATACCATATGCTTGAAACCGAAGCCGAACTGCAACAGGAGATAGAATCCATGCAGAACGTCCAGATGGAAACGACCGAAGAGACCAAGGATATTTTCGGTTACACGGCCAAACTCACCAAAGGCAGTTATAAGGAAGGCAACATTGCCATAGAAATGGATATCTGGTGCGTGGAAGGTTTCTGCCATCCTTTCCTGTCGAATGCCACCCAGGCCAATCTGCCCGGCCTGCCTGGCTTTCCTTTGGAATACACGGTCAAGACCCCGGATATGACGATGTCCTTTACCGTACACAAACTCACCAACGAAGAAGTGAACCCGAAATACTTCAACATTCCGTCCGCCTACAAGGCATCCACCAAAGAACAGATGCAGAAAGACATTATGGAATTCATGCAGAGTATGCAAGACATGCAGATGCAGCAAGGCATGGGAATGTAAAAGGAAACTTCCCCAAATAAAAAAGGCTTCGGAAACCCGAAGCCTTTTTTTATGACCTATAAAAATTTTTGATACAAAATCTTTGGTTCCTTGTGTTTTGGCTCAAAATGCAAAAAGCCTTGATTCAAGATCGCACGAAACAAGTGGAACAAAATATAAAGAATATGCCCAGGAAGCAAAGTCGCATGTGTAAGGTCGGATTGACAACAATATTACGCAGCAAGGTGCTGAATTTGAAACTTTCTACAGTGCGTATGAACGTTTGGTGTCTGCCGATATAGAAGGAGAGCTGCAATTCCAATTCGGGTTTTACCGCGATGATGCAAAAACGAAGAAACGCGATAATGAAGGCTCTCTGAAGCCATACCCAATTCTATATATTCACAAAAATCTATTTCTTAAATAATTCCGAATGAGAGCCTAGACGAAACAAAGCCAAGGTATTGGTATTCTCGTCAAACCATATCAAGAGGAAGTCGCCCTCGATATGACATTCCACGCATCCGGCGTATTCTCCCTGCAAAGTATGCTCCCTGTATTTCTCGGGCAAAGGCATCTCATTCTTGAGCATATCAAGAACCTCTTGGAGTGCCTTGAGTTTTTTAGGCTGGTTTAGAATACGTTTTAAATCTTTTTTAAACCGACCGGTATATCTCAGTTCTTTCATAAGCCCATCGACTTAAGCATGGCTTCCACACTCGAAGTGTCGATAGGACCCTCCAGTTTTCCTTTCTTTGCGTCTGCCAAGGACGCTTTGGTTATTTCGTTGGGTTCGCGATATACGGCATCAAGCAAAATACCTTCCACATAGTTGTTCAGGCTCCGGCGATCCTTTGCCGCATGTTCTTTCAGCCTATCAAGCAGAGAAACAGGCAAACGGAACACGTGTGCTTTCCTTTCAAGTACTATATCCATTGTGATATCATTTTAATTGCAAAGTTAAATCATTTCACAATCAAAAGCAACTCACGGGGCGAGATATAAAAAAGCCGCGCGAATTTCGCGCGGCCTTTCCATAACCGGCATGAACCGCGGCAGACCGCCGTCAACAACCCGACACCCCCAAAAAGTGTTTTGAA
>CAYVJX010000145.1:0-3771 GCA_964451895.1 uncultured Bacteroidaceae bacterium | reverse complement strand
CGCTTTTTTTATAATATATTTTTATTAATTTTGATTTTGAAAAAAAATAATCAAACCTAAGTATGAAGAATTCAAAAAACATATTTCAGAAAATCTCAGGGAAGATTTTCCCTCCTCAACGAGTTGCGGCTTTAAATCATTTTGGCGTCAAGATGATAAAAATATTCCGTTGGCTGTTGCCAATGGTTGCTTTGGTGTCATTACTGACTATTATTCTTACTCTTCTCGTTTGCTGGACACCGGGACAGAATCCTTATAAACCGATGAGCTTTTTTGGAATATGGCCTTTTTTTATGATTCTTGCATACATAGGAGCCATTTTGGGAAAATTAGGCCTTTTTGATGATGAAGCTCTTATGCGATATGAGTTAGCCTCTTGGATATATGGGCTTGATGGTTGTTTGTTTTCTATACTTTTTATCTTATTTGCCCCGATGGGAATAGGAGCTCTTGCTGGAGTGATTTTCAGCCTGATTCTGTGGTTGATTGTTTCTCTTTTTTATTTAGCGCCTAAACTCATTTCAATATTGTTATTGTTTGGCGTGAGTCTTTTATTCTATTTTGTTTGTGTACGGAACACTAATCCGGACACGTATAACAAACCTTTAAGGAGACTATACTTACGGTTATTTTTGCTCGGATTGCCGATGAGTGCAATCTTACTTATCGAAGCGATAAACACGTTATCTTCATTCGGTTTACTGAAATGGTAGAAAACCCTCTCTACAGAAACACCGACACCTTCGTGTGGCGAGTGTAGAGGTTTTCTATTTTGTTGGATGTAGAGATATCTTTCTTTTTTCAGCAATCTGCGGAAAAGGGAAGATGAAATGCTTTTCGGGGGGTGTCATCATGGCAAAAGATAATGCCGCAGTAGGTAAAATGCCGGGATGAAATCCAATTCAACATGGGAGTATTATCGGCATGCGTGTCTATGCGGATATCTACTTTCTTTGACTTGCAATAGGCAAGACAGAAATCGGCTATGCCATGTGCTCCCGGCGCGGCGGCAATGCGGTGAATCGTGCCATAGGGACAGTCATTGAGCCAGTGTCCGTCAATGTATCGATAAGTAGGGTCTTCTCCAACGATGAATGTGAATACGCCGATTATCCGTTCACCGTTTTCAATAACATAACTGTTTCCCGATTCAATATCGTCTGCAATAATCGCCTCGGACGGATAACCGTCAACCCATTGAATGGGATTTCCGGTGTCAATCATTTTCTGACGGGCGTAATCGTATATGGCCATTACGTCGCCAAGGTCGCCGGTGGTTGTCTTTCTGATGGATATTTCCATATTCTTTGATGGCAAAGTTACGAATAACCCGAAAGCCTCCCAACAAAACATTCTCAAATTTGGGACATATTTCACGAAAAACATTTTCCAATTTAGGACATATTTCACGAAAAACATTTTGCAATTTGGGACATTTTGAATATCTTTGCGCTGATAAATAATTTATTGAAAATACAATATGGAGAGTCAGGTTTTTAGAAGGAAAATCTACGACAAGATGCTGGAATGGAAGACCGAATCCCAGGGGCAATATGCGCTCTTGGTTGAGGGAGCCAGACGTATCGGGAAATCCACGATTGTGGAAGAGTTCGCAAAAAATGAATATGATAACCATATCCTTATCGACTTTGCCACCGCCGACAAAAAAATTGTGGAACTTTTTGACAATATCTCCGATATAAACCTTTTCTTTCTTGGATTACAGACACTTACCAAGAAACCCCTATTGCCCCGAAAATCCGTGATAATCTTCGATGAGGTGCAGTTCTGCCCCAAGGCACGGCAGGCGATAAAGTATCTTGTTAAAGACGGACGGTACGACTATATCGAAACCGGCTCGCTCATCTCCATCAAAAAGAACGTACAGGATATACTCATACCGAGCGAGGAGCACCGAATCAACATGTATCCCATGGATTTCGAGGAATTTCTGTGGGCCATCGACAAAGCCTCCTCTTTTGACCTGATACGGTATTGCTACGAGAACCTTGAACCTTTGGGAGAGGCCATGAACCGCTCCCTGATGAGGGATTTTCGCCTATACATGCTTGTGGGTGGGATGCCGCAGGCCGTCAACGCCTATCTTTCCACCAATAACTTTGCCCGGGTTGACAACGTTAAACGAAAGATTCTGGAACTTTACGATGCCGACTTCCACAAGATAGATGCCTTGGGCCGTGCCTCCGCCCTGTTCAACCATATACCGGCAGAGTTGACCCGAAATGTGATGCGGTACAAGGTGGGCAGTGTGATCGAGGGGGCCAAACCGGCAAGGCTCGGAGAATTGTTCGCCTCCATGGCGGATTCCAAAACCGTAAACTTCGCATTCCATGCCAACGACCCTGGAATCGGATTGGCCTTTCATGCCAATTTCGATTTCTTCAAACTTTTTTTGGCCGATACCGGACTGTTTGTGTCCTTGGTTTTCAAAGACAAGCATTACACAGACCATGAAATCTATCGGAAAATCCTTTTCGACAAATTACCCACCGATTTAGGCTACATATACGAGAATGCCGTGGCGCAACAACTTCTGAGTTCCGGCCATGCGCTGTACTATTACACCTTCAAGGAAACAACGCCCGATACTTCCCGCATGTATGAAATCGACTTTCTCATAAGCCGGAAAGACAAGATCTGCCCCATCGAGGTAAAGTCGTCCGGATACAAATCCCATAAATCGCTCGATAAATTTCAGGACAAGTTTTCCTCCCGTATCCAGAGTCGCTACCTCCTATATACGAAAGACCTCCGCAAGGAACAGGATATAATCTGTCTGCCGATGTATATGGCGGGATTGTTATAGACAGGAACAATCCTTGGATTCGTTCATTTTCAATGTATAAACACCTGCGGTTCGGCACGGCGGGTGTAGAGGGCTTCCAGTTCGTGCCGGTGGTAGAGGTAGCCTTCGTCTTGGTAGTGGCGGGCGTTTTGTGGGCAACCCTTGATGCATGCGCCGCATTTGATGCAGATGCCCGTGTATTGGCGCACGTTTTCGCGGCTTATCGAGCCCATAGGGCAGTGTTCGGCGCAACGCTTGCAATCGGTGCAGTTTTCGTTTACCGACGGCTTCACTTTCAAGATATTGATGGCCGCCCCGTGGCGGTCGCGCGGCTGATAATAGCCCCGATAGGGGAAGGGTGTACCCTCCACATGAACGGGAACTTCCGGCAGGCCGTTTTGTTTTATACCGGCCATTTTTTCCACCACAGAAAGCGCAAAACGTTCCGCCACCGCCAAATCCCCGGCATCGGGACGCCCCGCCCCCAAAACGCGCGAAAAAGCGTGTTCGCCCACGAATGCCGCCGCCGCTACGGTACGGATACCGGCATTCTCCATCAAATCGCGCAGTTCTATCAGCGCATCGTCGTAGTTCCGGTTGCCGAACACCACGACGGGAATGCCCACAGACCCTGTCCCACGCATAGTTTGCAGATATGGGAGCAACACATTGGGAACGCGCCCGGCATAGACGGGCGTGCCCAGCACCACGATGTCTCCGCTGTCAAAAACCAAAGGTTCCACACGCGCCGCGGGCAAGGTGAAATCCACCCGCACGCACGGCAGTCCCAACAATTCGGCCAACTTGTCCGCTATGGCGCATACCACGCGGCGCGTGGTGCCGGTGGCACTGAAATAGACGGCCTTGACGGTCTTGCCCGAGAATCTGTCTGTGCGAGGAAGGGCGGTGAGAGGGGCGGTGGTGGCGATGGAAAAGGCGTAGCCGGCTTCCGGGAGGATGCGGGT
>CAYVJX010000144.1:0-3804 GCA_964451895.1 uncultured Bacteroidaceae bacterium | reverse complement strand
ACCTACCACCATCCGCCGATATTATAGGTGGTGGGTTGTTGGTTGTTGCCATAAGCCACTCCGATATCGCGCATGGCCTGGATATTCGCCTTCTTTAACTCCACCGCGTCTTGCTGTTCTTTCACCTTCAAATCCCATTCCCGATCTTCCAACTCCTTTAGCCGATTGTATTCCCGTTCATCCAATTCCCTGACCCGTTCCGATATGGTGGCAAGCAGTGCCACGCCCTTTTCATACACACGGGAGGATGGGTTTATTTCAGCCAATATCAAACCGGCCTGCATGCCGCCGTCCGCGTTCTGGGAACTTCCCCATAAAGCGGCCGCCCGTGCATACAGGGCTTCCCCTTCCTTGTCGATTCTCGCCTGAAATACCGCTTGCGCCTCTTCCATGCACTTGGCATAGCAATCCGCGCAGACTTCCGGCACGGACATGAACCTGAAGATAGCCTCATCGTATTCCTGCCGCGCCGCATAGGTCTTGGCTTCCTGGATAATCAAACCGCATTGGGCGTTATAATACTCCAGAATACGCTGCTTGCCCTGCTCCATCATCGTCTTGAAGGCCGCGTTGCCGGGCTTGACATTCTTCAAGGCCTTTATATAGGCATCCGCTTTGGTTTCACCCAGCCCCTTGACCTTTTGCGAGGAAGAGGCGAACAGATTTCCCTCGATACCGTCGCCCACATAGAAGTTCACACGGAGTTCGTATTGATAGAACGTGGACGTGGTGGTTACGATATCTTCCGAAAGCACATCGATGTTCGCCGTAAGGATAAAACGTCCGTTCTGGATGCCGGCCAGACCGTTTTCGGTAAGCATCCGATTGATTTTATTCTTCAACTGACCGCTCACCTCCGCGTTGAAATGCAGGTTTTCCGCGATATACGGCGTAAGCGATATCCGGGCCGCGTCGTCTGAGGCCGAAAAATCATTCTGCGCATAGCCCCAAGGCATACACAGCATCGCTATCAAACAAAACAGAATCCGTTTCATGTCATTCTCCTATCACTAACTGAGCCTGTCCGAGCCCCCTCATCTTCACCTTACTGGGAACCCCTTTTGCTTTCAAAACCTTACGGAAACCATTCAACCATTGCTTGGCCTGGTAGGGACGGCCGTTTTCCGCAAACAAGGGAATTCGGGCGGCATCATAATACATCATTGTTTCACTGGCCGCCTTCTGATGGTTACGTCCCTGCACGCAATTTTCATGCATCCATTCTTCTATGATTTCCGTCAATTCCGTGCCTTCCACCTCGGTTTCAAGCCCGCTTTCCCAATCGGAAACACAATTGAACCGAACGCTTATCTCGCGCCCTTTTTCCACCATGTCCGTAAAATGCGCCATCAACTGCGAATTAAATGGATCGATGTATTTCAATACCGCCGTTTCCAACATCACCATATCCGGAACGCCGCTTTGAGGCGCACTGCTTCCGCTGGCCGAGGCAATCTGCTTGTTGGTGTAGGCATCGAAAGCTGTCAGGTCGAAATACAGGGTCTTGCGCGGGCCTTGCTCCTCCACCCACCAATTGAGGTGCATGGCGATATCCGGACCTGCCGACTGCACGAGCCTGTCGTATGCCGAAATATCCAGATCTTCATCACCGGCGTTGTCCAGCGCGTCTTCCAACTGCCGGCTGGCCAACGTCGCCTGCAAGTCCACCAAATCGAAGCCGCGTTCCTTCATCATCTCCCCTATCTTATGCACCGCCTGCCCCAATTCGTTCTTTTCCACGAAAGCCTTTTCATAGTCATAGGTTTTCACCACTTTGCCATTGGCTTTCGTAACCTCCGTCTCAAAACCGTTGGCATGGCACCAGTTGTTGCTCGGAAAAACCATCAGCGACGGCTGAACGGCTTGCGCCAAGGCCATAGCCGTTACAGACAAGACGCCATTTACGAACGCCGCAAACATCCACTTTTTCATAATTTCCATTCCTTAGTTAGATTAAAACATGCTGTTCATCGCCTGAATCACCCCCGCCTTTTCAAGAAACTTGCGGAGATCGTCTTTGCGCACCACCACTTGTACCCCCACCTTATACTCTTTCTTCAACTTGACCACATCTCCGGCCTGCAAGGCGCCGTTGTTCACCAACGTGACGAATTGCTGGTAATCCCCTCCCGTCTTGAAAAAATCATTGAAAAAAGCACGGTGTTTTTCATAGACCGTGCCGTCTGAAGCCAGCGGCTTTTGGATTCCGTATCCCTTGAATACGACCGCATGCACCGCGTTCTTGGCGGCCTGCATCAGCGCGACATCCTTTTTCTTGGCATATGTCCATACCTTGAACATCGCCGTGCCCTGCTTGCCGGTCTTTCCCAAATCTTCCACTTCATACCGCCAGGCCATGGTTTCCTTGTCCACTTTCTTTTTGGCATGAAGCACCGGCATAAACAAACACATCGACAGCAAAAAAACGATATATCTTTTCATCTCCTTGATCGGTTAAAAATTATTTCTTTATTTCTTAGCCTTCTGTTTTTTCAGAAGCATACTGTTGTCGGCTTTCTTCACCAATTTGAACTGCGTTCCCTGCGGTGCGGCTTCCCCGTTATCCGCATTGAGCGCGTTGTCCACGTTTTCATTGTCCCAGATACCGCCCTTTATCGGCTTGGTGACGCCCACTTTCCTGTATTTGAGAACACCCCGTTCATTCATATAGGGTTCGTACACGTCAAACACGTCTTTTTCCGTAATGGATTCCTTGGTGCCCATATCGGCAATCATATATTTGTCGGCCACCTCCATAATCGGCATCATCGGCTTGAACTCTTCGTAACTGTTCTGCAACAGGAAAAGTTGTTTGTAGATATTCCGGTGCATGGTCTTTTCCACCATAGACTTGGAATCCAGATTGCCTTTGTTGGCCAACACAACGGTCGAACATTTATTTACGCCCATGTATTCCATCTCGAACGGAGTGGCGTTGAATTTCTGCATATCCACTTTCTGGCCGTTAAAGCAAGCGAAGAACTTTTCGGCTTCTTCCTCATTCCATTTCAACTTATACAGCAAGGTGGTGGTATAGGCACTGAAACCATCCTTGGTCTTTTCATACACTGCCTCTGCCGCTTTTTCCGCGGCCATCAATCCTGCCGCTCCCATCGGACCTGCCGCAGCCGCCGTAAGACCCGCCAATGTCACGGCCACATCCTTGGCGAACCGGGCTATCGGCTCATTCTGGTAGAAATTCAACTTCGAAAACGAAACATACGTATTGGCCATTGTCGGTTCCATCAACTCATTATATAATTCACGTTGCGCACCGATATTGGTCTGACCTGCCGCATTCGCCTGATTTTGCGTGGCGCTGTAGCACGCCAGCCTAAAGATGAGTTCATCGCTATATGAACCATCTTCCTGCAATCCCCACCATTTGGCAATCAACTGGTGCGCCATCTCATTCGACAGGCCATCCACATATTTTTTCAATTCCTCATTGTATTTCTTGCCGGAAAGGTTTTCCGACAGTTCTTTCAGTTCTTCGATGGACAACGACCCCAACCGTGAACCATATTCCGTAATCAACTGCATCATGGAACCCTTGGGCGCACCGGCTTTGGCTTCTTTAAAAGGAATCTCAAAGTTGTTGAACATCGTGGGAAGCAGGTAACTCTGCCAGGAGGCGGATACATGTTCCATAAATTCTTCCGGAGCGGAAGGTTCATCGGTTGTCAACAGCACCATGTGCAAGGATGGCCGTTGATATTCCTTCGTTACTTTTTGCGCCTGAACCGAGAAAACGGTCAACAGCAGGCAACCGAAGAGCAATACAAGTTTGTTTGTTTTCATTTT
>CAYVJX010000143.1:0-3808 GCA_964451895.1 uncultured Bacteroidaceae bacterium | reverse complement strand
TATACGTAACGCCTTTTTTCTCCGTTCCGTTGATCACTACGATTTTCATATGCGGCATCCTGCTTTATTTATTTTCCGATGCAGAAACGCGAGAACACGTTTCCCAATACATCGTCGGTAAGAATCTTTCCCGTAATAAGCCCCAGATGGTCGATGGCCGAGCGGATATCCATCGCGAGCAGATCGCCCGGCAGACCGCTTTCCATGCCGGCGGAAATACGCCCCAAGTCTTCCTTTACCAAGCCCAAAGCCTCGTAATGCCGCGCGTTGGTCAACACCACCGCGTTGGCATCGGGCATGGCCGGTATCAGTTCCCGTAAGGCATCCTCCAAGAGATCCATGCCCTGACCTTCCCTCGCCGAAAGATAAACGGTATCTCCAACCCGTTCCGCCCCGCGCCCCACGGCATCCACCTTGTTCGCCACCAAAATCACCGGCATCCTGCCCTGCGCCTCATCGCCCACGGCATCTTCCCACAGGCGTTTCTTCCACGCCTCCACCTCTTTCCGCGCCTCTTCCAACGGCATCGTTTCCATATCGAACAGATACAGCCAGGCCTGCGCCTGCCGCATCTTCTCCAAGGTACGCCCTATGCCCATACGCTCCACTGCATCCTGCCCCTGGCGCAAACCCGCCGTGTCCATAAAGCGGAACTTCACGCCCGCTATCTGCCAGACCTCCTCTATCGTGTCGCGCGTGGTGCCCGGAATATCGCTCACCAACGCCCTTTCCTCGTGCAGCAAAGCGTTCAGCAAGGTGCTTTTACCTGCATTGGGCTTACCCACGATAGCCACCCGTATGCCCTCCTTGAGCGCGTTGCCCGTCTGGAACGAAGCCCGCAAGGCATCCACCTTCTCCGCTATCGTCTGCAATAGATCCCGCAAACGCCCGCGGTCGGCAAACTCCACATCCTCCTCGCCAAAGTCCAGTTCCAGTTCCACCAAAGCCACGAAATCGAGCAGTTGCTGCCGCAGCGTCTCTATTTCCGAAGAGAACCCGCCCCGCAACTGACGAAGCGCGATGTCATGCACCGCCCGGTTCTCGCCCGCAATGAGGTCCGCCACCGCCTCGGCCTGGCTCAGATCCATCTTGCCGTTCAGAAAAGCCCGCTTGGTGAACTCACCCGGTTCGGCCATACGCGCCCCGGCAGCCACCAAAGCCTCCAGCAAACGGCGCACGATATAGGGCGAAGCATGGCACGAAAATTCTACCACATCCTCGCCCGTATAGGAATGCGGAGCCCGGAAAAGCCCCACCACCCCTTCGTCCAGCAAGTCCGTGCCGTTGGGGTCTTCCGCCACAAACCGGGCGAACTTCAAACGGTGCGACTCCATTTCCGCCAGGCTTCCCTTGCGGCACCGCGCCACCTTTCCGGCAATCGCCACGGCATCCCGGCCGCTGAGCCTTATAACACTAATGCCACCGTTTCCCGTCGGGGTCGCGGTGGCACAAATGCAATCATCCATGTTGCAGGAGGATTATTTCTGATAACGGGTCTTGAGTTTTTCCACCTGTTTTTTGAGCGCGTCCACGCAAGAATCCACGGCCTCTTCAAAGGTATCGCATTGTTTGGAGGCAAACAGTTCGTCGCCGCTCACCGCCACCCGCACTTCGGCAATCTTGTTCATTTCCGACTGATCCTTATCCACCTTGAGCGTTACGTCTGCCTTGATGGCTTGCGGCAACAGGGTTTCCACCTTGCCTACTTTCTTGTCGATAAATTCCAACAACGATTCCGCAGCCTTGAATTTAACCGCATTGACAGATATTTCCATAGCAAAACGTTTTTATGTTCCCCAAGCCGGGCGCGAGCCCAACCCTCGGAACGGTTAGTATTAAGTTTTTCCTCCGGCCTCCGCCGTGCTCAAAACCGAGCCTAAGTTACGATTTTTTTCGGAAAAAACCGCTTTACCGGCGCGGATGTGCCGAAGCGTAGTCTTTCTTGAGCTTTTCTATCGTGTTGTGCGTATATACCTGCGTGGATGCCAGCGAACTATGGCCCAGCAGTTCCTTTACCGCGTTCAGGTCGGCGCCTTGGTTGAGCAGGTGGGTGGCGAAGGTATGGCGCAACACGTGCGGACTGCATTTGGCCAGATCGGTGTAGAGATGCAGGCAGTTCTTCACAATCAGATAGACCGTCCGGCGCGGCATGGGCAGCCCTTTTTCGGTAATGAAGAAGGCGTTCTGCCCGGGCACGGCTTTGGCGGCACGCAAGGCCCGGTAGTGCGCTATCTCCCCTGCCAGGCTCTCCGTTAAGGGAATGATGCGTTCCTTGTTGCGTTTTCCCAGCACCTTGACCCGTTTGTTGGCGGTATCTATATCTTCGTCTGTCATGCCGATCAGTTCCGCCAGACGGACGCCCGTGCCGTAGAACATCTCCACAATCAGGTAATCGCGGTAGGCGGTGAAATCCTCGCCGTCCACCTCGGCGGCCTCGATGTTGGCCATGCGGCTTTCCTCCACAAACACCGGCAGCCGTTTGGGAATCTTGGGCAGAGGCACCTGAATGGCGGGATTGACACGCACCGATCCGTTGCGCTGCAAGTATTTGTAGTACGATTTGAGCACCGACATCTTGCGGTGAATGCTGCTGGCCGAAAACTTCAAATCCACCAGATCCACCACATACGAACGTATCTCCTGCTGGGTAGCCTCTATCAATTCTGTTTGGTAGTTTTCCTTAAGATAGCGTGCAAACTCCTCCAAATCAGACGAATAAGCCTTTACCGTGCAGGGCGAATAGCGTTTTTCCGCCTCGATGTAATGAATAAATGCGGTTTGGGAATCCATTTCAAGGCAAATGTACGTACTTTTGTGCCTTTATGGAAATCGATATGGAAAAGGAGGAAAACCCGATAGAAATCATGGCTCCCGTGGGCTCGTTCCCCGCGCTGCAAGCCGCATTGCAGGCCGGAGCGGATGCCGTTTATTTCGGCGTGGGACAACTGAACATGCGGGCGCGGGCGGCGGTCAATTTCCAGCCCGAAGACCTGCACGAAATAGCGGATGTCTGCCGCCGGCACGGCACACGCACCTACCTTACCCTCAACACGGTGGTCTATGACAACGAACTGGAGGAATGTTACCGCGTGCTCGACTTGGCCAAGGAAGCCGGCATCTGCGCCGTGATCTCTTCCGACTGGGCGGTTATCTCCTACGCGCGGAAAATCGGCGTGGAGGTGCATATCTCCACCCAATGCAACGTTACCAATATCGAGGCCGTGCGCTTTTACGCGCGCTATGCCGACGTGATGGTGGCCGCGCGTGAACTGAGCCTGCAACAGGTGGCCGGCATTGTGCGGCGCATCAAGGAAGAGAACATCTGCGGACCTGCCGGCAAGCCGGTCAAGATAGAAATCTTTGCCCACGGCGCGCTGTGCATGGCCGTTTCGGGCAAATGCTACCTGAGCCTCGACTATTACAATTCTTCCGCCAACCGGGGTTCGTGCCTGCAACTGTGCCGCCGCCCCTACAAACTGAGCCAGACCGACGGCGACCGAGACGTGGAGATAGCCGTTGACCACGAATACCTGCTTTCGCCCAAAGACCTCAAGACCGTTGACTTTCTCGATAGGATTCTGGAAGCGGGCGTGAGCGTGCTCAAAATCGAAGGGCGCGGACGGAGCGCAGACTACGTAAAGACCGTTACGAGCGTCTATAAAGAAGCCGTGGAAGCCTGGCGCAAAGGAGAATACACGCAGGAAAACATCGCCCGATGGAATGAACGCCTGCTTACCGTCTATAACCGGGGCTTCTGGAGCGGCTACTATCTGGGGCAAAAAATGGGTGAATGGACGCCCAAATACGG
>CAYVJX010000142.1:0-3810 GCA_964451895.1 uncultured Bacteroidaceae bacterium | reverse complement strand
CCGAACTGGATGCCGTTATCGTGGCTTCCTCCATCGCCCGTCAGCTCGAAGGCCGCGTTTCGTACCGCAAGGCTATCAAAACCGCCATTTCGTCTGCCATGCGTATGGGGGCCGAAGGTATCAAGGTTCAGATCTCCGGTCGTTTGGGCGGTGCCGAAATGGCTCGTACCGAACACTTCAAAGAAGGCCGTACTCCCTTGCACACCTTGCGTGCCGACATCGATTACGCCTTGGCTGAAGCACACACCACCTACGGCCGCCTCGGTATCAAGGTTTGGATCTGCAGAGGCGTGATCTACGGCAAATGCGATCTGTCGGTTGCCTTTACCGCCGCTCCCGCAGCCAAAGAGAACTCCGGAAGGTCGATGGCTCCCCGTTCCGGTATGGGAGGAAGAAGAAAGAAAGCCAACTAAATTTTGCTAACATTTTAACCTTATACAGAGATGTTACAACCCAAGAAAACCAAATTCAGAAAGCAACAAAAGGGCAGACTGAAAGGCAACACCAAGAGAGGTGCCGAGATTGCTTTCGGTTCTTTTGGAATCAAGTCCTTGGAAACCGCTTTCATTACGGCCCGCCAATTGGAAGCCGCACGTCAGGCCGTGACCCGTTATATGAAACGTGAAGGTCAGATTTGGATACGTGTTTTCCCCGACAAGCCCATTACCAAGAAGCCTAACGAAGTACGTATGGGTAAAGGTAAAGGTGCGCCCGAATATTTTGTGGCCCGTATCAACCCGGGACGTATTTTGTTCGAAGCCGACGGTGTGCCCATGGATGTAGCCAAGGAAGCGCTCAGGTTGGCATCGCAGAAACTTCCCGTTGCCGTTAAGTTTGTAGTAAGGAGAGATTACGTAGCCGAATAATAAGGGATAAGCCATGAAATCAGAATTCGTAGTAAAGGAATTGTCGACCGCGGAATTGCAAGACCGCCTGGACACGGAAAGGGCCGAGTTGCACAAGATGAAATTGAATCATGCGATTTCTCCTGTTGAAAACCCGAACCTTATCAAGACTCACAAGAAAAATATCGCCCGTATCCTGACGGAATTGCGCCGCAGGGAATTGGCTCAATAGCCCCAAAAGAGGAAAACATGGAAAGGAATCTTAGAAAAGAAAGAATCGGTGTAGTGGTCAGCAATAAAATGCAGAAAACCATAACCGTTCTGGTTGAGCGCAAGACGAAACACCCCATTTATGGCAAGTTCGTCAAGAAATCGACCAAGTTCAAAGCCCATGACGAGGAAAACACGTGCAATATCGGCGATACCGTGCGCATTATGGAAACCCGTCCTTTGAGCAAGGATAAATGTTGGAGATTAGTTGAAATCATTGAAAGAGCTAAATAGTTATGATACAGCAAGAAACTAGGCTTAGTGTTGCCGATAACAGTGGGGCGAAGTCGGTACTCTGCATTCGCGTCTTGGGTGGTACCAAGAGAAGATACGCGAGTGTGGGCGACAAAATCGTTGTCGCCATTAAAGACGCTCTCCCGTCCGGCAATGTTAAGAAAGGAACCGTATCGAAAGCTGTTGTCGTAAGAACGAAAAAGGAAGTACGCAGACCCGACGGCTCGTACATCCGCTTCGACGACAACGCTGTTGTATTGCTTAATGCGGCCGACGAAATGCGTGGTACCCGTATTTTCGGACCGGTAGCCCGCGAGTTGCGTGAAAAGCAATTCATGAAGATTGTTTCACTGGCACCCGAAGTGCTTTAATAGGAAATACGACCATGAAATTACACATCAAAAAAGGAGACACCGTTAAGGTGCTGGCCGGTGACGACAAGGGCATGCAGGGCAAGGTGCTTATGGTGGATCGCGAAAAGCTCCGCGCCAAGGTGGAAGGTATCAACATGGTATCCAAGCACACCAAGCCCAATTCCAAGAATCCTCAGGGCGGCATCATCAAGATGGAAGCAGGAATCCACATTTCGAACCTGATGGTGGTTGACGGCAAGGGTAACGCCACTCGTATCGGCCGTAAGTTGGATGAAAAGACCAATAAATCAGTTCGCTATTCTAAAAAATCAGGGGAGGTAATTAAGTAATGAGCTATTCGCCGAGACTTAGAGAAAAATACGCTGCCACTATTGTGCCGAATCTCAAGAACGAATTCGGTTACAAGAGCGTGATGCAAGTGCCCCGCTTGGTTAAGATTTGCTTGAACCAAGGTATCGGGAATGCCGTTGCCGACAAGAAGCTGATCGATTCCGGCGTGGAAGAGATGACCGCCATTACCGGTCAACGTGCGGTTGCCACCAAATCGAAGAAAGATATTTCGAACTTCAAGGTTCGTAAAGGCATGCCTATCGGTGTAAGGGTCACCTTGCGCGGCGAACGCATGTATGAGTTCCTCGATCGCCTTATTTCGGTGGCTATTCCCCGTATCCGCGACTTCAGAGGTATCAGCGACAAGGGTTTTGACGGAAAGGGAAACTTTTCTTTCGGTATCACCGAACAGATTATCTTCCCCGAAATCAATATCGACAAAATCAACAAAATCAGCGGTATGGACATTACCTTTGTAACTACCGCAACCAACGATAAGGAAGCATACGCTTTGTTAAGAGAGTTTGGCATGCCTTTTCAAAAACAAAACAAGTAGCGCACTATGGCAAAAGAATCAATGAAAGCCAGAGAGCTTAAGAGAGAACGCATGGTTGCTAAATATGCCCAAAAGCGTGCTGAGCTCAAGAAAGCGGGCGATTACGATGCCCTGCAAAGAATACCCAAGAACGCTTCGCCCGTTCGTCTGCACAACCGTTGCAAACTGACCGGTCGTCCCAAAGGTTATATGCGGGTGTTTGGCATTTCGCGTATCAACTTCCGGGAAATGGCGCTGCAAGGTTTGATTCCGGGCGTAAAGAAAGCCAGTTGGTAGTCCCTTAACCTAAAAAAGAAAGAGAGAAAACCATGATATCAGATTCTATTGCGGACTTTTTGACCGTTATCAGAAACGCCAATATGGCCAGAAAGAGGATGGTTGAAGTGCCTTCCTCGAAAATGAAAGCGGGCATCGCGCGCATTTTGTTTGAAAAAGGTTACATCGTGAACTACAAGGTGGAAGAAGGTGTGAAACCCACGCTGAAAATCGCTTTGAAATATCATCCTGCCACCAAAACTCCGGCCATCCACCGGATTGACCGTGTCAGCACGCCCGGTTTGCGCAAATATGCCGATACCGAAAATCTTCCCCGCGTGATGAACGGACTGGGCATCGCCATCATGTCAACTTCCAAAGGCTTGATGACCGATAAGGAAGCCCGCAAGGAAAACGTTGGCGGCGAAGTTATTTGTTTCATCAGCTAAACAACAAAACACAATGTCAAGAATTGGTAAAGCACCTATAAACCTTCCTAAGGGAGTAACGGTAACGGTTGCCAGCAATAACATGGTAACGGTAAAAGGCCCCAAGGGCGAATTGAACCGTATGGTAGATCCCGACATCACGGTGCGAGTAGATACGGAAAACAACCACGTATTGGTGGAGCGTCCCACCGACCAGAAACGCCACCGCGCGTTGCACGGTCTGTACCGCGCGCTCATCAACAATATGGTGGTTGGTGTTTCGGAAGGATTCAAGACCACGATGGAAATCGTGGGGGTCGGTTACAGGGCCACGGTAAACGGACAGTTGATCGACTTGGCTTTGGGCTTTTCGCACAACCTGTTCCTTGAATTGCCCAAGGAAGTGAAAGCCACGGCTACCGCCGAAAAAGGTAAGAACCCTACCCTTACATTGGAATCACACGATAAGGAATTGCTCGGTATGGTCTGCGCCAAAATCCGCTCCTACCGCAAGCCTG
>CAYVJX010000141.1:1851-3830 GCA_964451895.1 uncultured Bacteroidaceae bacterium | reverse complement strand
GCAAAAGTACTCGTTATTTGCGACACAAACAACCCCGCCTTAGGCGAACAGCGCCGAAACCTTTTCCAGCACCTCTTCCGGATCGGGATCGAGCGGGAAAACAAGATGCGGTTTGAGCATCCACGGCTGCTTGCCTTGCAGGCAGAGTTTCTCGCCACCGCCGGTAATGTTGAGCATCACCATATCCTGCGGCTTCACCGTGCCGTTCTGCACCGATTCGATAAGCGAATGGAGCGCGACACCCGCCGCCGAGTAGATATCCACGCCTTCGGTTTCCAAAAACAGCTGTTGCGCCGCTTCCGCCTGGGCGTTGGTCACTTTGAGTATATCGCCCTGCGTGTCTTTGAGCGCGTCGAAAAGGCCGCCTGCCAGACTGTAGGGCGGTTTGCGGTTCGAAAGCACCTTGGCGTTGATGGCTTCGGCATCCCGGCGGGCCTGATTGTCGTCGTAGGCCGGCAGTGCGCGGGAATCGGCCTTCCATGCCTTGTACATGGGCAGGAACGGGTCGTTCTGCGATACCATAAGCCGCATTTTCCTATTGCCGAAACGTCCGTCTTCGATCAAGCGGAGGTTGGCTTCCCAAGCGGCGATCGCCCCCGTGCCGCTCCCCACCGCCTGAAAATAGAAATCGGGAATCTGCCCGATAAAGGTAACCGCCGACAGAACGGTGGTGCCCATACCGTCGCGGCGCGCGATATTCTTGGCACCGCCTTCGGCCAGGAACCTGTCGGATTTGAGAACCAGGTTGCTCAGATGGATGGCGTCGAAATAGTCGCCCCCTTTTTGGCAGGAAATCAGTTTTACGCAATCGTTGAGCGGTGCATCGAACCAAAGCGCTGAGATATTGTCTTCGGGAACGCTCAGGAGCAAGGGAATATGGTTGTCGGAGCATACTTTGGCAAAGGCGCGCGCCGTATTGCCGGCGGAGGCCACCACAAGCACCTTGCCGCAATGGGCATCCAGACGGCCGCATACCGAATAGGCTTCCGTTTCCTTAAAGGAACAGGTGCTCATCGTGGCCCCGATTTTCGGAAAATAGCCGTTAAAGGTAATGTAGAGGTTCTGCAAACCCAGTTTCTGCGCCAGTTTTTCGCTTTTGTAGGTGATGGGCGCGCACGAACCTTTCAAGGTGCGTTTTATCGGAAGCCAGTCGGCAAAACGGTAGATGCCGTGGCTCAGGTCTTTGGGTTCAATCTGTTTCTTTTCGTAAAGGGCGCGTACCAAAGAGGGCTGGTCGCATTGCGGGTCGTCGATTACCCAACCTTCATCTTCGAAAACACGTCCGGTGGCGATGGTCTGGAGTTTGTAGCCGGTAGCCTTGAAGTCTTCCATAAGCATGATTTTTAGATGCACGGCGAACCCTCCCGAAGCGGCTGTGAGGGGCTTGGAAAAGGCTTCCCTTGCAAAAACGGCTTCAAAAATAGCAGTTTTTTTTCGTTTTATCCCTATCTTCGCCGTTCAAAACAAAGCGCCATGGCCGATTATTTTCATCATCCCACCGCAATCATCGATATGCCCTGCCAAATCGGGTCAGGCACTAAAATCTGGCATTTCACGCATATCATGGAGGGCTGCCAAATCGGCAAGGATTGCAATATCGGGCAGAATGTGGTGATTTCCCCTCAGGTAAGGTTGGGCAACGGCGTCAAGGTGCAGAACAACGTTTCGGTCTATACCGGCGTGGAGTGCGAAGACGATGTGTTTTTAGGGCCTTCCTGCGTGTTCACCAATGTGGTCAATCCGCGCAGCGCCGTGGCACGCAAAGACCAGTTCAAGCCTACTTTGGTAAGGCAGGGGGCGAGCATCGGGGCGAACGCCACCGTGGTGTGCGGCCATGTGATAGGCCGGTATGCCATGATAGGCGCCGGCAGCGTGGTAACGAAAGACGTGCCGGATTACGCGCTGGTGGTGGGCAATCCCGCCCGTCAGACAGGCTGGGTAAGTGAATACGGACATAAACTTCAGTTCGATGCCCAAGG
>CAYVJX010000141.1:0-1751 GCA_964451895.1 uncultured Bacteroidaceae bacterium | reverse complement strand
ATGCTTTCGGTGTCGATGCCGCATTCCTTATGCAGATCCGCCACACTCCCGTGCGTAACAAACCTGTCGGGTAAGCCGAGCGGAATGAGTTGCTGCGTGGTATAGCCGTTCTGTGCCGCGAACTCGCATATGGCGGAGGCCAGACCTCCGTTGATGACGCCGTCTTCCAGCGTGATGATTCGCTTGTATCGTTTGAACACCTCGTGCAGTAAGGCTTCGTCTAAAGGCTTGAGGTAAATCATGTTGTAAAGCCCGCATTCCTTGCCGCCCTGGACGCGCGCCATTTCGATGGCTTTCCGGGCATTGTTGCCGATAGCGCCGATAGAAAGGATGGCGGTATCTCCGCCTTCGCAGAGGCATACGCCCTTGCCCACAGGCTGTATCTCGAGCGGCGTTTTCCAACGCGGCGTAACGCCCCGTCCGCGCGGATAGCGGATAACGAAAGGCATCTTTTGGTCGGGCAGCTGGGCGGTGTACATAAGGTTGCGCAATTCCCGCTCGTTCATGGGAGCGGAGATGATAAGCCCGGGAATGGGGCGCAGGAAAGCCAGGTCAAACGCCCCGTGATGGGTCGCTCCGTCTTCTCCCACCAGACCCGCGCGGTCAAGGCAGAACACCACCGGCAGTTTCTGCAAGGCCACGTCGTGGATAATCTGGTCGTAGGCACGTTGGGCGAACGAAGAATAGATATTGCAGAAAGGCACCATGCCCTCCGCCGCCAGTCCGGCGGCAAAGGTAACGGCGTGCTGTTCGGCGATGCCCACGTCGAACACCCGTTCCGGCATCTTCTTCATCATCATGTTGAGCGAGCATCCCGTAGGCATGGCGGGCGTGATGCCTACGATGCATGGATTGGCTTTGGCCAGTTCGATGATGGTTTTTCCGAAAACGTCCTGATATTTGGGCGCGAGGCTCAGATTGATGCCCGAAGGAATGAGCTTGCCCGTCCGCACATCGAATTTTCCGGGCGCGTGGTAAAGGGTGGGGGATTTTTCGGCTTCTTTCAGGCCTTTCCCTTTCTTGGTAACGATATGCAGCAGCTTGGGGCCTTGAATGGTCTTGAGGTCTTGCAGCACTTCCACCAAGGTATGCAGGTCGTGCCCGTCGATAGGGCCGAAATAACGGAAATTCAAGGATTCAAAAAGATTGCTCGCCTGAGGGGAAATCATCGATTTGATGGCGCCCGAAATCTTGCTGATGAAACGTTTGGGGTAGTAGGGGCGCGTGTTGCCGCCCATCATATCCCATACGCTGTTCTTGAAATGGTTGTACGATTTTGAGGCGGTCATACGCGTGAAATACTTGCTCAACGCGCCGCTGCTGGCATCGATCGACATACCGTTGTCGTTCAGTATCACCAAGATATTGCTGCGCGAAACACCGGCATTGTTCAGCCCTTCGAATGCCAGTCCGCCCGTCATCGCCCCGTCGCCGATAACGGCGATATGCTGGCGGTCGGTCTCGCCTTTGAGCACCGAGGCGGTGGCCATGCCCAGCGCCGCCGAAATGGAGGTGGAGGAATGGCCGGCTCCGAAAGCGTCGTACTCGCTTTCGGCCATGCTCGGAAAGCCGCTGATGCCGCCGTAGGTGCGGTTGGTGGCAAACTTCTCCTTGCGTCCGGTAAGAATCTTATGCCCGTAGGCCTGATGCCCCACATCCCAGATAATGCGGTCATAGGGCGTATTGAAAACGTAATGCAGGGCTACCGTGAGTTCCACCGTTCCCAGACTCGCTCCCAAATGGCCGGGATG
>CAYVJX010000140.1:0-3833 GCA_964451895.1 uncultured Bacteroidaceae bacterium | reverse complement strand
TGGGAAGCCGAACTGATGCGTCACTTCACCGTTCAGCTCGAAAGACTCTAATCTTCCGACTTTCGTTTCCTTGCCTACCCATAGCGTAAGAAAACGTTTTTCAAAGGGTGGCCGCATATTTTTTCGGCCACCCTTTTCCTTAAAAACACGCAACAATCCTTTGAACCTCCGCATGTCCGCCCATTCTTCGCCGTTTTTCCGCAATCTCCTGCGGGCATGCTTTCTTGCATGTTCTCCCCTGCTTTTTTCGGCCTGCAACAATGTGGCTTACCTGCCGGAGAACCAAAGCCTGCTGGTAAAGAACAAGGTAAAGGTTTCGCGCGGCGGAGAGGTATCCAAAATGGATATGACCAACATGCTCATTCAGGAGCCCAACAGCAAGATTCTGGGGGCTCGGATCCGTCTGGGCATCTACAACGGGGCAAAACCCGAAAAGCACAACTGGTGGAACAACAAACTGCGCGAATTGGGCGAACCGCCCGTCATCTTCGATTCCTCCACCATTATTTCCTCGCAGGAACGCATCCTCATGCACGCCGCCAGCAAAGGGTATTTCTATCCCGAACTGACCTCCCATGTAAAGCGAAAAGGCAAATTGAACCGCAAGGTGGTGGTTTCCTACAACCTGAAACTGGATGCACCCTACCACTTGCGCCAGATAGACATCTCGGTTCTGGACGACAGCCTCCGGGATGAATTCGACAACTGGCCAAAACGCACCCTGCTCAAGCCGGGAATGCAGTATATGGTAAGCTCGCTGGATGCCGAAAGGACACGAATCGCCGAAAGGTTGCAGAACATGGGCTATTGGGCTTTTTCGAAAGACTATATCTCCTATTCCATCGACAGTGCCCTTGACTCCAAACAGATGGATGTGCTGCTGCTCGTCAAGAAAATGAACTCCAACCTGACCGACAGCCTTACGGGGGAACCCATCCTGCTCTCCCATAAGAAATATTATATCGACAACGTATATATCTTTCCCCAATCACGTTCACGCGAACGCGATCTGGCTTTCGACACCGTGCTTTTCGAGAACGCCACGCGGCGCGAAAAACGGAAAGGCCTCGCCAGCCCGGTCTATTACTTCATCAACCAGGGCAAGCCCATCATCAAATACAAGCCTCTGCTGCAAAAGACTTTCTTGCGCGGCGGCGACCGATATTCCTTGCAGAACGTTACCCAGACCTACAACAACCTGGGCGACCTCCGCGTGTTCCAGTACAACAGCATCAGCTTTACCGAAAGGCCTTACGACACCACCCTGTCTTATATTGAGAACAACAAGCTGGACTGCAACATCCATATCATCCAGGGAAGCCGTTTCGGATTCAGCGTGGAAGGCCAGCTCACCACCAGTTCCGGTATCCAGGGCATCGCCGCCGTTATCGGATTCCAGAACCGCAACACCTTCGGCGGTGGCGAGATTCTCAACCTGAAACTGCGCGGACTGTACGAATTTCAGGTAACCGCCGACCAGCAGAAGAACAAGACCTTTCTGAACACTTTTGAGGTAAAGGCGGAAGCCAGCCTTGAATTTCCCCGATTCCTGCTGCCTATCAGCCTGGATCATTTCTCGCAGTATTTCCGTCCGTCCAGCATCATCGCCATCAGTTACAGCTATCAGATGAAGCGCGACTATTCGCGGGGAACCTTCAACGCCACTTTCGGTTACCGTTGGCGGCGGAACATGGGCGAACACGTGTTCAATCCCATCGAAATAAGCACCATCCAGATGGGAAACCTTTCCGAACGCTTTGAAAAAGTGCTGCAGGAATATCAGAATAAAAAGAACTACCGGCTCTATTACCAATATTCCGACCACTTTATCCTTACCCCACGCTATCGTTTTCTCTACAATGATCAGCGCCAAGGAGAGATTCGGGATTTCAACCGCCTCAAGATAGAAGTGGAAGTGGCGGGAAGCCTGCTTTACGGCATTGCCTACGCCATCAACGGCAAACAGCCGCAAGGAGCGGGCTACCGGCTGTTCAACCTGCCTTTCTCGCAATACACCCGTGCCGAAATCGACTACAGCCACCATTTCACTTTCGGCGAGAAGACCAGCCTGGTGCTGCGCGCTGATCTGGGCGTGGGCTACAGCTACGGAAACTCCAAATCGATGCCCTACGAAAAGGCGTTTTTTGCAGGCGGCAACAACACCCTGCGCGCCTGGCCGCTTTACCAGTTAGGCCCCGGCGGTTACACTCACCCCAAGGGAACGCCCGACTTTGAACGTTTGGGCGACATCCTGATGGTGTTCAACATCGAACAGCGTTTTCCCATTGTGGGCGGCTTGCGCGGTGCGGTTTTTCTGGATGCCGGCAACATCTGGCTTTTCCGTGCCAACGAAACCTATCCCAAAGGTGTCTTCTCGTCTGATTTCTACAAGGAATTCGCGCTCGGAACCGGCGTGGGGCTACGCTACGACTTTAAGTTTTTCCTTATCCGCATGGACGTGGGCGTGCCTCTGCGCGACCCGTCTTTGGCGGGCACCAAAGACTGCTGGGTCATCAAAGACTTTAAGCTGAAAGACCTTATCTTTAACTTCGGTATCGGATATCCATTCTAACGGCCATGAAAAATTTCGCCACTCTCCTGCTCCGCTTGGCAGGCTGGCGGGTAAACGACTTTATTCCGCCCGAAAACAAATACGTGCTTATCGTTGCGCCGCACACCTCTTGGAAAGATGCCCTGATTGGCCGGCTGGCTTTCTGGACCAAACGGCTGCCGGCCAAGTTCTTTATCAAGAAGGAATTTTTCGTGTTTCCTTTCGGTTTTCTGCTCAAGGCCTTGGGCGGGATGCCGATAGACCGCCAACAGGCGCAGCACGTGGTGGAACACTCCGTGAACCTGCTCGCCACGCACAGGCGGCTGGCACTCATCATCACCCCCGAAGGCACGCGCAAGCGCACCGAACGTTGGAAAAAAGGGTTTTACTATATCGCCAAACGGGCCGGAGTGCCGCTCTATGCCGGCATTGTGGATTACGAGACTAAAAGCTGTACCGTACTTCCCACCCCACTCGATACGGAACAGGATCTGGAAAGTCTGTTCGACGACCTCCGCAAAATCTACGCAGAAGCCACCGCCAGGCATCCCGAAAACTTTGCCTTGCCGAAATAGCCGCCACGTCATTCGACAGCCAGTGTCTTAGACCGATTGGCTTTTACCAAAATAATTTGTATTTTTGCGCCCTCTTTGCAGGCAGTGTTCGCGCAAAGAGTTCTTCAAGAACACGCAAAGGAGAGGTGGCCGAGTGGTCGAAGGCGCACGCCTGGAAAGTGTGTAAGCGTCAAAAGCGCTTCCAGGGTTCGAATCCCTGTCTCTCCGCAAGCGAAGCACAAAGCCTTGAGGCATAGCCTCAAGGCTTTTTTAATAGGCTACGCCGTGGAGAGTTTACTCTCCTAAGGCGAAGCCTATTAAAAAAGCCCGCCGCGCGAAGCGCGCGGTGCTTTGTGCTTCGCTTGATGACCTCCCCCCCCCTCGGGATCACCGAGCGAAGCGAGGTAATCCCTTCAAGACCGAGCGCGAAGCGCGAGGCTAATCCCGAAAAAAGCGATAGGAACGGCAATCTGCTGCGTTGCGAACCGTAGGTTATCTCGGTCACTTACTTAAGTAAGCTCCCTCGAAACTCACTTTTCGCGTCTTGCACCTCGGCATCCAAAATGCTTTTTTCCCCTTCGAATTGAGGTTGGATTTTTGAGCTACGCGGCGCGGACGGTGGAGTTGCGCGGAAGCATACTGAACGTACGCGCCCAAGCAAAGCACCGTCCAGAATGCTTTTTTCAAAAAATGATTTTGGATGGTGAGATGCAAGGCGGAAAGCGAAG
>CAYVJX010000139.1:0-3850 GCA_964451895.1 uncultured Bacteroidaceae bacterium | reverse complement strand
GCACGAAAAAGTTCAGCGAAGACTATCATCCGCACATGGAAAAACTGATTGAAACGGTGGTAAAACGCCTTACCGATTGATGAACCCTATGCCCGGACAAACCGAATTGGAAGCCTTGGTAGGCATGTTGGACGAAACCGACGAAGAGATCTACCAAACGCTCAAGGATGCCCTTTTTTCGATTGGCGAGGAGGCCTTGCCCTACTTAGAGAAAGCTCGCCTGCAGAAAGACGGTTCGCTTTGGCAGAACCGTATGGACGCGCTCATTTCCGAATTGCAGGTGGAAATAGCCTGCAAGAAGTTGTCGGAATGGAAAAAAGAGGCCTCTCCCAACCTTTTGAAAGGGTTTTACCTTTTGTCTTCGGCTTTCTATTCGGATTTGCCTTGGGAACGGGTGTGCGGCGAGTTCAACCGATTGCACGGCGACTGCTGGCTGCTGTTGGGTGCAGATGTTTCCCTGTCGCGGAAACTGGCGATGTTCAACAATTTCTTCTTTAACCAGTGCGGTTTCAGGTTGGGTACGAAAATAGTGACGGACTACAATTTCGCCGACTTTTTCCTGCCCAACCTGCTCAACCTGCGCCAAGGCAACGACCGCAGCCTCGCGCTGGCTTACCAATACCTGGCCGAAAGGAACGGCCTGCCTGTTTTCCTGCTGAACCTGCCGGTGGTGAACCTCTTGGCGTGCACCACCGATCCTGAATCGGTATCGAAAGACGATATCCGCTACTGCATCGACATCACCCACCAAGGTTCGCTCATAAACCGCACCGCCGTGGAGCCGGTTTTCAGCCAACAGCAACAGATTCAGATCTGCAATACCGTGCAGGCCTTGCAGGATTTTGTAAAACTGCTCAATTATATCGTTTCCGTGCGCGAGACCAATCCGTTGCGGAAACAAGCCGTGCGGAAACTGCACGATTGCCTGGGTTCTTCCTCCGGCAACTTTCCCTTTTCCGGCCTGCCGCTTTCCGACCAGAACGGCATCTTGTAAAAAAGCCGGAATCTAACCCGCAGACAATGGAACAAAGCATTTTTCTAAAGGATCAGTCATCCATGCCTTACACGGTCTTGCCCTCGCAGCAGAAAAAAGAACCCTACAAGGTGCTTGCCAAGAGCGGTCAGGAGATACATCCGCTCAAAAGCTATCTGGAAAAGGCGAAGAACATCGTTATCGTGAGCCACAACAATCCCGACGGGGATGCGGTGGGGGCTTCCCTGGGGCTGCACCTGTATCTGGAGAACATGGGCAAGGAAAGTTCCGTGATTTTTCCCAATCCCTACGCGCAGAATCTGGTATGGATGGACGTGGAGCATATCTCGCTCAATTATCAGGACCATCCCGAAAAAGTGGCGGAGACATTAAAGAAATGCGATCTGCTTTTCGTAATGGACTTTAACCGCCTGAGCCGTGCCGAAGCCATGGCGCCGTTGCTGGAAAAGTCTGACGCCCCGAGGATTCTGATAGACCACCACTTGGAACCCGAAACCCAAAGTTTCCACCTCGGTTTTTCAAACACGCAGATTTCTTCTACCTGCGAGGTGCTTTACCGGGTCATCTACAACGAACTGAACCCTGATTTCATCGATGCGCAGGTGGGCGCCTGCCTGTATGCGGGCATCAGCACCGATACCGGCTCTTTCAGCTATTCCTGCTCGCACGGGGAACTTTTTTCCGCCATCGCCGACTTGGTGTCGCGGGGCCTGGATACGGTAAAGGTGCACCAGAACATCTTCGACAATTTTTCGGAAAGCCGCATGCGCCTTTTGGGGTGCTGTCTGGGAGACCGTCTGGTGGTGAAACCCGAATACCAGACGGCATATATGTTTTTGAACCGCGAGGACATGAAGCGGTTCAATTTCCGTCCGGGCGACACGGAAGGCATCGTGAACTACGGGCTGAGTATCGCCGGCATCCGTTTCGCGGCCTTCTTTACGCAAAAGGAGGAACGCATCCGCATTTCTTTCCGCTCGCAAGGAAATATCGACGTGAACAGTTTCGCCAAAGAACACTTTAACGGCGGCGGGCATAAGAACGCGGCCGGAGCAACTTCTTACGACAGTCTGGAAGCCACTTTAGCCAAATTCGAGCGGTTGATTCCCGAATTTTACGAAAAGGCCATACGGCAAAAATAAACGGATATGCCCCGCTTTCCCGATTTACGGCACGCCAATCCGCAATCCCGCCTGTTCATTCTGTGCATGGCGGTGCTGGCGGTGCTTTGCTGCGCCTGCAAACGCACTTTCGTGGCGGCCTCTCCGGAGCAGAACGCATCGAACGCCAAGGAAGACATGTTGGCGGCACAGGAGATCGCCGTGCATCAGGAACTGGAAAGCATTGAGGCTTTTTTGCAGCGCAGCGGCCTCCCGATGCAACGCAGCGGCAGCGGCCTATATTACCGCATCGAGGAAAGCCCCCACAAGAAAGCCCCCAAAGTGGAACGCGGCAATGCGGTAAGGCTCAGTTATACCTTGCGTCTGCTCAACGGTGAAGAAATCGCTTCTTCCGAAAGAAACGGGCTCAAGACCTTTATCGTGGGCAAGTCCGAAACCGAACCGGGATTGACCGAAGCGGTGCTGATGATGAAAAAAGGAGACCGGGCGCAGTTGATCCTGCCCTCCCGTCTCGGCTTCGGTTTTTCGGGCAACGGAGAGGACATTCCTCCCATGGCGACCCTGCTCTACGACCTTTGTGTGGAAGAAGTTTTGGTTTCGCCCGATGAAATGGCGGAAAATTGAAGAAAATTAACGACCTTTGCGGCTCATTGCCCGTAAGGGATTGATAAAACATTAACTTGAAATAAAAATGAAAAAGAACATTTTCTTGACAATCGGACTGTTGCTTTCCGCGGTGGCTTTCTCGGCTTGCGGTTCGCACAAGAAAACCGCCAACGGGCTGGAATACGACCTTTTGGTTTCCGGCAACGGACGGGCTGCCCAGATGGGCGATATCCTCAAGGGCAAAATGGCGCTCTCTTCGGAAGATTCGGTGATTTTCGCGCTGGAAGAATCCGAACTGATCATGCAGATTATGGAATCCGTATTCCCGGGCGACCTCAACGAAGGCCTTTTGCTGTTGCACGAAGGCGACAGCGCGGTGTTCTATATCCCCGCCGACTCGATGGCCAAATACATGGGCGGTGTTCCCGATGTATTCGGCAAATACGTGATTTATTCGATCAAGGTAGATAAGTTCTACACCGAAGAAGAATTGCAGCAGGAAAACATCATCAAGGCGACCGAAGCCAAAGAAGTTGAAAAGGAAGCCATTGCCAAATATCTGGAAGAAAACAAGCTGAAAGCCGAACCGACTGAAAGCGGGCTGTATTTTATCGAAACGAAGAAAGGAAGCGGAAAACCGGCTGAAAGAGGCCAGACCGTAAAGGTGAACTATATCGGCAAACGCCTCGACGGCAAACTGTTCGACACCAATATCGAAGAAATCGCCAAAGCCAACGACATGTACATGCCCCAACGTCCTTACGAACCCATGGAGGTATCGGCCGGCGTAGGCCAGATGATACGCGGTTTTGACGAAGCCCTTACGATGATGCCCAAAGGCAGCAAGGCGCTTTTGATCATTCCGTTTGAATTGGCCTATGGGGAACGTGCCGTAAGCGAAGATATCCCTGCTTATTCAACTTTGGTATTTGAAGTGGAAATGGTAGAAATCGACAAATAGTCCCTTTCCAAACCATGCATAGATTCTTGAACCGTATCGCCCTGCTCTTTTGTCTGGGCGCGTTCTTTTGCCCCTGTGTCGTTAAAGCGCAGGGGCATTTTATTCTATCGGGCGAAATCCGCGAACGCGGCCTGTATTCGCACGGCTATATGAAAATGTTGGACAAAT
>CAYVJX010000138.1:1328-3866 GCA_964451895.1 uncultured Bacteroidaceae bacterium | reverse complement strand
CCGTATGCAGGCCCACCCCGGAAAGGGTGACGGGGGCTTTGAGGGTTCGTTGTTTGACAATATCAGACATGCTCGATGGTTTTCTCAAAAAAACGTGTAAAGATACTACTTTTTCAGCGGTTTCTCCGGTTCCAACGCAAAGGCGCGTTTTGGGGATAAAACTCGTAAGCGCCTGCCGCCGGCGGATTGGCGCGCAGACGGCCTTTCAGATCCAGTTCGGCCTTGCCGGTGGCAAAGGCCGGATCACCCAGACCCACAGCCGCCGAAGCCACCGTATCGATATCGAAATCGTAGCCGTCGGCATTCACAAAGAAAGGTTCTTTGTTCCAGCGGCAACTGTCGAAATTCCGGCCCGAGGCCGCCGGTTCCTGCTTGATAAGGCAACGGGTAAACAGCACCGCCGCCGCGCCCGCCGAATCCACGTTGAAATCCAACTGGCGGCTGTTGCGTCCGTAAAAGATGCTGTTGTTGAAAGCCGCGCCGCTCAAGGCTCCCGCCACCTTGCCTTCCTCGTCTTTGTTGGTCAGGTACAGGCAACGGTTATAAACGCCTATCATGCCCCCGTAGAAATCGTTGGAAAATGTGCAATGGGTAAAGGCGTATTGTCCGCCGCCGCTGAGGCAGAGATTCACCTGGCTCTCGCTGATACAGAGGTTCACACCCTCTATGCGCGCGTTCCGTGCCACAATGCCGTGGCGGCTCATGTTCTCGATACGGGTATTGCTTATCTCCGTGCCTTGCCCGTTGTCTGGGTCTATCCAGAAAGCCGTCTGTCCGTTGCGCACCCATGCGTATTCCACTTGGTGCGGACCGCTGGCCGAATCCAGCCATAACCTGCCCCATTGCCCCGCCATGTGGCGGTAAGCACCGTCCTGCCGTATGGAGGTAAACAACACCGGTTCCTGCAAGGTTCCGGAAATCTTCAGGCGGCTGCCTGCCTGTAGCCAGATGCCCGAATTGGGCGCGAAATAGAAGCGTGTTCCGGCAGGCAGTTCCAACGTTTTCCCTTCCGGCACGGCCAGATAGCCGTAAACCACATAGGGTTTCCGGTCGTTGACGGGATAATCGGTCTCGTTCCACAGAAAATAGCGGAAAGAAAGCGAGTCTTCTTCATACATGCTGCCCTGCAAGGGATCTTTATAGGGAACACGCGCCACGCAGTCGCTCTGCCAATAGTGGGCATCCTGCCCCCAGGCGCTCAGCACCACTTGTTGCGGACGCATTCCGTTGAGTTCGAAACGCAGATAGTCGAGCACTTCGAAAGGCGCATCCTGACCGCGGTCATCGAGCACGGTCTGCACAAACAGGTACAAACTGTCCTTGCCGCCCAGAACGATATTCCGCTGCTCCAGTTCCGTGTTCCCGTTCAGGTTGAAACGGAAGCGCGAATCCGAGCCTCCCGCCAGATAGACCCTGCTTATCGTAACCGCCTTGGATGCCGGGTTCCGCACCGTAATCATCTTGGTTACGCTCGTCTGGGTGCTCAGCAGGGTGTCGAACCGTACCGTGTCTTGCGAAAAGCGCAGATACACCTCGCCTTTTTCAAACTTCCGGTATTCCTCCCGGCACGAGAACAGCAGGCATCCCCACCCGATTCCGGCAAACAGAGCCATCCAACGGCCTATGGCGAAAAAAGCTTTCATATAAGACTACACGACTAATTTGAACCCTACTCCGTGCACATTGATGATCTCCGCATCGCATACCTGTTTCAACACCTTGCGCAGTTTGGTGATATACACGTCCATGCTGCGGGCGTTGAAATAGTTGTCCATCTTCCACACGTTTACCAGAATATCCTTGCGCGAGACCACGGTATTCTCGTGAATGCAGAACATCTTGAGCAAGTCGGACTCCCGGCCGGTAAGTTCCACTTCCCTGCCGTCGGGATTGCTGATGCGCTGCATCCCCACGTCAAAAACGGCCTCTCCCAACTGGAAACGAAGCTGAGCCAAAGCCTTGGGGCGTTCCATGGTGCGGCGCAAAATGGCGCGGATCCGCAACAGCAGTTCATCCATACTGAACGGCTTGGTCAGATAGTCGTCCCCCCCCATCTGAAAACCTTTCAGGCGGTCCGTTTCCAAAGTCTTGGCGGTCAGGAACAGGATAGGAATATCCGAATCGATGCGGCGCACGTCTTTGGCCAAGGAAAAACCGTCTTTCACCGGCATCATGATGTCGGTGATGATAAAATTGAAGCCCCCTTGCAGGAAAGCTTCATAAGCGGATTTTCCATCGCGGCACAAATGTGTCTTGTACCCCTTGTTGTTAAGGTATGTGCGAAGGAAAGCACCCAGATTCGGGTCGTCTTCCGCCAACAGAATGGAGATTTGTGTGTCAACTACATTCATCACGGGCAAATTTACTAAATTAAACAGGCTTGTTTATCTTATATAACCCCGAATCGCGATTTTATCGAAGTAGTTTTTCACAAAACATTATTTGTCAGAAGAATAAATTTTAATTTTTGTTAAAAGGGATGCCGTCGGCGCTCTGAAACAAAAAGCATCTTAGAACAAAAGCGCCGAAAAACGAAAC
>CAYVJX010000138.1:0-1228 GCA_964451895.1 uncultured Bacteroidaceae bacterium | reverse complement strand
TTTCAGTGCCACTGTTCCGTTGGGGGAACTTAGGCTTTGGTCGTATAGATGCCTTTGGCTTTGGCGGCGGCCAAGTCCTTGTTCTGTTTGCGGAGCAACAGACGGTAGGAAATGGGCGAAGCGATGAAGATAGACGAATACGTACCGATAATCACACCGCAGAGGATGCAGAACACGAAACCGCGGATAACTTCACCGCCGAAGATGAAAATCATCAACAGGGTAACCAAGGTGGTGCAGGAGGTGTTGATCGTACGCGGCAAGGTGCTGTTGATGGCGGAGTTCATATTGTCTATCAGGTTGTGCTTGGGATAGAGCGCCATGTTTTCGCGGATACGGTCGAACACGATCACGGTATCGTTGATGGAGTAACCGATAAGGGTCAGGATGGCGGCGATAAAGGCCTGATCGATGTCGAGCGAGAACGGCAGCACGCCATAGAAGAGCGAGAACAGACCGATGGAGATGAGCACGTTGTGAACCAAAGCCACCAGACCGCCCAGACCGAACTGCCAACGTTTAAAGCGCACGGCGATATAACCGAAGATGAAGATCAACGCGATCGCCACCGCGATAAAGGCCGAACGGGTAATATCGGTGGCCACGGAAGCCCCCACCACTTCGGAACTGATCTGACCCACGGACTTATCTTCATTGAAGAGTTGGAAATCGATAGGATCCACAAAGAAATCCTTGCAACCATCGTACAGACGGTGTTCTACATCGGCATCCACTTCCTGACCGGTTTCGGTAATGCGGTATTTGGTGGTGACCTTCACCTGGTTCGAAGCGCCGAAAGTCTTTACTTCGGGAGCGTCGCCGCCGAAAGCGTCGGTCAAGGTGGCGCGCAGTTCGTTGGGGTTCACCACCTGGTCAAAGCGAACCACATAGGTTCTACCGCCCGTGAAGTCGATACCCAGGCTCAGGCCGCGGACGCAGAGCGAAACGATGCAGATAACGGCGATCACGCCCGAAACGATGAACGAATACTTGCTCTTTCCGATAAAGTTGAAATGAACCTTGGAGAGGAAGTTTTCGGAGAACCGGTGGCTGAAAGTGATGTTGGCATCGCGGTCCAACCAGCGGGAGAACACCAGACGGGAAATGAAGATGGCGGTGAACATGGAGGTAAGGATACCGATGCACAGGGTCGTGGCGAAACCTTGGATGGGACCCGTACCGAAATAAAGCAGGATGATACCGGTAATCAAGGTGGTTACGTTACCGT
>CAYVJX010000137.1:0-3900 GCA_964451895.1 uncultured Bacteroidaceae bacterium | reverse complement strand
AGATGATTTTTCCTGTGGGCGAACCCAATACGGCTTACGCCAAGTATTTTGTCGGAAACAGCTATCTGGCGCCCCTTTCGTCGGAGCAGGTGGAGATGGCCAACGTTACGTTTGAACCGCGCTGCCGCAACAACTGGCATATCCACAAGGCGGAAAAGGGCGGCGGACAGATGTTGGTGGGCGTAGCGGGTCGCGGCTGGTATCAGGAAGAGGGCAAGCCGGCGGTGGAAATCCTGCCGGGCACGGTGATTCATATTCCCGCCAACGTAAAGCATTGGCACGGTGCCGCGGCCGATTCGTGGTTCGCGCATTTAGCGTTCAGTGTGCCGGGCGAGAAGACGGAGAACGTATGGCTCGAACCCGTTTCCGACCAAGACTACAACAAACTCGAATCCCGAAAATAATATTAATATAATGAAAACAACAAAATGGATTCTGCTGTTGGCAAGCTTTCTGAGCTTCGCTTTTCCGGCAGGGGCACAGACAAAAACCGATCAGAACATGAAAACGGAAAAGAAAGTGTTGGTGGTGTTCTTCTCCCATACGGGCGAGAACTACGGCGTGGGCATCATCACCAAAGGCAACACGCATATCGTGGCGGAAATGATTGCCCAAAGCACGGGCGGCAAACTCTTTGAGATCGTTCCTGAGAAGGAATATGCCCAAACCTACAACGAATGTGTGGCGGAGGCCAAGCAGGAGAAGGAAGCGGGCGCGCGTCCGGCGGTAAAGGGCGACATCGCGGTGGAGGACTACGATGTGGTGTTTGTAGGCTATCCCAACTGGTGGGGCGATCTGCCGATGCCGGTCTATACGTTTATCGAGAAGCACGATTGGAACGGCAAGCAGGTGTATCCTTTCTGCACGCACGAGGGCAGCGGCCTGTCGGAAACGGAAAGCTATATCGCCAAGGCCTGCAAGGGTGCCACGGTGGGCAAAGGCCTTGCCATGAAAGGCACCACGGCGCAGAAATCGCAGGATGCGGCACGCAAGTCCCTACAATCCTGGCTCGAAAAAGCCGGCTTGGTAAAATAGCCCTCGGCTGAATTTTTAATAAAAGAGCCGCACCGGTACCGGTGCGGCTCTTTTTATTGACGGACGACATTCCCTATAAGCCCGTATTTCTCCAACGGCGCCAATAGCAAACGATTGTTTTTTTGCCTATATATTTTTATTATTGCATTATGATTATAGAACCTCAAGGTAAACCCGCATGGATTTGTCAGTAATTATTCCCGCTTATAACGAAGAAAGGACTATCGAAGAAGTGCTTAATAAAATTTCAACGACACTTTCTTCCTCTCCATATTCGTACCAATTGATTGTGGTGGATGACGGTTCAAAAGACCGAACCGCCGATATCGTTGAATCGTTTCTTAAAAAAACAGAATTCAAGAACGGCAGCCATACATTGGTCCGCAAGGCAAACGGGGGTAAAGGTTCGGCTATCCGCGCAGGTATTCCCCATGCAAATGGAAAATATACGATTATACAGGATGCCGATCTGGAATATGAACCGGCGGATATCGTGCGGATGATGCAACGGATAACGGCGGATAATCTGGAGGTTCTCTACGGTTCCCGTTTTTTGGATAAATCGAACAAGCATTCCTACCTGTCTTTTTATTGGGGGGGGCGTTTGGTTTCTTTGGCAACAAATATCCTTTATTGTCAAAGACTTACAGATGAACCCACTTGTTATAAACTCTTTTCCACATCGCTGCTCAAATCCATAGAACTCAACTGCACCGGTTTTGAGTTCTGTCCGGAAGTAACGGCTAAAGTGGCCAAAAGGGGTTATAAGATTAGGGAAATCCCCATTTCATACAAACCGAGAACGGTAAGCGAGGGCAAAAAGATTTCATGGAAAGACGGGGTGGAAGCCCTTTGGGTCTTGCTGCGATACCGATTCAAAAGATAGTTTCAACCATCATAAATCTTGTTTACAGCATGAAAAAATATATTCCCTATATATTGCTCGTGGTGTTTTCCGCCTTTTTCATCTCCATATACGCCTATACGGTAAACCCTAAACTGGACTTGAACGGAGACAATGCCACCTATATCCGTCTGGCAAGGAACCTGGCCGAGGGTCATGGCTATTGCATGCAAAATATAGAAGGAGAGTTCACTCCCACATCCATTTGGCCACCGGCTTATCCGTTCGCGCTTTCCTTGCTTATCCGGATGGGGGTGGATTCCTTGATGGGATTCAAGATCCTCAATGCCGTATTTTGTTTTCTTTCGCTTTTATGCGTGGCGTTTTTAGTGGAAAAGTTAACCAAGCAACGTTGGTTGGCCTTTTCCGTGGCGGTATTGACGGTAATGTCTCCGCAAATGTTGACTTTTGCGGGAATGGCCATGTCGGAAATGCTGTATATGCTGGCAACGGTCTGCACCTTGTTGGCACTGTACCTATATGCACAACGAGATACAAAGCGTTTTTACACTTCCCCATGGTTCTATGCGGCCATTGTCTGTGCTTCATTGGCTTATTATACCAGAACCATCGGGGCAACCATTCTCTTTACCGTCTTTGTGTTTTTCTTGTTCCGTAAGGAATGGTTGTCCGCCTTGGGTTCCTTGGCAGGCATGGCGGCATGTATCTTGCCTTGGTCACTCCGCAACCGCGCCTATGGATTGGGAGGAAGCCGGTATCTTGCAGAAACCATGTACATCAACCCTCGCAGACAAGAAGAAGGCCTGATGGATAGTTTCGGTCTGTGGTGGGATCGAATCAGCACCAATATCAAGGATATTTTCTTAGATGGATTTCGAGATATCCTGTTTCCGTTCTCGCATATCTCAAACAATTCCGGCATCATTATTCTCGGTGTCTTGATTTTGGCAATCTGTATCATAGGAGCCTGGAACGCAAAAAAAATGCGTTGGGCATTCATCGGATATTTTGTCGCGACGGCGGGCTTCCTGTCTATATGGTATGGAGGTCACGGCACCCGATATATCACCCCGCTCATTCCCTTGATCTTTGCCTTGTTTTATATGGGTATCTGGGCTATTTACGCTTATTTGAAGCGAAGATTTTCTTCCAGACATGCCACGCCTCCCGCAAAACAAACCACAACTCCCGTGCCGAAACATAACTCGTTCTTGCCGCTGCTGTTCTTGGTTCTGCTTTTACCGATGATCAATCCGGTAAAAGCATTACATGTACAATGCAAGAAACCTTATCCTGCCGCTTATTTCAACTATTTTTCGATAGCGGCTTCGATGAACGCTTCTTATCCGGAAGGTACGGTGGTCTGCTGTCGCAAACCAGAATTATTTTCGTATTTCGCCCCCAAAATCCGCACAACAGGTTATGCATGGACCACGGATCAGGAAGCGTTGATTCAAGGATTATTGAACAACAAGACCGAATATGTGATATTGGAACAACTGGGATACTCTTCTACCTCGCGCTATTTATATCCCGCCATTCAGAAATACCCGCAGTTGTTCACCTTGGTTTACCACATGCCAAACCCCGACACCTATCTATTTCACTTTGAACGGCAGACCGCCGAACAACTTTTGCAATAGATCGTTACGGCAAAAAAGACAAAAGAGCCGCACCGGTACCCGGTGCGGCTCTTTTATTAGCAGTCAACACAAATCCTTGAACATTACCACTGCACATCCGGCCTCTGCAAGAAGAAATCAACACCACCCATCAATCGCTTTAACAATCCTTACGCAACAAAAAAAAAGAACGCCCCGGAAAATCCAGAGCGTTCTTTTGCTGCACGCGGCAAATCGCCGTCAAAAATCAATTTTTACTTGTTTTTTCGGCGGCTTCCATCGCATCTTTCAGATTCGACAAAGCCTCAATATCTCCCAAAGTAGTCTTTTCAGACGATTCGTTGAGTTTCTTTACAGCCTTGGCGGTGTTGTCGGCGT
>CAYVJX010000136.1:0-3907 GCA_964451895.1 uncultured Bacteroidaceae bacterium | reverse complement strand
GTATCAGTTCTTCGGTCTTTCCCGAGAACATGGAACCGCAAATCACCTCGATGCCGCCCGTGCGCTGGTGCACCCAATCCGAACCGTCAAAATACATGGCTTTCTGTTAACTCTTTTATGTTTAAAACTAAAACCGTGGAGATAAAGAACAATCGCGAATTTACAATTAATTTGCGGATGCGGAATACTAATTCGTTTTTACATGAAAAGCAAGGAATTGCAGTTGCAACTGATCGAAAGGCTGGACCACGTGGTGGCTCACGTGGAAGAAATAATCACCGAATCCGATGCGATTACCCGAACCAACATAGACACGCTCAAGTCTGACTTGGAAAGGCTGCTCCAGACCGTGCTGGAAATCGAGAAATCCGAACTGGAATCGCCCCAGGACTCGATGCGCAAGATGAAAGACTCGGTGGAGGAACTCAAACGGAAGCTGGCCTTTATCGAAGATTCCGAACCGGAAACGTCCGCCACGCCCCAAGCCACGGAACAGGAAACAGCCCCTGTATCGGAAGAACCCATCCCCGAACCCGAGCCTGTGCCTGAACCGATTCCTGAACCCGCCCCCCTCTTTGAGCCGGTTACCGAACCCGAACCGGTGTCCGAACCGACCCCCGAACCCGAACCCCTTTTCGAGCCAGTTACCGAACCCGTGCCGGAACCCGAACCGATACCGCAACCCGAACCGGATCTGTCAGACTTCATTGCCCGTCCCGACGACGAGCCCACCTCCTACGTAACCAGCCTCACCGCCATGGCGCAGGCCCAGGCAGGCGAACAGGACATGTCGCAGGTGGCGGTATTCTCCACCGCCATGCCCGACGAAAAGGTGGTAAAGCAAGTGGAACAGCGTTCCGACATATTCACCCGTCTCAAAGAAACCGGGCAGATGCCGGCGGCCGCCGACCAAAACGCCCTCAAATCCCTGGTTGACCGCATCAAAGGCAACAAAACCGTAAACGACGCGCACCAGCCCGCCGCCGGAGAACTGCGCTCCTGCATCGGCATCAACGAGAAATTCCTGTTCATCAACGAACTCTTTAAAGGCAACATCAAGGAATACAGCGATATGCTCCAAGCCCTGGACGAAGCGCAGAACGAAACGGAAATGAACGAAGCCCTGCTTCCCCTACGGCAGAAATACAGCTGGAACGAAGAATCGCTGGCGTACATAACGCTCTCCGAAATCATCAAGAAGAAATTCGGCTGCGCCCCGCAGAGCATGCAGGATTAAAGTATCTTTGCGCCATGGAACACAACGGCAAACTCATTATTTTCTCCGCCCCCTCGGGTTCGGGAAAGACCACAATCGTACACAGGCTCCTGGCGCGGTTTCCGCAACTGAGATTCTCGGTTTCCGCCACCTCGCGCGCCATGCGGCAGGGCGAACAGAACGGCAAGGACTACCATTTCCTTTCGGTGGAAGAATTCAAGCGGTACCGAAACCAAGACCGGTTCCTCGAATGGGAAGAAGTCTATCCCAACCAATTCTACGGCACGCTCATGAGCGAAGTGGAAAAGATATGGAACGCCGGCGGCCATGTGGTGTTCGATGTAGATGTGAAAGGCGGCCTGAACATCAAGCGCAAGTTTCCTGAACGCACGCTGGCGGTCTTTGTGTCGCCCCCCTCGCTGCAAGAACTCGAGAACCGCCTGCGCAAACGCGGCACGGAAACCGAAGAAAGCCTGAAAAAACGCGTGGGGAAAGCCGACATAGAAATGCAATCGGCCCCCCTCTTCGACAAAATCATCATCAACGACCATCTGGAAACGGCGGTGGAAGAAGCCGTGCAGGCCGTAAGCGAATTTCTTGAAAAACCCCTCTGAACGCCCTCCACAAAACGGTTCTGATGCAGACCATCCTTTATTTCGGCTCGTTCAATCCCGTGCACAACGGACATATCGCCTTGGCAGAAGCCGTTTCGAAGCTCTACCACGCCAAGGTATGGTTCGTGCTTTCGCCGCAGAACCCCTTTAAGCAAGACCGAACGCTGTGGGATGAAAACCTGCGGGCACGCCTGCTGGAACAATCGCTCCGCCCTTACGCCTGGCTCGAATACTGCGATGCCGAACTGCGGCTTCCCAGACCCTCCTATACGATAGACACCCTGCGGTACCTGCAGGAACGGCATCCGCAAACGGAATTCATGCTGCTGATGGGAGAAGACAACCTGGCGGGGCTGCACCGCTGGAAAGAGATAGACCAAATCATGCACCGCTGCCGCATTCTCGTCTATCCGCGCAAAGCCCAAAAAGAAACCGCCCCGAAACCGGAAACCTATCCGATGATGGAGCGGTTCGCTCATAAGATAAACCTGCTTGAGAACCTGCCGCTTCTGGATATATCCTCCACCGAGATACGGCGGAAACTGGCCGAAAGACAGGATATATCCAGCCTCGTTCCCTGGAAAGCCGACGAATCCGCCGGCATTTTTCAGTATTTCAACAAAGAAAAGACCTCGTAGTCCGGGCCTATCTTGGCTCTGCCCTTCAAGGCTTCCAGTTCCAACAGGAAGCAGACCCGTATATCGGTTACTCCCAGCTGCTTTATCAGTTCCAAGGCCGCCACGGTGGTTCCGCCGGTAGCCAGCAGATCGTCGTGCAGGAGCACCTTGTCTTTGGGGGTAAGCGCGTCTTTGTGTATCTCGATGCTGTCCTGCCCGTATTCCAACTGATAGGAATACGACAGTTTCTCGGCCGGCAGCTTGCCTTTCTTGCGGATAGGCACAAAACCGGCGTTGAGTTTATAGGCCAGTATGCTGCCGAAAATAAATCCTCTCGACTCGATGCCGATTACTTTCGTGATGCCTTTGCCGGCATACCGCTGCACCAGCAGGTCGGTGGCCAATTCGATAGAACGGGGGTCTTTGAAAAGGGTCGTAAGGTCGCGGAACAAAATGCCCTGCGTGGGAAAATCGGGTATATCGCGAACCTGTTGTTTCAAATATTCGATGCGTTCCATGTATCTTATCTCTTCTTGCATTAAAATGCCAAGGAAAGAGACTCTCCCCTTGGCATCTTTGAGTTTGGATTCCGTGTCTTACTTGCGTTCGCCGAACTTGCTGTCCAACTGGAAAAGGGCGGTCTGACCGAATTTCTCGATTTTGGAGACGATATCGGAAGCCGTGGCTTCTTCTTCCACCTGTTCGCGGACGAACTGCCAGAAAAAGTCTTCGCTGGCCTTGTCCTTGTCGGCCACCGCGATGTCGAGCAGTTTGTTGATCAGGTCGGATACGTGGCATTCGTGCGCATAGACGGCCTTGAACATATCGAGCAAGGATTTCCAGCTGCCGGGAACTTCCTTGAGGGCGCTCATCTTGGCCGTGCCGCCGCGCTGAATGAGGAAATGCGCCATCATATAGGCGTGTTCGGTTTCTTCCGCCGCCTGTTTCCTGAGCCAGCTGCCGAAGCCTCCGAAACCTTCTTTTTCGCAAAAGAACGACATGGAGGTGTACAGGTTGGCAGACCACATTTCAGCGGCAATCTGTTCGTTAAGGGCTTTTTCAAGTTTCTTTGAAATAACCATGGCTTTTGAGTTTTTATATTGTTTTCTTCTTGGCTTCCGTTAGTCCTCCCAAACGGGGGAAACCGGAAAGCAGGGGCGAATTTACCAAAAAAAGCGATAACCCGAAAACAGCCCTGTGGTATATCCCATGGCGATATACGAAAAAAATCCATGGCTACATCTAAAAAACCTATCGGACTATGTAAATCTTTTATTATATTCGCCATGCCGTTCAACATGGGAAGCATAGGGAAAAAACGCCCGATTCTTCTTGTGCAAGACGGCGCAACCGAAACACAAATTATTAATTATCAAAACAACTAACACAATGAAAAAGTTGCTTTATTCGGGCTTGACCGCCCTGATGATGCTTCTCGCCTTTTTGGGCGTAAGCAAAGC
>CAYVJX010000135.1:0-3987 GCA_964451895.1 uncultured Bacteroidaceae bacterium | reverse complement strand
GGCGAGGGCGATTCGCTCATCACGTCGCGGCCCGAATTGTTCTTGGGGAAAGCGATATAGTCGCGGATGCTGTCTGAACCGCCGAAGAGCGCGCAGAGACGGTCGAACCCGAAAGCCAGCCCACCGTGGGGAGGCGCGCCGAATTCAAAGGCGTTCATCAGGAAGCCGAATTGGTTCTGGGCTTCTTCATCGCTGAACCCGAGGGCGTTGAACATGCGTTTCTGCAAGTTTCGGTTATGGATACGGATAGAGCCGCCGCCCACTTCCACGCCGTTGATCACCATATCGTAGGCATTGGCACGCACTTTGCCCGGCTCGCTTTCCAGCAAGGCTTCGTCTTCGGGTTTGGGCGCGGTGAAAGGATGGTGCATCGCAAAAAAGCGCTGCGCTTCTTCGTCCCATTCCAAAAGCGGAAAATCCACGACCCAAAGCACCTTGTAGTTGAACGGATCGCGCAATCCCAAGCGGTTGCCCATCTCAAGGCGCAGCTGCCCCAGAGCCGTCTTGGTCTTGGCGGCCTTTCCGGAGAGAATCAGGAGCAGGTCGCCGGCTTTGGCGCCGCAGGCTTCCGCCACTTTCTGCAGTTCTTCGGGCGTGTAGAACTTATCCACCGACGATTTGAAACTGCCGTCGGCATTGCATTTGATATAGACCAGACCGCCCGCGCCCACTTGCGGCCGCTTTACAAACTCGGTGAGTTCATCCAGCTGCTTGCGGGTATATTCGGCGGCTTTTTCCACGCAGATGCCGCCAATCCATTCGCTTTGGTCGAACACGCTGAACTTGCCTTGCGGAAAAACGTCTTTGAGTGCGGTGAACTCCATGCCGAAACGGATATCGGGCTTGTCAGAACCATATTTATCCATGGCCGTCTGCCAGCTCATGCGCGGCAGGGGCGGCAGTTCGATGCCTTTTTCGGTCTTGAACAGATGCCGGATCAGGCCTTCGAAAGTCTGCAATACGTCTTCCTGTTCCACAAAAGACATCTCGCAGTCCAATTGCGTGAATTCGGGTTGGCGGTCGGCGCGCAGGTCTTCGTCGCGGAAGCATCGCACGATTTGGAAATAACGGTCGAATCCGGCCACCATCAACAGCTGTTTGTACTGTTGCGGAGACTGAGGCAGGGCATAGAATTCACCCGGATTCATGCGGGAAGGCACCACGAAGTCCCGCGCTCCCTCAGGCGTTGACTTGATGAGGAAGGGCGTTTCGATTTCCATGAACCCCAGATTGTCCATGTACTTGCGGATTTCAATGCCCAAGCGGTGCCGCAGGCTGATGTTCTTGCGCACGCAGTCGCGCCGCAGGTCCAGATAGCGGTATTTCATACGCAGCTCGTCGCCGCCGTCACTATGGTCCTCAATCGTGAAAGGAGGCGTTTTGGCCGCGTTGAGCACCTTGAGTTCCGAAGCGATGATTTCGATTTCACCGGTAGGAATCTTGGTGTTCTTGTTGCTGCGTTCAGCCACTTTTCCTTTTATCTGAACCACGAATTCCCGGCCCAACGAGCGGGCTTGCATGCAGAGGTCCGCGTTGGCCTCCATATTGAAAACGATTTGCGTGATGCCGTAGCGGTCGCGCAAATCCACAAACGTCATGCCGCCCAAATCGCGGGAACGTTGCACCCATCCGCACAGGCAAACTTCCTTGCCGGCATCGGACAGCCGCAGTTCGCCGTTGTTATGTGTTCTGTACATGGTATTCTGTTTTTCCTCTTTTATTATTTCGTCTTGCCTTGGTTCGCCACGGCTTCCATCAAGGCCTTGATGGTTTCGGGATCGCCCAGGAAGCGGTCGCTCTTGAGGTTCATGTCGTCGTCGAACTCAAACAGGTAGGGAACGGCGGTAGGCAGGTTCAACGAAACGATGTCGGCATCGGAAATGCCTTTGATATACTTGATGATGCCGCGCAGGGAGTTGCCGTGGGCGGCCACGATCACTTCATCGCAGTGTTTCATCGAGGGCACGATGGTTTCCGTCCAGTAAGGCACGATGCGGTTCACCGTATCTTTGAGCGATTCGGTAAGCGGCAGGTTCTTTTTGTCAACACCGGCATAGCGGGCATCCTGAAACGGGCTGCGCGGGTCGGATTCTTCCATCGGATTGGGTGCCACGTCGTAGCTGCGGCGCCATATCTTTACCTGTTCTTCGCCGTACTTCTGGGCGGTTTCCGCCTTGTTGAGCCCTTGCAACATGCCGTAATGCTTTTCGTTGAGCCGCCAGGTCTTTTCCACGGGAATCCAGAGCTGCCCCATTTCTTCCAGCACCGTGTTGAGGGTCTTGATGGCGCGGGTCAGATAAGAGGTATAAGCCATATCGAAGCGGAATCCTTCTTTTTTGAGCAATTGTCCGGCCTGACGGGCTTCTTCCACCCCTTTGGGGCTCAAATCCACATCGGTCCAGCCGGTAAAGCGGTTTTCTTTGTTCCAGGCACTTTCGCCATGTCTGATCAAAACAACTTTTTTCATAATCGTATCGTGCTAAAATTTTTATTCATGGATATGCAGCAGACGTACCACGCGGCGGTTGTTGGGCAGAACGAATTCCACTAAATAATCGTCGGGCGGCAGAATGGCGGCGTCTATCAGGTTGGGGCAGGAGGGAAGGCAGTCGGTTTCCTCTTCCACCAAGACCAGATGCCCGTCTTTGGTGTATATGTTGTAGCTTAACACGTCTTCTTCGGGAACTACTTCAAAAGTGTAGGCGTTCGGCTTGTCGGTCTCATTGAAGTAGATGCGGTAGTCGGTGGCCAGGAGCGCGCTGTCCTGCCCTACGTAATCGAACCAGATGCGGAGTGTGTTCAGATAGGCATCGGGCGTATAGGTGTCGGGTTTCGTTTCAAGCCCGATAATCAGGTAAAGCGTGCCGGTATGGTTGGTGGCCACGATGGCGGGCGCATCGTAGTTCTGGGCAAAGAACCGCCGTGCCGTGTCGTTTTTCCGCATATGGAGGCTGCCCAGACAGAACAGGTCGTGACCCGATTCGGCGCCTTTGCCTTTGGAAAAATTGGGTCTGCCTGAATTCACCTTGGGGCGGATGGGCGTGCCGCCTACCTTGAGGTGCATCTTGCCCGGTTCCAAGCTGTCGGTCCCCGCCAACGTAAAGGAAGAAACCGTGGAGATACGGTAGAGGGAGTTGGGCTTGAGTCCGCCGAATCCCTTGAAGATAAACAGGAATTCGCCCGCTCCGGTATGTGAGCTCGAAAAAAGCATTCCTTTGCCCGTCGAGTCGTTTTTAGGCAAGGGCATCCATCCTACGAAAGGTTTTCCCTCCCGGCTTTTGGACTCGCTGGCCGCCATGCCGATCCAATCCCCATGCCCGTTCTTGAACATCCAGGAATATACTTCGGTCTGTGCCCAAAGCGACATGGAAAGGCCGGCGAGCAATCCCGAAATCAGGAAAAGGCGGATATGTTTCAAGACACTACACATAACGGCTCATCTGTTGTTGCATGCGCATGGCTTCCTGTGCGGCGGCCTCTGCGAAGTCTTGCCCTTTGGAGGCGTAGAGGATACTGCGGGAAGCGTTCACCAAAAGACCGATTTCGTTGGGAATCATCCCGTTGCGGCAAACTTCTTCCAAACTGCCACCCTGCGCTCCCACACCCGGCACCAGCAGGAAATGTTCCGGCACGATGCGCCGTATATCCTGGAGCATGTCGGCTTTGGTGGCACCCACCACATACATCATGTTTTGGGGCGTTCCCCATTGCTTGGAAACTTCCAACACCTTTTGGTAGAGCGGAGTAGGAAAGTCCCGGGCCGTTTGAAAATCGGCGGAACCGGCATTGGAGGTCAAGGCCAGCAGGATTACCCATTTGCCTTGTTCCTGCAGGAACGGCTGCACCGAATCCGAACCCATATAGGGAGCCACGGTCATGGCGTCGAAATCGAAACCGCCTTCACGGCTCAGAAACGCCTTGGCATAGCGGGCGGAGGTGTTGCCGATATCGCCGCGTTTGGCATCGGCAATCGTAAACACGTTTTTG
>CAYVJX010000134.1:0-4012 GCA_964451895.1 uncultured Bacteroidaceae bacterium | reverse complement strand
TCACCACGTCCTTGATCTGGCTCAGGGCTTCCGATTTGGCTTCGTCTTTGAGCGACTCGATCAGTTGGGCTTTGGCTTCTTCGGCCGAAAGTCCGGCCACGGTTTCCAGTTGTTTTACATGCTGGGCGTGGCTTTTTTCAAGTTCCTGCTGTTTCTTGCCCACCACCTGCAACTGGTTGTTGAGGTTTTCCTTCAAGGCGGAAAGTTCGTTGTTCTTGCGCTGGATTTCTTCCAACTTGCGGTTTATCTCACCTTCTTTCTGCTTGATCCGGTTTTCGTTGCGAACCAAGTTGCTGTTGCGTTCCTGTACGTTCTTATCGTACTCGGCTTTCATCTGCAAGAATTTTTCCTTGGCTTGCAACAGCTTTTCTTTCTTCAGGATCTCGCCTTGGTTTTCCGCCTCGGAGAGAATCCTCTTCTGTCTTTTCTTGAGCAGCACCGAGTTCACGGCCGCCCAAATTCCGACGCCGAGCAAAAACGCTACGACGATCAAAACGGCATTCGAATCCATCTCTTTTTGTTTTTATAATGAATGAAAGCCTATCAAAAGAAGCAAGGCAAGCAGGAAAAGCAAGAAAAACCGCAGACCCTATAGAGTTAAAGAAAACTCCTGCTCTATATTTATGGGGCAGCCCTTTCTTTCTGGTTTCTTATGTCTCCAAAGGAGATTTCCCGAAGGAAATTCAAAGCCTACCATCCCGAACCGGAACCCATCCCCAAAGTTTAAAATGTTGAGTTTTCAAACTGTAAGGCGGGTCATGCGGTTTTTCTTCATATAGAAAGCGTTCTGTCTATCTGCTGCAAACGTTCCGCCAATTCGTGGTCCCTGTAACTGAGTTCCCTTTCGTTCTTCAGTGAATTGAGGGTGTATTGCAATGCCACCATGGACAGCAAATCCTGATAATCTTTAAACGCGTAGTTCTGCGCGTAGCTCCGTAGTCCTTCGTTTATCTTCCGTGCCGCTTCCCGGATAAGGGGTTCGTCATCGGGATTCACCATCAGCTTATACGGTCTTTCGCAGATGTTTACGGTAATAGGAATCGCGTTCATTCTTATGGGTGGTCTTCAACCGGTGCGGTTTCCGTACCAGGTTCGTTGAAAGCGTCCAGAAGCACCAGGCAACGGTCTATCTCCCTCACCAAACCGTCAATCACGGCTCCGGCTTTTTGCCTGTCTTGCTTTCCATTGCCGCAGCCGAGGCTGCCGCTTACTTTTAATATGCTGTTTTTGTTTTCTAATTCTTTTATCTTGCTTTTGTGCAAGTTCAAGGAAACTTCGGTTTCGTTCAACCGGCTTTTGAGTTTCCTGTTTTCGATTTCGAGCACGGACAGCCTTTCCGCTAAATCCCGTGCCTTTTTCTCGATACCGGAAACCAAAACAGCCAAGTCGTTCACGCCAAAATTACCTTTGGCGCAAATTTAAGGCTTTTGCCACGATAAAACAAGAACCGCAAGCTGTCTAGTAAATGTCGTGCTCGAGGTCGGTGGGGTCGTTTTCGCCGCAGTTCTGCAGGCCGTCGCTGAACTCGCGGTTGGCGAACAGTTCCGCGATGCCCGTTATCTGTTTGAGTCTAAGCAGTTCGTCGCGGTCCATGCCGATATTTCGCAGAATCCAGGCGTCAGACATATTCGCCTTGGTGAGCTCGGCCACGATTTCGCTCATCAGCTCCACGTTGTGCGTGCCTCTGGCGCGGTTGTGGCGTATGGTGGAGGCCATGCGGTTGGAAATATCCTTGTCGATGACCGTAACCGGCAGCATTCCGTGCTCGCGTTCGTAGATCCGCTTGGAGTTCTTGAGCACCATGTAGCGGTGGTAGCCGTCCACCAGTTCATATACGTCGCGTTCCTTGTCGTAATAGCATACGCACGGCATGGTGTAGCCGTCTTCCCAGATGGAAAGTTCCAGCAGCTTCATTTCCGGAGGCGCCACGATATTGGGGTTGTAGCTGTTCGCCACAATTTTTTCCACGGGTACGGCACGGACTTCGTACACAGGGCTTTTATAGTTTTCCATTTTTCTTGTCGAGTAGGGATTGGTATTTTTCCATGATTTTCTTGCGCCGCGTCTTCTCCAGCTTGTTGGGGGCGAACCCCATGTATTTACAGGCGTGGTCGTTTTTGAGGATACAGATGCAGATGCGCTTGAAAGAAGGCAGTTGGCTGAATTCGGGAATGGAGATATCATCCAGATAGTCCATCTTGACCGGTTTCTTGGTGGTCCGGTAGTTGCTTTTTTCCTCCACCTGCACGGGAATACCCGATTTTTGCAGTTTGGCGATCGTGTCGTCGGCGAGGCATCCTCCTTTATCGCGCCAGAAACGGATGCTTACCGAAAGTTTTTCCAGATAGTTGCGCCGTGTTTCTTCGGGCAGGGTGGAGAGCAGGAAGTACATATACTGTTCCCAGGTGAGCCCTTTGGGCAGTTTGACGTTCTGCCAGCCCAAGGCTGAGGTCTTGCCGTAGATGGCGGCGCAGTTCACGCCGTTTACCCGTCCCACCATCTTGCCCCAGGTGTTGGGGTCTATGGCCTGATACAGGCGCAGGCTGGAAATGGCTTGCGAAATGAAAGGGCTCGCCACGCGCTGGCTTTCGATGGGAACGCCCGCCATATAGAAAAGGTCGTAGAGCCGGTTGTAGGGCCAGCCGAACTTGCCGTTGGCTGTCCAGACATCGGCGGTGAGCCAATCGTAGATGGGGTAGGCGTTGCAGATTTTCCCTCCCGGCCACTGGCGTATCCAGCGTTTGCCCATAAAACGGCTGGGATTGTTGTAGATACACCGCCAACGGTTCAGGCTTTCCTGGGTGCGGATTCCGATGATGCAGCAAGTGCGCTTGGCCTTTTTCTTGTGGTGGATCCATGCGGCGAAACGGGCCTGGAACTCGTAATCCCACATATCCGTGTTGTAGAAAGGAAAATCCTTCCATGTAAGGCATCCTTTGGGCATCTCCCGTACCCAGATGTCTTTTTTATCGTCTTCCCAGGGCCGCCAGTATTGTTGGTGCATCGAGGTGCAGGTCTGCACCTTGAAGGGCACGCAGACCCGATACACTTCCAGCAGGTCTGCGTTGTCTTTCAGGAATTTTTCTACGTAGTCTAAGGTCTGGCGGTATTGTATTTCGTAGTCGATATGGAAAACGCCTATCTTTCGGGTGATGCCGTTTTTGCGCATGTAGTCCAGCAGCAGATTCAACAGAACACCGCTGTCTTTTCCTCCCGAAAAAGAAATATAGATGTTGTCGAACGTCTCAAAGATCAGTTTGAGTCGCTCCTGCGCCAGTTCGTAAACGTTCATTTTCAGGGCACGCTGCGTCTCGGCAGAACTCGAGCCAGCTCGGTTCTGCTCGTCCGGCTGAATCGAAACGTTGGGTTTCACCCGACCTTTTTCTCGCCTCGGCATAGTCCGAACGGGTTCGGCCTCTGCGTTCGGCTTAAGAAAAACGTTCCTTTTCAAGGCACGTTTCTGCGCCTCGGCAGAGCTCGAGCCAGCTCGGCTCTGCTCGTTCGGCTGAATCGAAACGTTCATTTCTTAACGGCGCGTTTCTTCTGCCCGTATTCCATCTTGGCGTACAGTTTCCATTCTTTCGTGACTTGGAAACCGGCGGCTTCGAAAAGATCCTTATGCTGCATGAGCGCCACAGCGGTCAAAGTGTATCTTCGGCGGCAATAGGCCACAATCTCTTTCATCAAGGCTTGAAAGACAATCTTTCTGGCCTTTGTCATGTAGTAGTTATTGATTTTGGCTTCCTTTCTCGCGTTCACTTCCAACGGGAAAAAAGCCATTATCTCGTTTTTTTGGTTCAAGGCGATAAACCATGTGTGGGCAGGCGAGGTCCAGAAAGGATAGTTGTGGTTCTGCCGCAACACATTGCGGTCCATTACCAAAGGCGCTACCAGCGAGTATAGGCGGTCTGACTGACCTTCCAAAATTTCTATGGTCATGATTGTCGTATTATAATACGTAACTTAATAGCAAATATACAACAATCTGACAAGATACGTGCAGATTAACGTT
>CAYVJX010000133.1:0-4013 GCA_964451895.1 uncultured Bacteroidaceae bacterium | reverse complement strand
CCGGCATCTTTGAGCAGATCGTAGCGGTTGTCCATTTCCTTGCAGAGCGAATTGAGCGTGCGCACCACCTTGCGCGTATCGGTGATGATGGCGTCTTCGCTGTCGGGAAGTTTGGCAAGGTAATGGCGTTCAATCTTGTTGTAAAGGCTCAATTCCACCTTTTTGGGATCGACCATCACGAACTTGAGTTCGGCAGGATGCTTGGAATAGAGCAACGAGGCCACGATGGCGTTCAACCCCACCGATTTACCTTGTCCCGTGGCACCGGCAACCAACAAGTGGGGCATCTTTGCCAAATCCGCCACAAACTCTTCGTTGGCGATGGTTTTACCCAGGGCGATGGGCAATGCCAGATCTTTGTTCCTGAATTTCTCGCAGGTAAGCATGTCGCGCATGGGAACTACCTGTTTCTTGCTGTTGGGCACTTCGATACCGATGGTGCCTTTGCCGGGAATGGGCGCGATGATACGGATGCCGAGCGCGGAAAGGCTCAAGGCGATATCGTCTTCGAGGTTCTTGATTTTGCTGATGCGGATGCCGGGAGCCGGCACGATTTCATAGAGCGTGACGGTAGGCCCGATGGTGGCGGATATCTTGCTGATGCCGATGCCGTAGTTCTGCAAGGTCTCCACAATCCGCTTTTTGTTTCCCAACAGCTCCTCGTTCATGTCCTGAATCTTCTGCGATTGGTCGCCGAAGTCTTCCAAAAGGTCGAGGGTGGGGAAGTGATAGCCCGAAAGTTCCAGACGGGGGTCGAAAGGCGTGTCAAGGCCGAAGTGCTCCGGGCGGGGTGCGGCCTCGGTGGTTTTGGGTTCGACCACGCGCGTGTCCAGCACCACCATTTCGTCTTCCGGCTGTTCTTCTTCGTTCGGGGCGACTTCTTCTTCCTGCGTTTGGGGTGTTTCCGTTGCCACGGGGGATGCCGGTTGGGTCGGTGTGTATTCAACCGCCGGTTCATCGTCTAAGGTTAAACGGAACGCCTGAGGTTGGGTAGGAACAGGTTCCATGTTTTCGGCCACTGCCGGTTCGGTGGCTGGTGTTGCGTCTGGAGCGGGTTCGGGAATACGGATCCGGGTACTCAGGGTCATGCCGAATCCGGCATCATCGTTGATATGGAGCGGCAAATCGGAGTTGTCGGAAAGAACGGCTTGGGGTTCATCGGCAGGCTCTTCCGGCACGTAGGCTTCCGTATGGGGCTTGGGGGGCTTGTTTTGAGGCGATTTCCGGAACGAAATACGCACATTGCGCAGGTTGTAATTCAAAATCAGATAGCAGATCAGCGTGAACGCCAAGAGGAAACCGAGCCCCGGATTGCCGATCAGCCCACGCAGGTAATTGCCGGCAAAAATCCCGGCATTGCCGCCGAATACGTAGAATCTTCCGTTTCCGCAGAACCAACCCAGTAAAACCGAAATCCACAGCAAGCCGAACAGGGAACGGAAAACGAGTTTTATCCAAGCGTATTTCCTGAGGTTGAGCCATTGCAGCCCGATAAGGAAAAGCAGCAATGGAAATAGAAAAGAGGCGATGCCGAATCCTTTATTGATGAACACATCCGCCAGATAAGCCCCCAAACGTCCGCCGAGATTGCGTACGTGCCAACCGCTATCGGTCCAGATGCTGCCCGAACGCATCTGCTGCACCACATCATAGTCCATCCACCAGTAAAAGAAATGGGAGATAAAGGCAAGGGCAAAAAACACCCCGGCGAACAGACACAGGAAACCGGCCATACGGCGTGTCTTTTGGGTGGGAAGTTCCGAAACGATTTTCTTGAGTTTATCGGAAAGTCGGTTGGAAACAGGCTCTTCCTCCGCCTGAGGTTCTTCTTGCGGAATATCTTCCTGAGGCGTTTCTTCCTGCGGAAAATCTTCCGTTACGGGCTCTATTTCCGGTTCCGGCAAAGGAATACGTCTTCTGTTTTTCGACATAGTGATGGGGTATGCGGCCTTAATCCGCTTTTAGCCCTCAAAGTTAATGAAAAATGCCTAAAAAAAACAGCAAGGCCCGTTAATCCAGCCCTTTTAGGATACGGTTCATCGTCTGCGCCAGATCTTCTTGACAATGCCGCCGGATTTCCTGCATATCGGTGCGCTCTCCTTTGGTGGCGTAGGCTGCCGTGATGCCGGTTCGGCGCAAGGCTTCGGCATCTACCGAAACCTCTCCGGCAACAACGATAACGGGAACACCGGATTTACGGGCGCGGCGGGCGATTCCCGAAATGGCTTTTCCGTGCAGGCTTTGGCTGTCTAAGCGCCCTTCTCCCGTAAATACGAGGTCGGCATCTTCCAAAAGTTGGTCGAAGCCGGTAAAATCAAGCAATACTTCGATACCTGCCTGCCATTTCGCGCCTAAAAACGCTTTCATCCCGAAGCCGCAACCACCGGCCGCTCCCGCGCCGGCATCCTCCGCACCGTTGAGATTCAAATCTTTTTTCACCATCAGGTTCAGATGCCGGAGACCTTCGTCCAGCATCCGCACCATCGTTGGGTCTGCACCCTTTTGCGGGGCAAAGACGTAGGCCGCGCCATGGGCTCCATAGAGCGGATTATCCACGTCGCAAAGGCAGGTCAGTTCTGTATGGAGCAAGCGGCGGTCCAAGGCGGAGGCATCGATACGGCATATATCCGACAGCGTTCTTCCGGTCGGCACAAAGGTGTTTCCCTCGGCATTGAAGAAACGGATACCCAAAGCGGCGGCCATACCGCAACCGCCGTCGTTGGTACAGCTTCCGCCCAGACCCACGATGATTTTCCGGCAGTTTTCGTTCAAGGCTTCGCGGATCAGCATCCCTAGGCCGAAAGTGCTTGCCATGCCCGGATCCGGTTTCTCTCCCGCCAAGTGCAAGCCTGCACAGGACGCCATCTCCATCAAGGCGGTATCACCGATTTTGCCCCATGCCGCATGAAGCCTCTTGCCATAAGGGTCTTGGACTACGGAAATCTTCTTTTCTCCCTTGGGGGAAGCATATAAAAAGGCATCCACCGTGCCTTCTCCGCCATCGGCTATGGGAATGGAAACGGTCTTGCAATGCGGAAAACGTGTTTTTATGCAGTTCTCCATAATGCGGCAGACCTTAAGGGCGGACATCGTGCCCTTGAACGAATCGGGAATGAGAATGACGTTTTGCATACGCCTTAAGGGGTTGAAATGTTTTCAGCGCGACATTTTGCCGGTAAAGGTACTGATTTCCCTTTGCGTTTTGTATATTTGCTTTCCCGATTTGGGGTTGGCGATTAAAAACGTAAGGCACTTTGCTGTATTCGATCTGGCATACTATCGTGGAGGCTTTTCTGGCGGGCATGGCGTTGAGTTGCATGTTCGGTCCGGCTTTCTTTACCCTTTTGCAGACCAGTCTGGAAAAAGGCTTCAAGTGCGCGTTCTGGATTGCCAACGGTATCTTTTTATGCGACAGCCTGCTGGTGCTTGTGTCGTTTCTCGGAGCCTCCCGTTTGTTCACCGACCCTTCCGCCAGCAAGGTAATCGGCATTGTGGGAGGTGTGATTTTGGTGTTGATGGGAGTCTATACTTTCCGCAAAAGGGTGGTGATCAACGCTACCGGAGAAACGGAAAAATTACAGTTCTCTTCTGCGGATTCGCCGGGAATGTACTTTCTGAAAGGTTTCCTCATGAATCTGGCGAATCCCGGCACATGGATTTTCTGGTTCGTCACCGTGGGGGCGATTACAGCGCAATATACCACCGATAGCGGTGAGGTGGTGGGATTCCGGGTGTTTGTTTTCTTTTTGATAACTCTCTGCACCGTTTTCAGTATGGATGTACTCAAGTCGTTTATCGCCAATAAGATAAAGAAGATTGTGAATGAACGCACCATCAAGGTGGTCAACAAGGTGGTGGGCGTGGTGCTGATGCTGTTCGGGGTTTATCTGCTCCTGAGCACTTTCGTTCCCCTCAACATCGACTCGGTTACCGGGAATCTGCGGTTCAATTAGTTTGTAAAACAAGTAAAATCAAATAAGATGGAAAAAGTAAAATGCCTTATCATCGGATCC
>CAYVJX010000132.1:0-4043 GCA_964451895.1 uncultured Bacteroidaceae bacterium | reverse complement strand
CGTGAATCAAGGCTATTTCCTTGTCTGCGGCCGGTGTCTTGCGCAGCGGTTTGAACGCATCCTCCGTGTTGAAAGTAGAGGAATACGCCTTGAAATAAGGATATTGGAGGCAACACCCTCCATGACGGTAATACGCGGAAGCTCCCGTAAGCACCCGGCAGGCCTGGCCGCCGCTCTGAGCCACATACAGCATCTGGTCAAACATCGCCGCCACCTGCTCCACAAAGCGGGCGCGGTCTTTTTCGCTTTCCGCCATAAAGGCACGGGCATCGAGGAAAATTCCCAGATCCGCGTTCCGGAGCGCTTCCACATCCGAACCGGCCTGCAACATGAACAGGCTCGACAGGTACGCCACCAGAATCTTGGTGTCCTTGAACTCGAACATATTGCCCTGCAAGCCGCCATCACATTCGGGAAACTGGTTCACCGAAAACTGGATGCAACCGTCCCAGGCTGCGCAGAGCGAGGGAATGAAAGAGCCGTCCAAAGCAAAGGGCGTATCGAACACCAAGGCGGTGCCCCGCGTGGTTTCCCGCACCAGTTTTTTCTGCAGACGGGCAATCTTGTCGGAACACTCCGTATATTCCAGCAACGACTTGGGTTCAAAGCCGCACAAAGCATCGGTGGGAATCACGGCCAAATCGGCCTTCTCCCGACAGGCTTTCTTATAAAAATCGCTGATTTTCTTAAAGTTTTCTTCCCATGCACCGGGAAAGAACGCATCTTGCAAAACTGAAATCTTCATTTTCCAATCTCCCGTTAAAACATCACGCCTAACAGCAAGCCCACCTGCTGGTTGTTGTAAGAGGGCTTATCCAAGGTATAGTGAAACTTTTTCGATTTTATGGGCCGCACAAACCCATAATGGTATTCCACCCCGATAATCAGGTTGGTCCGGCGCGCCACTTGGTAATTATACCCGAACTGCAATACCCCGGCCACGTTCATCAGACGTCGGGTCTCTTTTTCCTCCCGTCCCTTATATTTGAACACGCCGTCCAATACTTGGCCGCCAACCGATATAGGGCCTTTGTAAATATCCTTATACTTGTATTTTAAACCAAATCCTGCATTGAATCCCCCCGAAAGGAAAATAGAACCCCGACTGTTGGCGAAATTGCGGGTCTGCCACTTCACCCGAATCGGAATCTCCAGATACGTAAACGAATACGACCTTTCATGCTTCACCTTGCCGATTTCCGTAAGATGGAGGCGTCCGCCAAAGGTGTTCAGCGCCACCCCGACCCCAAAATACAGACGCCCGATAAACCGCATGTCGAACATCAGCGTAGGTGTCAGGTTGACATTCACGCCCGAACGGGAATACGGCTTGTCGATGGAACTGAGCCAGTTGATGACGGGCGTGGCATAGATGCCTATATGCAGGAAACCTTCCTGGCTCGGTTTGGAAGGAGGAATCGATTTTTCGGGCTTTGATGCGACCGGTTCCGCCGGTTTCTTCGGGGCGGGATTCTGCGTTTTTTTCGGTTTGCCGGCTGCCGGCTGCGCCACTCTCCCGGAAGCATTTTTTTCTTGTTGGGCCGGCACCGCCACAGGAGACACAGTATTTTCCTCTTTCGACAATACCCAGGATGGACTGTCTATAAAGCGCGTGTTTCCGCTTTGGGCATAGGCAAACGACACGCACAGCAGGATGAATATCGAGAATACGGGGCTTTTCATAATTTTACGTAATTTTGGAACTTGACAGCGCAAGCCGAACACTCGCCTGCCCAAATATGCAAATGTACATCAAATCTTCATTCTTCCGCTTGCTTTTCTGCCTTTTGTTGCTGATGCCCTGCCGGGTCTGGGGACAGATGCTCAAAAGCGCAGGCGATGAGAACCTGCATTTCGGGCTTTCGATCGGCGGAGCGTGCAATACCACCTTTCCTGTTTCGGGCGCGTGGGATTTCGGCTCTCCGCAAACCAAAATCGGCGTTACCGGCGGCGCTTTCTTCCAACTGGATTTCGCCAAACGCTTCTTTGCGCATTTCGAAGTGAACATCTCCGGACGGAGGCTCTTGGCCAACGGCACTTGTGCCGACACCTCCCTCCGTAATTTCGACCTCTCCTACCACTACACCAACATCAACGTTCCCTTAGGATTGGGCGTTTCATTCTTTCCTGCATCCAACCCGTTCAACGTTTCGTTTATCGCCTGCGCGGTGGTGGGGCTTCCCCAGCATAACAAAAGCCAAATCAGCGTGAACCGACAAGACGTGGAAAAATCGCTGAACATCGCCAACATCGGAGGATTGGCAGAATTGAGGCTTAAATACGAATTCATCTTTCTGGCGTTCCGCTACGAATTTTCCGGAACCGCCTTGTTCAAATACCGGCAGCAAGCCTTCAAGACGGGAACATTCAGCTTCATGCTCGGTTTTCAAATCATCTGACCTATGGCATCAAAGATATTCCGCATCACCACGGCACTGCTATGGTTGGCTGCAATAGGACTGAACACCGCCTGCCGCCCCAGGCAACCCAAGGTGCAGCCCGTTCCTGTCCTGCGTTACGATATGGCCCTCATGCAGTTGGATACCGCCAACCTCCAATCGGAACTGCAAAGTCTCAGCGACAGTTTTCCGCTGTACCTGTCGGGCGCCGACTGGGAAAACCGCCAAAACCTGCAACGCATCCGCAATTTCGTGGAAGACCCCGTGGTAAAGCGCACCTATGACAAGATAAAACAGACCTACCCCGATTCCGAGAAATTAGGCATCGAACTGGCGCGCATCTTTCATCATACCCGCCGGCTCTTTCCTGAATTCAAGAACCCGACGGTCTATACCTACATTTCCTATTTCGATTTCGTGAACCGGATAATCTACCTCGATTCGGCACTCTCCATCGCCTTAGACCTCTATATCGACGGCAACGAATCCCAACTGGACGAACTCGGCGTTCCGCGCTATATGAGCCGCAAACTCAACGCCAAGCATTTGGGCGCCGATGTGGCCAGGGTTATCGGTTCTGCCTGGATGCCGCAAGAGAAACAAAGCCTGCTCGATTATATCGTATCGGAAGGCAAAGTGTTGTATTTTATGGAACAGGTTCTGCCAAACGCCGATGCCGCAACGCTCTTGGGCTATACCCCGGAACAATGGCTATGGTGCCGGGCGCATGAACGCGAAGTTTGGCAATACATCGTTCAACAGAACCTGCTTTTTGAAATCAATCCGATGAAATTCAGATATTTCGTAAACGAAGGACCTTTCAATCCGCTTTTGGACGGAGCGCCTGCGCGGCTTTCCCAATTTATCGGCTGGCGCATGGTGCGGGCCTATCTCAAAAAATCAGGCAACGACTTTCATGCCCTGCTCCAAGCCTCCCCGCAAGAGGTACTGCAAGCTTCGGCATACCGTCCTTAAACGATTTTACAGCGCGGCCTTAACGGCTTCCAACGCGGCGTCGAAATCGGGCAGTTCGGTGTTTTCCTTTACGTATTCCACGTAAACCACCTTGTCGTTGCGGTCAATCACCACCACACCCCGGTTCAACAGACGCAGTTCCTTAATCAGAAAACCGTATTTCAAACCGAATTCCGTTGCCATGTGGTCAGACAAAGTCTGCACCTTGTCGATGCCTTCCGCGCCGCAGAAACGCCCCAAGGCAAAAGGCAGGTCGCAGGAAATGGTCAGGATAGCCACATCTTTCAATTCGGCGGCCTCCTTGTTGAAATAACGGGTCTGCATCGCGCAAACGCCCGTATCAATAGAAGGAATCGTAGAAATAACCTTTACCTGACCTTTAAAATCGCTCAACTTGACAGGCTGCAGACTCGCGTTGAGCACGGTAAAATCGGGTGCCGTAGCGCCCACTTTGATTTCGGGACCGCACAATGTAAGCGCGTTTCCCTGCATCGTAACCACACCGGTACGTTCTTCCATGATGTAAGTATTTAAAGGTTAAACAATCCTTTCCGCCCGTGCGGGGGAAAAGGGTAAAAAAAAGCCCCGCTCACGAGCGGGGCTTACAAGGGACTGTAGTCGGGATGACAGGATTTGAACCTGCGACAACACGCCCCCCAGACGTGTACT
>CAYVJX010000131.1:0-4084 GCA_964451895.1 uncultured Bacteroidaceae bacterium | reverse complement strand
CAAGACGGCGCGTTGCGGGCTTCGGATGGGCGATATATTCAGCCCGAATTTCAACAGGAAATACAGCGATTTGAAAGCCGAACACGTTCTGCAGCTGAAGCAATACGGTTTTGATCTGGAAGCGGCGGCGATAGACGGGATGCCGTGGAGGCAGTATGAGGAAAAATGGTTGGAAGGCATTGAGGAACTGCGCGGTTTCGAGATAGTCTCCACCGAGTTCTATTTAGACCGGGCCATGCACGAGGGCAAGCGTATTCTGGCGGAAGGCGCGCAGGGCACGTTGCTCGATGTGGATTTCGGTTCCTATCCTTTTGTAACCTCTTCGAGCACCACCACATCGGGGGTCTGCGTGGGATTGGGCGTTCCTCCTTCGGCTATCGGCAAGGTGTATGGCATTTTCAAGGCCTATTGCACGCGGGTGGGCAGCGGTCCTTTCCCTACCGAACTGCATGATGAAACGGGCGAGCTGCTCCGTCAGAAGGGGCACGAGTTCGGCGCCACCACAGGCAGGGCGCGGCGCACGGGCTGGCTGGATCTGCCGGCTTTGCGCTACACGCTTATGATAAACGGAGTAACCGACTTGGTGATGATGAAATCCGATGTGATGGACGGTTTTGAAAGCATCTGCGTGGCCGAATCCTATCGTTTGGATGGCAAACCGGTGGAAGGCTATCCCGATACCGAATCCACCGAAAGGGTAGAGCCTGTCTATGCTTCGATGCCGGGTTGGAAAACGCCTATTTCTTCCGCCCGTTCCTACAACAGTCTTCCGCAGGAATTCAAAGCCTATGTGGAATATATCGTCCGCAACACGGGTTTGGATATCAAGATGATTTCGGTGGGTCCCGACAGGGAAGAAACCATAGTGAATGCTTAGAAAAGCCTTGACGTTCTTTTGCGCCTGCTTTCTTTGGGCAGGCGTGCAGCAGGCCGCGGCCCAGCGCGTTGCGTGGTCGGATTTGCCGGAGGAAGTGGTGAACAGCTTCCTGTTGGCGCATCCGCATTCGCAGTATAAGATTGTGCATTGGGAACTGGCGGATATGGGTTATGTTTCGCGCATCAATCTGGAGCCTAAGGAAATTTCCTCGCTTTTTCAAGCCAACGGCGAATGGGTAAGCACCCGTCGGGTCGTTCCTGAAAGCCAGTTGCCTCTTCTAGCGCACGATTTCATCAGCGAGAAATATGCTTTCTATATGTTGCGTTCCTGCACCTACGAAGAAGACCGTTGGCAGGGACGGCATTACTATGCCTTGTTTTCGATATACGGCATCGAAGGCTATCTTACCGAAGTGTGCTTTGACTTGAAAGGCAATGTGGTGAGCATTGACGGCAACGAGATAGAGGATTTGGACGAGTTTGAACCGCTTACCGAAGAAGAGGTGTTGCGGATGCAGGAAAACGCCCTGAATGTCCGCAACGAAAAGAAGATGCGGGATGAAGACAGGGATTTGGCTTTGGCGGATTCGCTCAGGCAGCAGAAAAAGAACCGGCGGATGATATACAGGCCTCAGACCAAGCGGGAATTTATAGCCGCCAAGGTTTCGGTACAGTCCAAGTCTGCCCAGAAACGCATGGCGCAGGAAGACAGTCTGCTTTTGGCCTCCAACAGTCAGCCTGTGGAAAGCTATCGGGAAGAACCTATGGTTGAGGAACAGGAAACGGTACGGCCCGAAATTTTCATAGACGAACGGACAGATGAACCGGTGGAAGATTTGGCGGAAGTTCAGACCGAGGAAACGGAAACGGTTCAGATGGAAGAAACCGTAGCGGAAGTGGCTGAAGAGCCGGTTGAGGAGCAGCTTGAAGATCAGCAAGAAACCGTGCAACAGGAAGAGGTTGTTGAGGAAATAACGGAAGAGCCGGTTGAGGTTCAGCCCGAAGAAAAACCCGAAACAACGGAAGTTCCCAAAGAAAGCCCGCAGGAAGCAAGAAAACCCGTGGAACGTCCGGCAACCGTGGTGTCGGGCATGGAGGGCAAGACCTTTACGGCGGCCAAGATTTCGGTTAAGAACCTGTTCCCTGACGCGGTGCAGAAGGCATTCAACCACCGTTTCCCCAAGGCCGAGAACGTAAAGCAATACCACGATACCAGTGGGAATTACCGCGCCATATTCAACAATTTCGGGCAAAGGGCGGAAGCCGTGATTCTGCCCGACGGCACGCATACCACCACCGCTTTGTTTTTCGGCAAGAAAGACGTGTCTTATCCCATTATGCAGTATATCCTGAATTCGCCCGAAAAATACAAGTTTGAAACCGGCAAGCGGGTGGTTTACGAGTCGCGCTACAGGCAGCGTTTTTCTGCCGAGGAAAAACCTAAGAACTACTATGAAATCATCGTTTGGGTCAAGAATAAGGCCACGAAAGAAAGGGATTACTTTATGCTGACTTTCGACCATAAGGCGCACTTTGTTTCCAAGGTTCCTTATGATTACAGCAAATTGCGATAGGAAGATGCCGTTCGGAACAAGGTCTCACAAACGTTTTTTGTTTTCGGTGCTGTTGCTGCTGGCCATGCCGGCGGCTTTCGCGCAGTCGTTCATGGGCGATTCCATCGTGAGCCTGCCTAAGCGTCCGGGCGTGTACCGCTTGATAGGGCATGTCAAGATAGAACATGGCGGCAACCGTATTTTCAGCGACTTTGCCGACTATGACCAAAAGACGGGTTCATGCCAGGCTTACGACAATCTGCGCATCTACACTTCCGACCATGTATATATCACGGGCGAGGTGCTCGATTACAACGGAACCACCGGTTCCTACGTGGTGGACCGCAATGTGGTGCTCAAAGACGGGGAGATGACGATGGAAACGCCTTCCCTGCTCTACGAAGGGCGCAGCAACAAGGCCTATTACAGGAACGGTGGGCGTATGGTTTCGGGAGAGACGCAACTTACTTCGGTTCGCGGCTATTACGACGGGCGTACGGAAATGTTCAACTGCTTCGACAGCGTGGTGATCGTGAATCCCGAATACACGATTTGGACCGATTCCCTCTATTACAGCAAGAGCGGACTTACCCGATTCCAGGGACATACCGATATAGAGACTTCCGACTATCTGATGTACGGGCGCAAGGGTTGGTTCAATCAGAATGAAAACAAGGTGAGCCTGCAGAAGGATGCCTATGTGAAGACCAAGACCACGCAGACCCTTTTCGGCGACAGTATCTACTACGACTTGGGGCAGAAAAACGGCAAGGTGTTCCGGAACGTGTTCATACAGGATACCTTGCGGAACTGCTACCTCAAAGGCGATTATGCCGAAAACGACGAGGTGGCGGGCTATGCCATGATTACCGAAGGACCGCGCGGGCTGATGGTGGAGGAGGGCGATTCACTGTTCGTTGCCGGAGACACCATGGTGATGACCTACGACACGGCGCGCCATATCCGGCAGTTGTTCGTGTATCATGAGGTAAAGTTCTACAAGGAGGGGATTCAGGGCCGGTGTGATTCGCTCGCGTACAACCATGCCGACACGCTTATGCAGCTTTTCCGTGAACCGATGGTGTGGCTGCAAGGCTATCAGATAGACGGCGATACGATAAAGGTTTGGTTTTCCAACAACAGGCCATATAAAGTGCTCATACAGGAAAATGCTTTTGTCACCACACCTGTTTCGGAAGAACAGCATTATTACAATCAGGTAAAAGGCAAGCGGATATGGGGCTATTTCAACGATAGTTCGGAATTTCGTCTGGCGGAGGTTGTCGGGGGGGCGCAGTCGGTGTATTACGTTTTGGGCGACCATCCCGGCGAGTTGTTGGGCGTGAACAAGACCGAAAGCCAAAGCCTCAAGATGTATTTCAAAGCCAATGCGGTGCAGGGCATCACGGTGGTGAAGCCTTCGCATACGGCGCTCTATCCTGTAAACAAACTGACCCGCCGTGAGCGCACCCTGCGCGGCTTCCATTGGAAACCGGAATTCTGGCCGCGTTCCAAATACGATGTATCGCCTGTTTGGTAAAAATACTTTCAAAAATTGATAGTGGGGAATGGGGGGGATCTTTTATTTTGATAGTGTGGTATGTATAAAAAAATCTTATTGTCAATTTTTAAGAGTGGATGCTACTATTTTTGTT
>CAYVJX010000130.1:0-4142 GCA_964451895.1 uncultured Bacteroidaceae bacterium | reverse complement strand
CGCTTATCGAATACAACCGTATCGAAGACCTGCTGCCCTGTATCTTTGAAGCGGGCAAGACTCCGCTGCTACTGATTTTTGACCGCGTTACCGACGTGCGCAACTTCGGTGCGATGGTGCGCACGGCCGAGTGCGCGGGCGTGGATGCCGTTATCGTGCCCGAACAGAACAGCGCCCCGATCAACGAAGATGCCGTAAAGACTTCCGCCGGCGCGCTCATGAGCGTTCCCGTATGCCGGGAAGACAACCTCAAAAGCACCATACACCTGCTCAAAGCCTCGGGGGTAAAGGTCTATGCGGCCTCCGAAAAAGCCTCCTTGGAATACACCGAAGCCGACTTCACGACCCCCACCGCCTTTATCCTCGGCTCGGAAGAAAACGGCGTAAGCCCCGAATACCTGAAACTCTGCGATGCCCAACTGCGGATTCCGCTGCTGGGGAGCATCGATTCGCTTAATGTTTCGGTGGCGAATGGCGTGCTGCTTTATGAAGTCCTACGGCAGCGGAAAATTTCCAATCCGACGGAAAAATAAACCCCGCCTTCCGGCGGGTGAAGTGAACCCCAAAAGTCGGACAAAAAACTTTTGGGGTTCACTTCAAAAGGGTCTCCCCTTTATATCAAATTATGCACATTAGAAGCAAACAACTTCACCGCCATCGCCAAAAGAATAACCCCGAAGAACCTCCGCGAAATATAAATCCCGTTCCGCCCGATAAGCCTTTCCACCACATCGATTTTCCGTATCACGAAATAGACGATCACCATATTCAACACCATCGCCAACAAGATGTTCTCCGCCGAATACTCCGCCCGCAAAGACAAAGCCGTGGTCAGCGTTCCCGGCCCGGCCACCAACGGAAAGACCACCGGAATCAGCGAAGCCTGCCCCGCCGTGCCGTCGTTCTTGAAGAGTTCCACGTTGAAGGTCATTTCCACCGCCAGGGCGAACAGCACCAACGAGCCCGCCACGGCAAAGGATTCCACGTCGATGTTGAACAGATGCAACAAGCGTTCCCCCACAAAGAGGAAAGCCACCAGAATGGCCAGCGAGATACCCGCCACCTTGCCCGCGTGCACTTTCTTGCCCGAGCCGTTCAAGCCCACGATGATGGGAATGGAGCCGGTAATGTCGATTACGGCGAAAAGCACCATAAAGGTGGTGGATATCTGGCTTATGTCGAAATGAAGGTTCATAGGAAAACTTTTTAACGGTTCAAGGCGCAAAGGTACGCCAATCCCGCCAAAAAACGCTCGTCATATCGTGCAGTCCGCCGTTCTCGACCCGATAAAGCCGCTGGTTGGTGGTAGGTGAAGCAAGACCGCCCAAGGCCTCGCGGTAAGAACCTATCTTGATATAGTCGAAATGCTCCGCACGGATGCCGGGAGCCAGTTCGTCCCTGCCCGAATACCAGGCCGTCTTGAGTTTTCCGCCGGAAAGCCGCCTTACCAGCACCGCGCTCCGCTCCACCGCCGCCGGGTCGGCATCCCCTCCCATAAAGCAGAAACAGCTTACGGCATCGCCGTATTCCTCCAACAGGGCGGCAATCGCCTGCTCATCCAACACCTCCCCTATATTCTGGCGCAGATGCGGACTGTGGCATCCCTGGCAGGTATTGGGACAGTTGGAAAGGTTCACCGCCAGCGTAACCTCGCCGGGAATCTCCTGAAAAACGATGTCATAACTGGCGAACCGTAGCATAATGGCGTTGGGCGGCCTCCTTCTGCCGGGCTTGGGAGAAATTGCTGACCCGCTTCATGTAGCCGATGATACGGGTCAGGTAATCGAGGTTCTTGCTCTTGCAGGAGGGGCACTCCTTGAGGTTGCGCTTGTCGATATGCCCGCAGTCGTTGCAGACCGTATTGGGAATATTGAAGGTAAAGTAATTGCAGCCCTCCCGGGTCGCCACCCGGAGCAGCTGGCGGTACTGTTCCTGGCTCAGATGCTCGTTCAGGTTCATGTGCAAGGCAGATCCCCCGGTAAGGTGCTCGATGTATTTGCGGCCATGCAGGCGGAATTTATCCACAATGTTGATCTTGTCGTCTTCCACAATATAGAAATAGCTGTTGTAGCAATCCCTCGGCACCACGTAGCCGTCCTGCCTGTCCCATTTGGCATGTTTCACGCCCACGTTCTCGGCCGGAATCATCTCGCAGTTGAACATCACCTCCTTGGTGCGGTACCGCCGGTTGCAGTCTTCTATCAGCCCCAGCACATCCTGCACGAATTTCTCGTATCGCGGATTGTCGCTGATCTCGATGCCCAGGAACTCGGCAGCTTCCACCAGGCCGTTGACCCCGATGGTGAGGTACTGCCTGCCCAGATTGATGTAGCCCGCGTCGAACAGCGGCAACATGCCCTTGGCGTGCATATACTTGAGATTCTCGTTATAGGCCAGCTGCACCTTGTGGCAGAAATCCACGATGTCTTCCAAAAACATCTTGTAAGGCATATTCTGCCGCACGGCATATTGTACGCAGCGGTTCAGGTTCACCGTCAACACGCTCTTGGAACCTGTGGAAACGCCGCCTGCCCCAAGCGTGTAGCTGAAGCCGTTGTCCTGAATCTCGTTGCGCAGGCGGCAACAGCTGCTCAAAGAATCGGCGTTGTCGCTCATATAGGTAAAGAAAGAATGCCCTTCGGCGTACATCTGCGCCGTAAAATCGCCGTATTCGGTGTCTTTGGCATCGCCGTTCTCGGTAAGGAGCGCCATGGTTTCCACCGGAAAAGTGAGCACGGTGCGCAGACGTTCGGCGTTGAACCATTTCATGAAACGCTTCTGCAGCCAGCTGAGCGATTCCCAACAGGGACGGGTTCCGTCGGGAAAGTAGAAATTACCGAACAGGCTTTCGAAATAATAGCGGTCGTAATACGAAATGTTCCAGAACACCGCCTGATAGTTGCGCGCGCCCGTGGGTTGGTTGATCGAATAGACGATCTGCTCGAAGCAATCGGTGATCACCTTGTCCAAGGTGCGGCCTTTCTTGGAAAGATCCACCACCTGGTCGGCATGCAGGTAATAATCCTCCCCGTATTCCAACCCGATGAAATAGTTCATGTACATCAGGAATTCGGGTGTGGCGCAAGCCCCGCTCAGCATGCTCGACACCATGAACACCATATTCACGAAACCGCCGCAGAAAGACTTGAGGTTGGTGGGAGCCTTGGAATTGCCGCCTATCGAAATCGTGCCGCCCGTAAGCCACGGATACATGGTGATGCTGGCGCAATAATTGGCCAGGCTCGTTTCATCGTTCTTGTAGATATAGTGGTTGTTGAGCAAATCGATATAGCGGTCTGCCACTTCCTTGCCGTACATATCCTTGAGGCGGTCGGTAAGCATACGTCGGTTGAGCCGTATGAAATTCGACTTGGGCAACTCCCCTATCAGCGTGGCCATATTCTTGTTCTCCACGTTGGCGTTGGCGTCGTACTTGCTGCCGGTGGCGGCATTGGAGGCATCGCAGTAATCGATAAGGAACCTGAGTTTGTCGCGCACCTCGCGGTCTTCGATATGCTGCTGGCGGTAGAGCATATAGGATTTGGCCACCGCATAATAGCGTTCCGCCATCAAAGCCACCTCCACCTGGTTCTGTATTTCTTCCACCGTCATCTCGTTGGTGATGCTGACCCGGCTCAGGATGTTGGCGATCACATCCTGCGTGGCGAAACTGCCCACCGACAAGAAAGCCTTCGAAATCGCCTTCTTGATTTTGTCTATCGAAAAAGGCTCTTTCTTTCCGTCTCTCTTAATGATAAAAAGTTCCATATCCGTATTTTTATAAAAATCAAATCCTTAGTCTTCGGCGCTATAGCCAAAACTCCGAATCTTAAATTACAACACTTTATTTTTCGGGAAGAAAACAGAAGAACAGCCTCGGTACCGCAAGAGAATCCAAGCCATTCCGCCGCTTTTCACCCGAAGCGCAGGATGTTACCCGATATGCGGCAGGTCTTCTGACTTGTTTCCCAACACACGCCCTTCCCGGTTTTACCCAGTGGTTCTCCGTATGTTCCTTATTGAAACTTACAGCTACGGGGATAGTTCCGGACTTTCACCGGATTCCCTTTTCATCCGCCAAGGATATTCTGCATCAAACGAACTCCATATCCTGCTGGACGGAAACCGATATCGGATGCAAA
>CAYVJX010000129.1:0-4179 GCA_964451895.1 uncultured Bacteroidaceae bacterium | reverse complement strand
GAAAAGCCGGGCAAAGGAAAAACTGTTTCCAAGCGTTCAGATGCGAGGCTTGGGCTTGCGAAGCTGAGGGAGCTTACTGCAGTAAGTGACCGAAGTTTCGCAAGTCCGTAACGAAGCAGATGAATGCTTGGAAAGTCTTGGCGAGAAAAAACTGTTTCCAAGCGTTCAGATGCGAGGCTTGGGCTTGCGAAGCTGAGGGAGCTTACTGCAGTAAGTGACCGAAGTTTCGCAAGCCCGTAACGAAGCAGATGAATGCTTGGAAAGTCTTGGCGAGAAAAAACTGTTTCCAAGCGTTCAGATGCGAGGCTTGGGCTTGCGAAGCTGAGGGAGCTTACTGCAGTAAGTGACCGAAGTTTCGCAAGCCCGTAACGAAGCAGATGAATGCTTGGAAACAGTTTTTTTAGAATTGCAATTTATGCCCCATCTTATCCTGCTTAGTACGCAGATAGGCCTCGTCGTATGGGTTGGGCTGTTCGATGATGGGCACCGTTTCCACGATTTCGATACCATAGCTTTCCAAGCCCACGCGCTTGGCGGGATTGTTGGTAATCAAGCGTACCTTATGGGCGTGTAGGCTGCGCAGAATCTGCGCGCCGATGCCATAGTCGCGTTCATCGGGCTTGAAACCGAGCAACACATTGGCTTCTACCGTATCCTTGCCTTGGTCTTGCAGCTTATAGGCTTTCAATTTGTTGAGCAGACCTATACCACGGCCTTCCTGGTTCATGTAGAGCACGATGCCTTTGCCTTCCTTCTCTACCATTTCCATGGCGTCGTGCAACTGTTCGCCGCAATCGCAACGGCAGGAAGACAACACATCCCCCGTGAGGCAGCACGAATGCACACGCACCAAGATAGGCTCATCTTCTTTCCATGAACCTTTTACCAAGGCCAGATGCAAGGTTCCGCTATTGTTTTCGGTAAAGGCATGGAGTTGGAAATTGCCGTGATGCGTGGGCAGTTTCACCACCACTTCTTCCTTTACCAGACTTTCGGTCTGAATGCGGTAGGCGATCAGATCGGCAATCGAGATCAGTTTGATGCCGTGTTCATCGGCGAACTTCCGCAATTCGGGCAGTCGTGCCATCGTGCCGTCTTCGCTCATGATTTCCATCAAGGCGGCCGCCGGATAAAGCCCGGCCAGCCGTGCCAGATCCACACAGGCTTCGGTATGGCCTGCCCGGCGCAACACGCCCAAATCCTGCGCATACAGCGGATTGATATGCCCCGGACGCCCGAAGTCTTCGGGTTTGGCCTTGGGGTCGGCCAATGCCAGAATCGTGGCGGCGCGGTCGGAAGCCGACACTCCTGTGGTGCAGCCGGCCAACTTGTCTATCGTAACCGTAAAGGGAGTTCCCAGCACGGAAGTATTGTGTTCCACCTGGTGGGGCAGGTTCAATTCCTCGCACCGCGAAAGCGTGATGGGAGCGCACAATACCCCACGGGCATGCTTGAGCATGAAATTGATTTTTTCGGGCGTCACCTTTTCGGCGGCGATTACCAGATCGCCCTCGTTCTCGCGGTCATAATCATCCACCACTATCAGGAATTTACCTTCCTTGAAGTCCCGTATCGCGTCTCTCACGCTGTCTAACTTTACATCCATCGGTGCCTTGTTTGCGTTAAAACCGCCCGCGCGCCAACTATCGCACAGGCGCGGCAAAGATAATAAAGATAACAGAGCCGAGAGAATTTTTGATTTTTTCTTACCTTTGCACCTTTGGTGCGCGCAGCGCAGAAACCATAAAACAAATCCGATACCGGCATGTAGTCGTTTTTCAATCAGTAAACAAGGGGGTCGCCATGATGGAAAGCCTTGAACTCGGTGCCTTGAACTGGCACTACATACAGAATCCCAACGAGGAGGATTTGACGTTCTTGGAGGAAGAGTTTCACTTTCACCCCTTGGATATCGAGGACTGCCGCAGTATGGCGCAACGTCCCAAAATCGATATTTACGACGACTACAACTTCCTTATCCTGCATTTTCCCGGCTTTGACCGTCAGGGGCATACGCTCCACACGCGCGAAATCAAGATATTCTGGGGCAAGAGTTATATCATTACGCTCACCCGGACGCAAGGCATCCTCAAAAACATTTTTGAACTGGCGGAAAAGCACCCCGAAAAATTGGAGGAAGACTTCGACGAGTTCAACTCCGATACCCTGCTCTACACGATTCTGAACCGTCTGCTGGTGGATTCCTACTCGTTATTGCTGCGTGTGGGCGTGAACATCGAAAGCATCAACCGCGACTTGTTCAACAAACGCGCCGACATCACGATTGAAAGGCTCTCCATGACGCGGCGCAACATCATTTTGCTGAACACCATTTTCAAACCTCAGCTGCGCCTGTTCCAGAAATTCGAATCCGGTATGATCAAGGGCTTTTCGGAAAACAGCGACTTTATGGAAGACTACTGGGGCAATATCGTGGACTACTATCAGAAGATGTGGGATATGGTGGAAGACAACGGCGAATTGATCGAAGGCCTCTCCAAGACTTTCGATTCGATGCAGACCAACCGTATCAACGAAGTGATGAAAATCATGACCCTCATCTCCACCATCTTCCTGCCTCTTACGTTCATTACCGGTGTTTACGGTATGAATGTGGCGCTCCCGTTCATGAACCGCACCCATTTCTTTTGGTTCATCGTTGGGTTCATGGCGCTCGTGGCCGCCTTCTTTATCATCTTTGCCAAGAAAAGGCGCTGGATGTAAGGCGCAAACGCGCTATTTGTTGTAGGAACGGCGCAATTTTTCGCCTTTTTCCAAATCTTTCTTAAGCACCACCTTGCTCCAGAATGCCTTGATAAAGCCGCAACCGTAGCCGTTCAACTGCACGAAACCCGTTACCACCGACAAAAGCGCGATCTTAAGACTTTTATTCTTGACAGCAGAAGCGCAGAACAGCATCAGACCATACAATACCAAGAGCAACAGCCAATAAGGGGTATGGAAAACGGCAAGCAACAGTAAAGCCGCCTCTCCCAGCACAAACAAGGCCGGTAAGGCATGCACGGCCTTGAGCGATTCGGGATGCAGGCGGTAAAGGAAAATGCGCGCCTGCCCGAAATTATATACCTGACGGAAGAACTTCTTGAGGTTTACACGGCGTTTGTGATAAACGGACACTTCCGGAAAAAGCATCGTCTTGAAGCCTGCCTGCCGGATACGGATACTCAAATCGATGTCTTCGCCGAACATATCCTTGAAACCGCCCACCTTCTCATAGACAGCCCGTGAAAAACCCATATTGAATGAACGGGGATGGAATTTCTCCATGCATACCTTGCCGCTTCCCCGGATTCCCCCTGTGGTAAGGAAAGACGTCATAGCGAAATTCACCGCTTTCTGCATATCCGTAAAGGTAGGCAAGGCTCTGTCGGGTCCCCCGAAGCAATCCGTACAGTCGTTTTGCAGGCAACGGTTCAAGGTCTGGATATATTCGGGCGGAAGGATGCAGTCCGAATCGAAAAAGAGGAAATAATCGCCCTTGGCATGTTTCATCCCCACGTTGCGTGTATCGCTTCTGCCGGTATTGGGCTTGGACACATATTGTATTTCCAGTCTGTCGGCATAGCGGTCAACTTCTTCTTTGCAGGGCAAGGTGGAACCGTCTTCCACCACAACCACCTCAAAATTCCTTTCGGTCTGCGCGGCAAGACTTTCCAGCATCTCGGCCATCTCATCAGGCCGGTTATATACGGGAATAATGACTGAAAATTTCATAAGGCTTTTATTCTTTTTTCCGAGGGCAGGCGGTGAAACATCGGTTGAAAACCAACATCGAAATAATCAACAGAATCGCAGCCGCGTTCAAGCCCGAACCTATGTTGGTGAGGATGCCGCTCTTGGCGATGATTTCGTTGCGGCACTTGAGTTCCACCGTATGCCGTCCCTGAGGTGCCGTGATGCCGCGTAAGATATAATCCACTCTGTACAACGGCACTTCCTCGCCATCCACATAAGCTTTCCATGTCTTGTAATAGACCTCCGAGAACACCAAGGGGCGCGAGGCCGAGGCCGTATATTCGTATTTCAAGTGATTAGGCTGATAGTAAACCAATTCCACCCTATCCACCACCGGATTGACGGGCGTGTATTCCGCCTGCTCCGAACCCACCTTCTGCGCCCATTCCCGGTCGATGACCGCCGTCTGCGCAGGCTCGAAAT
>CAYVJX010000128.1:0-4211 GCA_964451895.1 uncultured Bacteroidaceae bacterium | reverse complement strand
AAATCGTAAACTACTCCGCTTCATCGGTTACTTGATATCTTCAAAACCGTTTCCGAACACACCCAAAGCGTTGGTAACGCTCATGAAAGCGTTGGCATCGATGTCTTTGATGCGTTTCATAAGCGGTTGCAGTTCATATTTGCGCACCAGCACCAACAGAACGCGCGTTTCTTTCTTGCTGTAATAACCCTCGGCGTTCAGCAGTGTCACGCCCCGGTTCTTTTCGTGGGAAATCATGTCGGCGATGGCCTCATACTTTGCCGAGTTGATCAGCAGCTGAACGCTTGAACGGCTTCCCAACACCAGAAGGTCTATCGTGTAGGAGGTAACGCCCATCGTAACGAATCCGTAAAGCACTACCCGCACCGAATCCACCACCGAATGGCCGTTGAAAAAGTGGAAAACGATAAAGGAGGAGGAAATGATAAAGATATCGCACAGGAGAATGACCCTGCCCGGCCCCACATTGCGGTATTTGGATACAATCAGGGCCACGATATCCGTGCCGCCCGTGCTGCCGCCGTAGTTGAAGGCCGTTCCGATGGAAAGCCCGATCAGGGCACCGCCCAGAACGGCGGAAAGGAACTTGTCGTCTGCCAGGATAGGCTCACGGATGATGCCCGTCCACATCGAGATAAACAGCGAAAGCCCCACGATGGCCCAGATGGTCTTGAAACCGAAGCCCTTGCCGAGAATCCTGATACCGATAAGCAACAGCACGGCATTGATGATGAACGAGCTCACCGCCACCGGAACCGATTTGCCGGTAGCGTAGAAAATAAGCGTGGAGATACCGTTCACCCCCCCGCTCACGATTTCGGAATTGATGATGAACGCCACCAAAGCCAAGGCATAGAGGCCAAGGCAAAGCGTAATCATGATGTAGCTCTTTACCTCCCGGCGCAATAGCTTGGGGTCTGTAGGGATGCTTTTCTTTATATATGCGGATGCTTTTTCAAAAATGTTCATTGTTTCACTTCTTCGTAATCCACGTAATCGGAATCGGGCGCATTGTTTCCCGGGCGGCTGTCTTTCATGTCCTGCCTGGGCGGTACATAGTCGATGCTTACCGAACCTTCGGGCTTCCTGGGCTTTTCCTGGCCTTTTTCCCGGTAACTCCACCTGTCAGGCCGTATCCAAGGAAAGAATATCCTTGTCAACACACGCAGGATAAACCCCGCCAGCAGAAGTCCTCCTATCACTAACAAAAGCAAGAACGAAATCATGTGTCTGGTTTTTCGTCCGATAAAAAAAATTCTGCCCTTTCCCGAGGGAATGAACAGAATCTTCAGAACATAAGCCTATGTTGCAAACTATCTCTCGTCCGAAACCGTCAGTTTGGCACGACCTTTAGCCCTGCGGGCGGCCAAAACACGACGACCGTTGGCGGTGGACATTCTTTCACGAAATCCGTGTTTGTTGACACGCTTGCGGCGGTGGGGTTGAAAAGTACGTTTCATCTTTATCGCTTATTACTGTTATACAAACTGATAATCTGTGTTTTACCGCATCCCAAACCCCTTCGGGAGAGCCTGTTCCGCGCCAAAAACAGCAGGCAAAGGTACGAAATATCGGGAGATAAAACAAGAACCTAATTTGACCCGCCGAAATTTGAATATCGGATATTGTTTTCGTTCTCGTCCCGATTATCGCCGCCTGGCCATCATGGTGTCGCCTTGTGACACCTTATTATAGGAGACGTTCCGTAAACTGCTCCCGGAACTGCCGCGCAAGAAAGCGTGAAATGTAAATAGTTTTCGTCTGTTTCAAAAAATTAGCGTAACTTTGTAAGTTGTGCAAGTGTGTCTTGCGCGTAATTTTTGAAACAAGAACTTAAAAAATACAGCCATGATGTTTAAACGCAGCTCTTTTATCGCCATCGCTTCCTTGTGCGGCGTGTTGATGTTCACCACTTCGTGCAAGACCCCGAGAGAAAAGAGGTTGGAAGCCGAAAACGAAAGACTGAACAACGAAATCATCAAATCGGATTCGGTACAGATACAGTTTATGAACGCCTATGCCGAAATCGACGCCAACCTGCAGGTTATCAAGACGCGCGAAAAAATGATCAACCGCAATAGCCAGGATGCCGAAGAAAATGCCGACGTGCAGCAGCGCATCATCGCCGACATCGTTGCCATCGGCAAATTGATGGAAAGCAACCGTCAGAAATTGCAGAACATGGAAAGCCTGCGCCGCCAGTTGGTGGCCGCCCGTGCGGAGAGCAAGAAACTCCAGGCTGAGAACGTTTCACTCAAAGAAAAACATGCCATAGCGGTCAACAATCCGCAGGATGCCGAAAGAATCGAAGCGCTCGAAAAGGAAACCGCCCGCTTGAACGAACTCAACCAAAGCCAGGTCAAGATGATAGCCTCACTTAAGAAACAATTGGCCGAAAGCGAAGCCCGTATCGAAAGCCTGCAACAGGAACTGGCATCGCTCAAAGATGCTTACGCCGCTTTGGAAAACATCAATAAGGAACTCAAGGCCAACGAACAGCAATATCTTGCCCGTTTGGAAGAACAGGAAGCCACCATCTCGAGTCTGAACAGCCAACTGAACCAGACCAAGACCGTTTATTATATCGCCGCTCCCGCCAAGGAATTGAAGTCTAAAGGCATCGTTGTCAAGAACAGTGTCAATCCGGACATCAAGGTTTCCTCCCTTACCGCTGTTCCCGATTTCAATGAAATGCATGTTATCGAAACCCACTCCACCAAAGCGGATGTGTTGAGCAACCATCCCAGAGGCAGTTACCGTATCGATATCAAAGACAAGAAGAACTTTAAAATCGAGATTACCAATCCGCAAAGTTTTTGGAGCCTGAGCCGCGTCTGCGTGGTCAGCACCAAATAATTATGAATAAGTTATTCCTTAAAATAAAGCACATTGCCGGCATCTTCGTATGGGTGTCGGTAATGTGTTTTTCTGTTTCCTGCCATAGCGACAGGCCGCAGCCGTTCCTCAATCAGAAGCAGATGTGCGAGCTGCTGTGCGATATCCGTTTGGCGGAGGCGCACCTGTATCAGACCCGCGAGCAAAAAGACGAGGCGAACCGGGTGATGATAGACCGTTCGATAGATGTTTATGTGCCGATTTTTCAGAAATACGGCATCAATTACGAGCAATACCGAGCGATAGAGAGATATTACATGCACCATCCCGAAAAGATGGAGAAGATTATGCGAGCCGTGGCCGAAAAACTCACGGCGATGAAGAGCGGTCTTTAATCCACGTCAATATCGGTGCGCAGGTTTTCCATAATGAAACCCTGGCGTTCAGGCGTGTTCTTTCCCATATAGAATTCCAATGTTTCGCGTATGCCCTGTTCCTTACGCATGATAACGGGGTCCAGACGCATCTGCGGTCCGATAAACACCTTGAATTCTTCGGGGGAGATTTCCCCTAAGCCTTTGAATCGGGTTATTTCGGGCTTGTTTCCTATTTCCTTGATGGCCTGCAGGCGTTCCTCTTCGGTATAGCAGTAGAAAGTCTTTTGTTTGTTGCGCACGCGGAACAGCGGCGTCTGCAGGATATAGAGATGCCCCGTCTTCACGATATCGGGAAAGAACTGCAGGAAGAAAGTGAGCAGCAACATGCGGATATGCATCCCGTCCACATCGGCATCGGTGGCTATCACGATATTGTTGTAACGCAGGTTCTCCATGTCCTCGCCCACGTTCAAAGCCCCTTGCAACAGGTTGAACTCTTCGTTCTCATATACGATTTTCTTGCTCAGCCCGTAGCTGTTGAGTGGCTTTCCGCGCAGGCTGAACACGGCCTGGGTGTTGGCATCGCGGCTCTTGGTGATGCTTCCCGTGGCCGAATCCCCTTCGGTAATGAACAGCGTGGTCTGCAAACGCAGGTCGTGGTTGGAATCGTAGTGAACCCGGCAATCGCGCAGTTTCTTGTTGTGCAGGTTCACTTTCTTGGCGCTTTCGCGGCTGAGCTTCTTGAGGTCGGTCATGCTCTTGCGCTCTTTCTCGCTTTCGATGATCTTGCGCTGCATGGCTTCGGCCACGTCGGTGTTGATATGCAGAAAATTGTCGAGGTTCTTCTTCACCGAGTTGCTCACGTAGTTGCGCACCGTCTCGCGGTTTTCGCCGCTCTGCGCCTTTTTCGACTCCTCGCTGTTGTCCATATAGACCGAACCTAACTTGGTTTTGGTCTGGCTCTCGAAAACAGGCTCTATCACCTTGATGCTCACGGCG
>CAYVJX010000127.1:0-4229 GCA_964451895.1 uncultured Bacteroidaceae bacterium | reverse complement strand
GCGCTTGTGCTCAGTTCATGCTGTAACAAGAACAGTTGCAAGGTAGAAAACGAGGCTATCGTAAACGGGTATGCCCGTGTGGAACTCACCGCCGATTTGAGCCGTTTCAGCGATACGGACAAAAAGATGATGGCGTATCTGTGCGATGCGGCCGAGCTGATGGACCGGATTTTCTGGAAAGAAGCCTTCTTCGGAGACAAGGATGAATTTTTAGGCGCGATAGAAGACCCCGTGACCCGCAAGTTCGCCGAAATCAACTACGGCCCTTGGGACAGGCTCGACGGCAACCGCGCCTTTATGGAAGTTCCCGGACTGAACGGCCTCGATGACAAGCCGGTGGGTGCCTACTTCTATCCGGGCGACATGACGGTGGCCGAGTTCGAGGCATGGAAAGACGAAAACAAGGATTCGCACTACACGGTGATCCGCCGCGGTGAGGACGGCCAACTGCAGGCTATCTGGTATCACGATTACTTTAAGGAAGAAATAGACCAAGCGGCGGCCTTGCTCGATTCCGCGGCTGCCCTGGCGAGCGATGCCGGCTTTAAGAAATATCTGAGCCTGCGCGCCCAGGCTCTGCGCACCGACGACTATTTTGAAAGCGATCTGGCGTGGATGGATGCCAAGACTTCCGAAATCGATTTTGTGGTAGGCCCTATCGAAGACTACGAAGATGACCTTTTCGGCTATAAGTCGGCGCACGAATCCTTTCTGTTGATAAAGGATCCCGAATGGAGCGCGAAACTGGCCAAGTTCTCCGCCATGTTGCCCATGCTGCAACGCGAATTGCCCGTGGATCCCAAGTATAAGAGCGAGATGCCCGGCACCGATTCCGACCTGAACGTTTACGATGTGGTTCTGTATCGCGGCGACTGCAATGCCGGCGGCAAGACCATCGCCATCAACCTGCCCAACGACGAAAGGGTGCATATTCAGAAAGGCACGCGCAAACTGCAGCTCAAGAACGCCATGAAAGCCAAGTTCGATGAAATCCTGCTGCCCATCTCGAATATCGTGATGGATCCCGAACAGCAGAAGATGGTGGACTTCAACTGTTTCTTCGAAAACGTAACTTTCCATGAAGTGGCGCACGGTCTGGGCGTGAAGAACACCATCAACGGCAAGGGCACGGTCCGTGCCGCCCTCAAGGAAGCCTATTCCGCGTTTGAAGAAGCCAAGGCCGACATCATGGGGCTCTATATGGTGGAACAGCTCTACGAAAAAGGCGAAATGAGCGGTGCGGACGTGGATATGAACTATATCACCTTCTTTGCCGGCATCTTCCGCTCCATCCGCTTCGGCACGGCCAGCGCGCACGGCAACGCCAACATGCTTTGCTTTAACTTTATGAAAGACTACAACGCCTTTACCCGCAGCCAAGACGGCATCTATACCGTGAACCTGCCCGAAATGAAGGCCGCCACAAGAGCTTTGATGGCGCAGATTCTCCAATACCAGGCCGAAGGCGACTATGAAGGCGTTCGCCAATGGATGGCGGAAAAAACCGTGATGGATGCCGGATTGCAGGCCGATCTGGAACGGATCGCCGCCGCCGACATTGCCAAAGACATCTATTTCGTGCAGGGCAAAGAAGTGCTGGGTCTCTGATGGAAAGCAGAAAGATAGCCGTAATAGGCGGCGGCAGCTGGGCCACGGCGATAGCCAAGATTCTCTTGAATAACCACGAACACCTCTATTGGTGGGTGCGCGAGGAAGAGATACGGCAAGGCTTGCAGTCGGAGGGGGTCAATCCGTTGTACCTTTCTTCGGTGGAATTTCCCGTGGGGCGCATTACGGTAAGCAACGACATCAACGAGATTGCCCGTCAGGCGCAGACGTTGGTGCTGGTGGTGCCGGCCGTCTATCTGCCGGGAGCCTTGCAGGGGATAGACCCCGATATATTGCGTTCCCGACTGCTGTGTTCGGCCACCAAAGGCATCGTGCCCGAAAAGAATCAGGTGGTTTGCGAGTATCTGCGCGATTTCTACGGCGTGCCGGAAGAAAACATGGCGGTTATCAGCGGCCCTTCCCATGCCGAGGAAATCGCCTTGAACCGGCTCACCTACCTTACGGCGGCCGCCCGGAACGCGGAACTGGCGCGCTATGTGGCCCGTTGCTTCTCGTGCGAATACGTCAAGACCCGTTGCAGCGACGACCTTTACGGCATCGAATACGCGGCGGTGCTCAAGAACGTATATGCGCTGGCGGTGGGTATCGCCAAAGGCTTGGGCTATGGCGACAACTTTGTGGCGGTGCTGGTGAGCTGCGCCGCCGATGAGATGAAGCGTTTCCTGAACCTGATTCACGCTATAGACCGCAACCTGCATTCGGCGCCCTATCTGGGCGACCTGCTCGTAACGGCCTATTCCCAGTTCAGCCGCAACCGTACCTTCGGCAATATGATAGGGCAGGGGTATTCGGTGCGTTCGGCGATACTGGAGATGAAAATGGTGGCCGAGGGTTATTATGCCGCCGGCAGTCTGAACGAGGTAAAGCGGAATTTCGATATCAGTATGCCCGTTTTCGAGGCCGTTCATGCCATTCTGTATCAGAACAGGCTGCCCCGTCAGGTGTTTGGAAAATTGTCGGATTTATTGAGTGTTTAAAGGATGAAAAGAATCGCGTTGTTTGTTTTTGCCTTTGCGTGGGCGGCCTTGGCGCCTCTTGCCGCGCAGGACATGGTGCCCATAGCCCGGATACAGGGCGCGGGAAACGAGTCGCCGTATATCGACCGGCAGGTGCGTGTTCAGGGGGTGGTTACCCATACCTTGTTCGGGCAGGACGAACTGAACGGGTTCTTTGTGCAGGATACGGCGGCGGGGAACGACACCGCTTCGGGCGGCATTTTCGTGTATGGAAAACAGAACGTGCGGCAAGGCGATTTCGTTTTGTTCGATGCCACCGTGGGCGAATACCGGCAACGCACCCAGCTGAGCGGCGTAAAGAACCTGCAGGTGCTCTCGCAGGGGCTTGACATTCCCTACAAAACCGTACGTTTTCCCGATGACCTTTCTTCCCCGGCCGATTTTGAACGCCACGAAGGCATGGCCTTGCGTATCGCGCACCCGATGTATCTTACATCCAATTACCAGGTTCAATCGGATGCCTCGGTGGAACTGAGTTCCAAACGCCTGCGCTCGCCCACCGACTACAATATGCCCGGCAGTGACGCCTACCGCCGCGCGGTGGATTCCAACCGCCTCAACCGGCTTGTGCTGGACGACGGCAGCAATACCCGCTATCCCTCCCACAACCCGTGGCTGGATGCCGACGGAACCTGCCGCACCGGACAGAGAACCGACAGCCTGCTGTTCGTGCTTGACCAATCGGACAGCCGTTACGTGGCCTATGCGGTGGAGAAGCCCGTTTTTTACGGCAACGAGCGCACCGCCGCGCCCGACGAGGCGGCTTTGGGCAACTACGAGCTCAAGATATGCGGCTTTAATCTGGAACGCTACTACGACAAAGAACCCCTGCAGCGGGAACGTCTGGTGGCCGCGCTCTCGGCCATCGATGCTGATATGTTCGGCCTGGTGGAAGTGGGCGGCGGCAAGAAGGTGATCGACAGCCTCGTGGCCGCGCTCAACCGCAAGACCTCCGATCCCTACACCTATCTGAGCTGGAACGGCTATCAGGCGGTTTCGGACTACACGCTCAACCATATCGTCTATCGGCCTTCCAAAGTGGAGCCTTACGACCAGTATTTCATGCTCAACAACGTAGGCCCCACCAACCGCAAGCTTATCCAGGCTTTTCAGGAACTCCGGCACGGGCAGAAATTTATTTTCAGCATCAACCATTTCAAGGCCAAATCGGGCACGGGCACAGGGGCGGATGCCGACCAGGGCGACGGGCAGGGCATCTTCAACAACCGCCGTCTGCAAGAAGCCTACGCCGTGCAGGACAGGCTCAATTCGCTCAAGTTCTACTACCATACCGACCGCGTTCTGATTATGGGCGACTTGAACGCCATGTATCTTGAAGACCCTATCCGTGTGTTTACCGATGCCGGTTACCGCAATCAGACCCACCGTTTCGGGGAGAATTACAGCTATTGTTTCGACGGACAGGTGCAGTATCTGGATTATTCGCTGGCCTCGCCCCAGATGGAAGAAGCCGTTACGGGAGCCACGATATGGCACATCAATTCCGATGAACCCTCGTTTTGGGATTACGACCGCGATACGGAGCACCATACCGGGCCTTACCGCAGTTCCGACCACGAGCCG
>CAYVJX010000126.1:0-4234 GCA_964451895.1 uncultured Bacteroidaceae bacterium | reverse complement strand
TTGATGCCGGCATCCACGATAAGGTCGATGTGGCTTTCTTCCAATTCGGTTTCACGGTCGATGAGCATTTCGGTACGCTCAATCGAAACCACTTCGCCCGTATCTTCATCCACAAAGTCTTCCACCCACGAGCGGACCACACGCGCGGCAAGACGGGCGCCGATATATTTCTTAAGACCCGAGCGGGAAACTTTCACTTCTTTCGCCAGGTCGAAAATTTCGAGGATATCCTTATCGGTTTCGTAACCGATGGCACGCAAAAGCGTGGTGATGGGCAATTTCTTCTTACGGTCGATGTAAGCGTACATCACGTTGTTGATGTCGGTGGTGAACTCCATCCAAGAACCCTTGAACGGAATGATACGCGCCGAATACAACTGTTGGCCGTTGGTATGGTAACTTGCACCGAAGAAAACGCCCGGAGAACGGTGCAACTGAGAAACGATGACACGTTCGGCACCGTTGATGATGAATGAACCGCCCGGTGTCATGTAGGGAATCATTCCCAAATAAACTTCCTGAATGATTTCCTTGAAATCATCGTCCTGTTCCTTGTCTTGGCAAACAAGCTGCAACTTGGCCTTGAGGGGAACGCTGTACGTAAGCCCTCTGTCCAAACATTCTTCTATGCTGTAACGCGGAGGATCGATAAAGTAGTCGAGAAAACGCAACTCAAAATGGTTGCGGGCGTCGGTTATGGGAAAATTCTCGGCGAAAACTTTGTAAAGACCCTCATTCACCCGATTTTCGGGATTGGTTTCCAGCTGAAAGAAATCTTGGAAAGATTTAAGCTGAATATCCAAAAAATCAATATGCTCGGCCGGTTTGACCGAAGCAAAATTTATCTTTTTAACAACCTTAGTCGACAAAGTAGTAGGTTTTTAATAAACGTTTAGGAACAGGGGGTTATATACGCAAAAAACACGAGGGGGGCGGACATGCCTTCCCCCTCATGTTCGGGAACCGAAAAGGTTAAAATTATTTCATTTCAACTTCGGCACCGGCTTCTTCCAAGCTCTTCTTCAAAGCTTCGGCTTCGGCCTTGCTGATGCCTTCCTTGACGGTCTTGGGAGCACCGTCAACCAATTCCTTGGCTTCTTTCAAGCCGAGGCTGGCCAATTCTTTCACCAATTTAACCACGGCCAATTTGTTGGCGCCACCCGACTTCAAGATAACGTCGAAGTGCGTTTTTTCTTCGGCGGCACCACCGGCAGCGGCACCACCGGCAGCGGGAGCCGCAACGGCTACAGCGGCGGCAGCGGGTTCGATGCCGTATTCATTCTTCAATACGTCGGCCAGTTCTTTAACTTCCTTTACGGTAAGACCAACCAATTGTTCTGCGATAGCTTTAATATCTGCCATTGTTTTGACTTTTTAAAGTTTCTAAAATAATTTGTTTTGTTGGAGGAAAAACCTCCGTTGTTTTTTTGATACCCTGACCGGATTAAGCCTGTTCGGGTCTTTCGGCCAACGCTTCCACCAGACCGGCCACCTTGTTGGGAGCCGATTCCAATGCGCCCATAACGCTTTGGATGGGCGACTGGAGCAGGGAAACGATTTCGCCGATAAGCTCGTTCTTGGATTTGATCTGAACCAAAGATTCCAGGCTGGCATCACCCAAATAGAACGACTCTTCTACATAAGCGCCTTTCAGAATGGGCAATTCGGAGCGTTTTCTGAATTCTTTGATTACAGTGGCAGGAGCCTTGTTTACATCCGAAAGCATGATAGCCGTGGTACCCTTGAATGCGGGTGCCAGTTCGGAGAAATCGATTCCTGTCTTTTCCAAGGCTTTCTCAAGCAAGGTATTCTTCACCATAATCAATTTGACCCCGTTCTTGAAGCAAGCACGGCGCAAGGCACTGGTGGCAGCCGCATCCATTCCTGCGATGTCGGTTACGTACATGTGCGGTTTAGCCTGTACCTGTTCATAGATGGTGTCTATGATCCTGGCTTTTTCTTCTTTCTTCATACCTCGTTTAAATTACCTGTTTTTAATACCGGATTAGATGGTCTTGGGGTCGATCTTCACACCGGGACTCATGGTACTGGACATACAGATGCTGTTGATGTACGTACCTTTTGCCGCCGCCGGTTTGAGCTTGACGATGGTTTGAAGAAGTTCGCGGGCGTTGTCGGCAATCTTGTCGGCATCGAACGATACCTTTGCCACGCTGGCGTGAACAATCCCCAACTTGTCAACCTTGAAGTCGATCTTACCAGCCTTCACTTCCTTAACCGCTTTTCCGACTTCCATCGTAACGGTTCCGGTTTTGGGGTTAGGCATCAAGCCACGGGGACCCAACACCTTACCAAGCGCACCCACTTTGGGCATAACGCTGGGCATGGTAATAACAACGTCAATGTCCGTCCAACCGCCTTTGATTTTTTCTACGTATTCATCCAATCCGTAGTAATCGGCTCCGGCTGCTTTGGCTTCTTCTTCCTTGTCGGGCGTACAGAGAACCAACACGCGCACTTGCTTGCCGGTTCCGTGGGGCAAGGTAACCACGCCGCGAACCATTTGGTTCGCCTTGCGGGGATCCACACCCAGACGTACATCCAAGTCGATAGAAGCATCGAATTTGGTATAGGTCATTTCCTTTACCAAAGCGGCAGCTTCGTTAAGGGAATACACCTTGTCCTTTTCGACTTTGGCCAAAGCTTCTTTTCTTTTCTTAGAGATTTTTGCCATTGTTGTTGTTTAAAAATGTGATGTCTTAATTCAACTCGGCAGGTTTTTCGCCTTTTACTTCAATACCCATACTGCGCGCCGTACCAGCCACCATACTCATGGCGGAACCGATGGTAAAGCAGTTTAAGTCGGGCATTTTGTTTTCGGCAATCGTCCTGACTTGCTCCCAGGTAACGCTGGCCACCTTGTTACGGTTGGGTTCAGCCGAACCTTTCTTGGCTTTCGAAAGTTCTTTCAGCTGAACGGCAACCGGAGGCGTCTTCACCACGAATTCAAACGATTTATCGGCGAACACGGTGATGATGACCGGAAGTACTTGTCCGGCCTTATCCTGCGTACGCGCGTTAAACTGCTTGCAGAATTCCATGATGTTGACCCCCTTGGCACCCAACGCGGGACCTACGGGAGGCGAGGGATTGGCAGCACCGCCTTTGATCTGCAACTTGATTAAGGCACTAACTTGTTTTGCCATTTTCTGTTAAAAATTAAATGTGAAAAACACAATTCAATGAAACCACGTTACTCTTTCTCTACTTGGGAGAAATTCAATTCGAGAGGTGTCTTTCTCCCAAAGATCTTCACCATTACCTTCAGCTTCTTCTTTTCCTCGTTCACTTCCTCAATCACAGCCGAGAAGTTGTTGAACGGACCGTCGGTAACCTTGACGGGCTCGCCTACCATAAAGGGTTCCATGGGTTTTTCGGGCGAATCGGCCAGTTCGTCCACCTTTTTGAGGATGCGTTGCACCTCGGCGGGACGCAAAGGCACGGGATCGCCGTGATTGCCCAAGAAGCCCAAAACTCCGGGAATGTTTTTGACTACGTGTTGGATTTCGCCTACCAACAAAGCCTCTATCAACACATAACCGGGCAGATAGGAGCGTTCGGTGCTCACTTTCTTCCCGTTGCGGATAGTATATACCTTTTCGGTGGGAATGAGTACTTGCGAAATATAATCCTGAATGTTCAGTCTTGAAATCTCGCTTTGCAGATAATCCCTTACCTTCTTTTCCTCGCCGCTGGCGGCGCGGATTACGTACCAATTCTTCACTTGTTCGGCCATACTCTTTGTCGGATTAGCAGCCGCGCCTTCCGGTCGAAGCCGGATCACCTGAGGTGCGACAGAGCTGAATTTAATGGAGCGGTTAAAAACCGTAGTAATATGGATTCGGTCCGACCTCCTTTCCGGCAGGCACCGGAAGCTGTGCCCACAAGACCCGGCGGTCTGTCGAACCTATTCATTTCTTTATCTCAGCAGGTCGTATATATAACCCAAAATACCTTTCCACGCCAAATCGGGGTGTGCGCCGGCAATCATATCCATGCAAAACACGATGACAGCCACAATGAGGGCAGCCACAAACACCACCACCGCACTGTTCTGCAGTTCGGAGTACGTAGGCCACGATACCTTGTGCAACAATTCATCCTTGCTGGCCTTTACGTAGTTGACAAACTTTGACATTTTTTCAGCGTGTTAAATTATTTGGCAGGAGCAGAGAGAATCGAACTCCCATCAACGGTTTTGGAGACCGCTATT
>CAYVJX010000125.1:0-4344 GCA_964451895.1 uncultured Bacteroidaceae bacterium | reverse complement strand
GGGTGGGCGTGGTCAGCTTTAAGTCGCTGCAGCTCTATTCGCGCGAGGAATTGGGAAAACTGCTGCTGGGCACCGACAGGAATCCGCTCTACAGCCTCTATTCGCTTTCGCACAAAGGCCGCAATACGGAACTGTATCTGTATGAAGTGGCGGAAGGGCTGGGGCTTTCTCCCACCCAGGCCTTGGCCTTACTCCGCAATCCGATAGCGTTCGGTTTCGTGAGCTACGATCCGGGGCAGGAACTGGTGACCCTGCTGCCCCGTCTTTTCCACAACCTGGATGTTTCGGCGGGCAAGGCCGATTTTGACGAGATAGAGTTCACCACCTCCGAAAACGGCATCGTGAAAGCCGTTCTGCGCACCGACAGCCTCGATATACGTATGACGGGCGTAAGCTATGTGCACATGAGCACCAAGCAGAATGTCTATCTGCAACCGGTGGATTCGGTGGTGGAGATTTTCAAGAACCGCGATTTCCATTTCAACGGTTTTCTCCATGCCGGGACTTTCAATTTCCAGGTGCGGGGAGCGCGTTTCTACTACGATGATTACAAGATAGATATTGCCGACGTGAAACGGCTCGGGCTGGAAGTGGTGCGTATGGAAGACGGCGAGGAAAAGAGGCATCCCGTTTCTTCGCTTATCCGCTCGCTTTCGGGTACGGTCTATATCGACAATCCGGCCAACAAGGGCGGCAAGAAAGATTTTCCCGAATACCCCATATTCGAGAGCAACCAGCCGGCGTATGTCTATTACGATGATGCCGATATACAGCAAGGCGCCTACAAGCCCGATTCGTTCTACTTCAAGGTGGATCCTTTCCGTATGGAAAAGCTCCATACGATAGAGGTGGACAGCATTAAGTTCAAGGGCACCTTGGTTTCGGCCGGCATCTTTCCCGATATCCGGGAAGCCTTGGTGATACGCCCCGATTTCTCGTTGGGCTTCGCTACGCCCACACCCGCCGAGGGCTGGCCGGCCTATCACGGCAAGGCGCTCTTTACGGGCAAGGTGTCGTTGGACCGGGGCGGCTTGCAGGGGGCTGGAAATTTCGATTTTTTGGCCTCCCACGCCGAGTCTCCGCGGATTGTTTTCCTGCCCTCCCGGATGCGGATGAAAGCGAAGGTGTTCCGGTTGCAAGAAAATACATCGGGGGCGATGTCGTATCCTGAGATCAAGGGGGGCGGCGTGAATTGCGCGTTTATAAAGAACACTTCCCTGTATGAAGTCTCTTCGGTCAAGGATTCGCTGTTGGATTGCTTCGGCGGCGATTGGGTCTTGGCCGGAAAATATTCTTTTTCGGCTTCGGCATCCCGTGCCGAGGGTGCTTTCTTCAAGAAAGGCGAAGCCCGTTTGGCATCCCCGCATTTTGAGGTGCGTTCGCGCAGCTTCTCTTCCGATTCGGGCGATTTCCGTCTGCTGGCATCCCCGGGCGAGTATTTCCTGACTTCCCGAGACTACGCCTTGCAGGTGGATTTGGAAAAGCAACTGGGCTCTTTCCGCTCCATAGACGGTTCTTCTCCGCTTGAATTCGGGCTGAACCAGTATGAGGGCAGGGCGTCGGGCATGGTGTGGAACATGCGTCAGCAAACGGTCAACATGACCCATGGCGCGGCGATAAGTCCGGAGCAGGCTTTGGCCTTGGATACCGTTAAGCCGGGCGATTTGTTCACCGCCGTTCTGCCGGGCGAGGATTTCGTTTCCACACGGCGGGCGCAGGAGGGACTGCATTTCCAGGCCACCGCCTCGCATCTTTCGTATGCCGATACGGTGTTGCGGTTTATGGGGGTGCGGCGCGTTTTGGTGGCGGATGCCTTGTTTGCGCCCGATAAAGGTTCGGTAACGGTGGAAAAGGGCGGGCAGTTGAAGGCTTTGAGCAATGCCAGGCTGTATTTCGGAGACCACGCCCGTCCGCACTCGTTCCGCGATGTGAGGGGTCATATCCTTTCGGCCAAGCAGTACCGTGTTTCGGGTGTGTTCGAGTATGTGGCGCCCGACATCGAGGTGCAGCCGGTGTATTTTGCCGGCATCCGTCCCATGCGGGAGGGGTATTCGCAGGCTTCAGCGCGCATCAACGCCGATTCGGGGGCGTTGCTGTTGAACGAGGCCTTTCAGTTTATCGGCAGGATAACGCTTAACGCCCGTCAGACCTATCCTTATTTTGCCGGCAGCGCGCGGATGGTGTATGCCTGCGATTTCAGCCATGCGCCCAAGGTTCAGGACAACTACCGTTATCAGGAACCCGGACAAGAGGAGGATGCCGAGCCTGACAATTCGGATTACGACGATTTTGAGTATGTTTCGGATGAAAAGAAAGTCAGGGCATCCGACAGGAAAAAAGAGATGGAGGAAGATGATCTTTTTGCCGATACCGAAGAAGAGGACGAAAGCCCTGCCGATACCGACAGAAAGCAGGACAGCCACACCAAGAAAGGGCGCAAGAAAGATACCGATGAACCTTTGCCGGGCAAGGAAGCCGCGCAACTCAAGGCAGGCAATCCGTTTCTGGTTGACGGCATACAGTTCGAAGGCTTGATCAATTCCGATTCGGTGCTGATTCCGGTAAGGGCGCAGACCCGTTCCACGATAGGGCAGCTGTTGGGATGCGGTTTCTATTCCAAGCCGCGCCCCCGGAGCGGAACGCCCGAATTTCTGTTCATGCGCCGCAAGCTCTCCACGCAACTGCCCGATATCAGTGCGGAGGGCTGGCTCAATTTCTCCAAAAAAGACCGGAGTTACCGTGTGCTTGACAGCACCGGTCAGGAAGCCGTTTCGGTAAGCGTGAACTCCTGTTTTGCACGTGCCACGGGTGATATCAACCTGCAGTTGAACACCTACGAGTTCCGCCCCACCTTCTTCGGCGACATGATGACTAGTACGCAAGACGGCAAAGTGTCGGTGCGGGCCTTGGCCTTGTTCGATTTTTACCTCACGCCCGAAGTCTGCAAGCAGATAGCCGCCATATTCAATATGCAGCCGCAGTTGGAAAGTGCCGAACCTTCGCGCCGCGCCAACCTGATGCGCTATTTGGAAACCAAGTCCGAACGCCGCGAATTGGAGAGGGTTCGCAATGAGATACGGCTTACCGGCTATATGACAAGGATTCCCGAGCCGTTGAGCAAGGCCTTGGCTTTTTCGGAAATCTCTTTCGACTGGCGGCCGCAGAACAATGCCTATATGGGCAACGGCAAAGCGGAACTGCTGGCGGTGGGTGGCCATGCGGTCAACAAGAAAATAAACACCTACATCAGCATGCGCCGCACCAAACGCGAGGGGGATGTGGTGGAAATCTACATAGAGGCGGCATCCAACGCATGGGTGTATTTCAGGCACAGTAACCATTACATGCAGCTGATTTCTTCGAGCGAGGCCTTGAACAATTACATTACCCAACTCAAGGCCGGGGCGCGCAAGAAGAACGGTTACGAGTTCTATTTGTCTAAAATCTCCCAAAAAAATACCTTTGTAGGCTCTTTCCACATGCGGGAAGAATATGATGATTATGATGAGTAGCGATATCTATTTGTTGGCTTTGGGCGTGGTGGTGGCCTATCTGTTGGGCAGCATCTCGTCTTCGGTATGGATCGGCAGGATCTTTTATCATAAGGATGTGCGGCAATTCGGCAGCCATAACGCGGGAACGACCAATACGATACGCACGCTGGGGCTCGCTCCGGGCATTGTGGTGCTGGTTATCGACGCGCTCAAAGGCTGGCTTGCCGTAAAGCTCGATTTCCTGTTCCTTACCGAATCCACGCTCGAATGGAAAGTCTATTTCGATGTGGCTCTGGCGGTGGCGGCGGTTCTGGGGCACGTGTTCCCGATATACACCGGCTTCAAGGGGGGCAAAGGCGTGGCTACGCTCATGGGGGTGGTGCTTGCCATTTATCCGGAGGCTTTTGTGGCGGCGGTCCTGATCTTCGCTTTTGTGTTCCTGCTGACCCGTTATGTGTCGCTTTCGTCTATCATGGCGGCGGTGGCGTTTCCGTTTTTAGAGATATTCGTGTTCAAGCAGAACGAACCGGTCTTGCGTTTTTTCTCCATCTTTATCGGGTTGTTCATTATCATAACCCACCGCAAGAATATCGGAAGGCTGTTGCGTGGCGATGAATCGAAGCTGAGTTTAAAAAAGAAGAAAGGAGAATCCGGCCGATGAGTTTGGAAAATCTTTTGCCCAACAAGGATGCGGCGCAGAATCCGCAGGAGGGTATAGCCCGTTTGATACGCATTTTGGAATTGTTGCGCAAGGAATGTCCTTGGGATAAAAAGCAGACTTTCGGGAGCCTGCGCACCCTTACGGTGGAGGAGGTTTTTGAGCTTTCGGATGCCGTTACGGAAAAGGATT
>CAYVJX010000124.1:0-4369 GCA_964451895.1 uncultured Bacteroidaceae bacterium | reverse complement strand
TTCTCGTCCGGACGGAACATGCGGATCTTGCCGTCTTTTCCACGGAAAGCCTTCAGACCTTCGAAAGCTTCCTGGCCATAGTGCAGGCACGTGGCGGCCATGTGGAGGTTCAACATCTCATCTTGGTGAACGTCCAAGTCGCTCCATTTGCCGTCCTTGTAGTAGGCACGCACATTGTAATCGGTCTTGTAATAACCGAAGGGCAGATTTTTCCAATCGATTTCGCTCATGGTTGTATATGTTTTAAATTTGTTTTCAACAAACACGTTTCCGGTTACATAAATGGCTTATAATGTAGCCTTGAAACGCGCGAAGATACGAAATATTTTGCCGCCCCGGGTCTAATCCCTGCGGTTGAGGTATATCATAATGTAATACAGCAAGGTTGCCAAACTCGACAAGGCGGCCACCACATAGGTATAGGCCGCCGAGCGCAACGCGCTGCAAGCCATGGGATAGGTTTCGGAGGTGGTGATCTGTGCCGTATCCAACCACGCCACGGCGCGGCGGCTGGCATCAATCTCCACCGGCAAGGTAACCAAAGTGAACAAGGTGGTGAGGGCGAACAGACAGATGCCGAACAACAGCAACGAGGGTGTGGTTTCCACCAGCAGGACCCCGGCCAGCAAGACCCACATCACGATACGGTCGCTGTAGCTGACGATAGGCACCAGCGAGGAACGGAGCCTGAGCCAGGCATAGGCCTGGGCGTGCTGCACGGCATGGCCACATTCATGGGCGGCCACGGCGGCGGCAGCGATGCTGTTTCCGTAAAACACATCCCGGCTCAGATTCACGGTCTGCTTGTCAGGATTGTAGTGGTCGCTCAGCATGCCCGGCACACATTGCACGCTTACATCGGTTATGCCGTGGTCACGCAGCATCTTTTCGGCAACATCCTTGCCCGTCATGCCGTTGGGCAGCGGCACTTTGGAATATCTCCTGAACTTGCTCTTCAGGTTCGCCTGCACAATCAGCCCCATCACCATCAGGCCTATAAAAATCAACCATGCCAGCGGCATGCCTCCCGTTCCTACATTCGATTGCAAGAGTATCATTTCTTTCGTGTTTTATCAGTAACTATTCGGCTTTCCAGGTAGCGCCGTCCTTGCCGTCCATCACCACGATGCCGAGCTTCTTCAGTTCGTCGCGAATCAGGTCGGAGGTGGCAAAATCTTTCTGCGCCTTGGCTTTGGCCCGTATATCGAGCAGGATAGACATGATGCCGTCGAGTTTCTGCGCCGATTTGTCGCCGTTCCCGGCCATGCGCAGACCCAGCACCTCTTCCACAAAATCATGGTAGAGATTCCTTGCCGTCTCCACATCCTGCGCGGTAAAGGCAATCTTGTTGTCGGCGGCGGAGTTCACCATCTTCACCAAATCGAACAAGTGGGCAATCAGTATAGGCGTGTTGAAATCATCGTCCATGGCGGCCTGGCACTTGGCGTAGAGTTCATCCAAGGCTTCTTTCGCTCCCGATGCCGAGGCCGGCTTGATCCGGTCTAAAACCGGAAGCACCTGCATAAGCCGTTGCAGGCCTTTTTCTGCCGAAACCAAGGCTTCGTTGCCGAAATCCAAGGTGCTGCGGTAGTGCGCCTGCAAGATAAAGAAACGGATGGTCATCGGGTCGTAAGCCTGCGTCAGATTAGGATTGTTGCCCGTAAAGAATTCTTCGAGCGTGATGAAATTGCCCAACGACTTGCCCATCTTCTTGCCGTTGATCGTAATCATGTTGTTGTGCAGCCAATAGCGGCAAGGCTCACTCCCGAATGCGGCGTTCGACTGGGCCACTTCCGCCTCGTGGTGGGGGAACATCAAATCCATTCCGCCGCCGTGAATATCGAAAGGCTGCCCCAGATATTTGCGCGACATGGCGGTACATTCGGTATGCCAGCCGGGGAAACCGTCGCTCCAAGGCGAGGGCCAACGCATGATATGTTCGGGCTGCGCCTTTTTCCAAAGCGCGAAATCGGCCGGGTCGTGCTTTTCATCCTGGGAAGCCAGGTTATCGCGCGTGGTGGCCAGCAGGTCTTCCAGCACCCTGCCCGAAATCTTGCCGTAGGCGAACTTCTGCCCGTATTGGCGCACGTCGAAATACACCGAGCCGTTCTCAACGTATGCCATGCCGGAATCGAGAATCTTCTTGATCAGCTCTATCTGCTCGATGATATGCCCCGAAGCCAGGGGTTCGATGCTGGGGCGTTCCACCCCCAGCATATCCATAAAGGTATGGTAACGGTTGGTGTAATACTGCGCCACTTCCATCGGTTCGAGCTGTTCCAGACGGGCTTTCTTGGCGATTTTGTCCTCGCCCTCGTCGGCATCATGTTCCAAATGCCCCACATCGGTGATGTTGCGCACATAGCGAACCTTGTAGCCGAGATATTTCAGATAGCGGAAAACAATATCGAAAGTAACCGCCGAACGGGCGTGCCCCAGATGCGGGTCGCCATATACGGTAGGCCCGCAGACATACATTCCCACCTGAGGGGAATGCAGGGGTTCAAAGGCTTCTTTCCTGCGCGAAACCGTATTGGTGACGCACAGATGATGTTGACGGATTTTTGTTTCCTTTTCCATTTCTTATTCTTTTTCTGCCGGCTTTCCGGCAAACACGCATACTTGTTTCAAGGGAAGCGCCGAGGCGAGCATTCCCACGGCCAATCCCACGCATAGAACCAACAACAGGTCGCCCGGCTGCCAATACACCGGATAGGCGTCGGTGATGTAGTTGCCCGAACCACCGCCCAATTTGACCCAACCGAATTTCTGTTGCCCGAAAGCCAACAGGCTGCCCGCCAACAAACCCGAAAGCGTTCCCCACGCGCACACCAGCAAGCCGTTAAAGAAGAACAGCCTCCGCAAACGGCCGTTTTCCATTCCCATGCCCGAAAGAATGGCTATATCCCGGCGTTTCTCGTACATCAGCAACATCTGGTCGGCCACCATGGTAAAGGTGGCAATCAGCATCACGAAAGCAAAAACGGCTATCACAATCAGTTTTTCGGCCTTCATGCTCTTGAACAGTGTCTGTTGCTGTTCCATACGGTCCTTTACCGTAAAACCATCGCCCAGAGAAGCCCGCAGGCTTTTTTTCACGTCTTTGATCCGGTATCCCGGCGATACTTTCAGTTCGATCGAAGAAAGGGCGTTTTCGGAATGGAACATCTGCCGCGCAAAACCGATATGGCAGAACACGTAGCGGTTGTCGTATTCGGGAATGGAACTGAAAAGCCCCGATGGATAGAGGGGGAAAGAACTGATGGCCTGCTGCATGGCAAAAGGATTGTCGAGCAGGCTGCCGTCCACGGCATACAGAAGGCAGGCTTCGGCATGGGTGGGCGGAATCTGCAGCTGGTCGTAAACCCCTCCGCCCATCACGGCAAAGGCGGCATAATCGTTATAGTCCAAATCGTAAGAACCCGAATAAATCTGCTCGATGATACCCGAAACCTTGCCGTAAAGCGAATCCACGCCTTTCAACTGCACCATCACGTTCTGTTCTCCGTAGGCCAGCAAGGCCTGGTCTTCGAGTACGCCCGAAGCCGCCTGCACGCCGGGCATCCGCGCAATCTGACCCAACAAGCCGTTTTCCTCAAAATACTTGCCCTTGACGGCTTCTATCTTGAGGTCGGCATCCATGCTTCCGAAGCGGTCGGCAACAAAGCGGTTCATGCCGTTCATCACCGACAGGATAAGTATCATCGCCGCCGTGCTCACCGCAATGCCCAGCACCGCCACCCTGCCGATAACGGTAACGAGAGGCGATTTCTTGGCCGAAAAATAACGTCTTGCTATAAAAACCGGCAGGTTCACGGCTGTCCTTTAAAACTTTATTGAGCCAACAAGGCTTCGATGCGTTCCACCCTGTCTAAAGAATCGTCGATAAAAAACTCCAGACGGGGCACGATGCGCAGTTGTTTGCCCACTTTCTGCCCCAGCAGCCCCCTGATTTCGGAGGTCTTTTCCTTTATTTTCTTAAGGGTGGATGCCTTGTCTTTGTCGGGAAACAGGCTCAGGTTGACCCGCGCCACGCTCAAATCGGGCGTCATGCGTACAAAAGTAACCGTCATCATGATGCCTGGAAAATAAGGCTGCATATCGAGCCTGAATATCTCTCCCAACTCTTTTTGCAAGAGCCGGTTCACTTTTTGTTGCCTGTTTGTGTCCATAGGGTACAAATATATACTAAATTGCCTATAAACGGAGCAAGACTTTTGTTGAGCGCATCCGGGACACTCAAAAACACGCCTTAAAAACAAAAGCCCCTTGATAATTGACAACTATCAAGAGGCTTCTCTGTCTGTGCCCAAAACAAGACTCGAACTTGCACTTCATTGCTGAAACTAGTCCCTGAAACTAGCGCGTC
>CAYVJX010000123.1:0-4467 GCA_964451895.1 uncultured Bacteroidaceae bacterium | reverse complement strand
ATATTTGCACGATGGCTATTACAAAATCATATAGAAGAACGCGCATCAAGATGCGCATTCGCAAAAAGGTTTCGGGCACCGGCGAGATGCCCCGTTTGAGCGTGTTCAGGAGCAACCGCGACATCTACGCTCAAATCATTAACGACCTCGATGGCAAAACGCTCGTACAGGCTTCCTCCAAGGAAAAATCCTTTACCGTAAAGGGAACCAAAACCGAGCAGTCTGTGGAAGTTGGTAAGATTTTGGCGGAACGCGCCAAGAACGCAGGTATTTCCAAAGTGGTTTTCGACCGCAACGGATATTTGTATCACGGACGTGTTAAAGCTTTGGCTGACGGTGCCAGGGAAGCAGGTCTCAAATTCTAAGGATATAAGGTTATGACAGACGCAAACGTAAAGAGAGTGAAATCGAGCGATATCGAGTTCCAAGACAAGTTGGTGGCCATCAACCGCGTTACCAAGGTAACCAAGGGTGGCCGTACGTTCAGTTTCTCGGCCATCGTGGTGGTTGGAAACGGCAACGGCGTGGTAGGCTACGGCCTTGGTAAAGCCAAGGAAGTACAGGCTGCCGTTCAAAAAGGCTTGGACGATGCCAAGAAGAACCTTATCAAGGTGCCTGTTCTCAAGGGAACCATTCCTCACGAACAATATGGCAAATACAGCGGTGCCACCGTATTCCTCAAGCCGGCCGCTCCCGGTACCGGAGTTATCGCCGGTGGTGCCATGCGTGCCGTATTGGAAAGCGTAGGTGTACACGACGTGTTGGCTAAATCGAAGGGCTCCTCCAACGCCCACTCGGTGGTAAAAGCCACCATCAACGCACTTTCCCAGTTGCGCGATCCTTACACGGTTGCCCAATTGAGAGGTATTGAACTGGACAAAGTTTTTAACGGCTAAGCCCCAAAGAGGAAAGGAGAAACGCCATGAAGAAGGTTAAATTGACACAAGTTAAGAGCGGGATCGATCGTCCCCTCCGGCAAAAAAGAACCCTCGAAGCCCTGAAGCTGGGCCGTATCGGCAAGATCGCCGAAGCCACGCTCACTCCTCAGGTAGAAGGGATGATTGCCAAAGTGAGCCACTTGATTACGGTTGAAGAACTTTAATCCGAGGCTCGGAACTTAGTTACAAACGCGAGAAAAAGAATTTAAGATATGGACTTATCAGTTTTAACCCCTGCCAAGGGTTCGGTCAGAACCAACAAGCGTAAAGGCCGCGGTTACGGATCGGGCAACGGCCAGACTGCCGGCAGAGGTCACAAGGGTGCGCAATCCCGTTCGGGTTACAGCCGCAAAATAGGTTTTGAAGGTGGTCAGATGCCCTTGTACAGGCGAGTTCCCAAAAGCGGTTTCAAAAACATGAACCGCATCGAATACAACGCCATCAACTTGGATACGTTGGAAAAAATCGCTACCGAAAAGGGTATCAAGGAAGTTAACCTGCAAGTGTTGGTTGAATGCGGTTTGGCTGCCAAACGCGATAGAATCAAGGTTCTGGGTCGTGGCGAGCTGAACGCTACCCTTACGGTTGTTGCCGACGCTTTCTCGGCCAAGGCCAAAGAAGCGATCGAAGCCAAAGGCGGTGCCGCCAAGTTGGTTGCCGAACAGAAGCCCCAAGCTTAAAAGTTTCCACCTTATTACGATAATTGATGAAAAGATTCATTGAAACCATAAAGAACATCTACAAGATAGAGGAACTCCGCAAAAGAATCCTCTTTACACTGGGAATCATCGTGATTTACCGTGTAGGTTCTTTTATTGTATTGCCGGGGGTTGATCCTTCCCAATTGGGGGCGCTCCAGCAACAGACAAGCGACGGTCTGCTCGGCTTGTTGAACATGTTTTCGGGGGGTGCGTTCTCCAATGCCTCTGTATTTGCACTGGGGATTATGCCCTACATTTCCGCATCGATTATCGTGCAATTGTTCGGTATGGCTATCCCCTATTTCCAGAAACTGCAGAAAGAAGGGGAAAGCGGCCGCCGGAAAATGAACCAAATTACCCGTTGGCTCACGATTGCCGTTACCGCCATGCAGGCTCCCGCTTACCTCACCAATCTGGTGGGGCAGTTGCCGGCCACGGCCTTCATTCCGTTCAACGGTTCCAATCCGGGTGTGTTCTTCTGGGTTTCTTCCTGCATCATCCTTACAGCCGGCACGCTGTTCGTGATGTGGCTGGGTGAAAAAATCACCGACAAAGGTATCGGAAACGGTATTTCGCTCATCATCATGATCGGTATCATCGCCCGTCTGCCTTTTGCCTTGTTCGGCGAATTCGTTTCGCGCCTGGAACAGCAAGGCGGCGGTCTGGTCGTGTTCATGGTTGAACTGGTATTGCTTATCGTGGTTATCTTTCTCTGTATCCTGTTGGTTCAAGGTACGAGAAGAATTCCCGTTCAATATGCCAAACGCATCGTGGGCAACAAACAATACGGCGGTGTGCGCCAATACCTTCCCATGAAGGTGAACGCTGCCGGCGTTATGCCCATCATCTTTGCCCAGGCGTTGATGTTCATTCCCGTCACCGTTGCGGGATTCGCCTCCCCCGAATCCGTCAACTCCGGTTTTTGGAGAGCGTTCATGGATTTTAACAGTTTTTGGTATAACTTTGTGTTCGCGCTGTTGATTATCGCCTTCACGTACTTTTACACGGCGATTACGATGAACTCCCAGCAGATTGCCGACGATTTGAAACGCAACAACGGGTTCATTCCCGGCATCAAACCCGGCAAGAAGACCATGGAATTCATCGACGAAGTGATTTCTCGCATTACGTTGCCCGGCTCCATTTTCCTGGCTTTCGTAGCCATCCTGCCCGCCATCGTAAGGCTTTTCGGCGTGAGCACCCAGTTCGCCCAGTTCTACGGCGGTACTTCGCTGTTGATTATGGTGGGCGTTATTCTGGATACCTTGCAACAAATCGAAAGCCACCTGCTGATGCGCCACTACGATGGTTTAACCAAGTCGGGCCGCATCAAGGGACGTTCGGGCGGAGCTTACGGCGTTGCTTAGTCTGTTTAGAAAAATGACACCGCGCATCTACTCCGAGCAGGAAATCGCGAAGATCCGCACGAGCGCGCTTTTGGTGGGTGATACCTTGGCGGAAGTGGCCAAGATGATTGCCCCCGGTGTCAAGACGATAGAACTGGATCGGATGGCGGAAGCCTTTATCCGGTCGAAAGGCGGGGTTCCGGCCTGCAAAGGTTACGAAGGTTTTCCCTTTACTCTTTGCATCTCGGTGAACCAAATGGTAGTTCACGGATTTCCCTCCGAATACGCATTGAAAGAGGGCGACATCGTTTCGGTGGACTGCGTGATAGAAAAAGACGGTTACCACGGAGATTCGGCCTACACCTTCGCGGTGGGACAAGTGGAAGAACCCGTAAGGCAACTGATGGAAGCCACCAAGGCTTCGTTATACAAGGGCATTGAACAGGCCCGCGCCGGAAACCGCACCGGCGATATAGGAAACGCGGTGCAGACATACGTGGAAGAGCGGGGTTACGGAGTGGTCCGCGAGTTATGCGGGCATGGCGTTGGCGCTCACATGCACGAAAAGCCGGATGTGTTGAACTACGGCAAACGCGGTAGCGGATGTCTGTTGAAAAAAGGCATGGTGATTGCGATAGAGCCCATGATTACCTTGGGTAAACGCAATATCGGCGTTGCCAGAGACGGCTGGGGTGTTTTTACCCTGGACGGTAAACCGGCGGCACATTTCGAACACAGTGTTGCGATTTCCGAACACGGTTGCGATGTGCTGTCGAGTTTTGCGAATGTGGAAAACGTTTTAAAGAACAAATAGGACATGGCCAAGCAACAATCCATACAACAGGACGGAACGGTTTTGGAATCGTTAGGGAATGCCATGTTCCGGGTTGAGTTGGAAAACGGACATACGGTGATTGCCCATATTTCCGGCAAGATGCGCCTGCATTACATCAAAATCCTGCCCGGCGACAGGGTTCAGTTGGAAATGTCGCCCTACGATTTGAGCAAGGCGCGTATCGTATTCCGCTATAAATAGTAATTTTGAGCAAACTTTATAACACGAAGACCGATGAAAGTAAAGCCATCAGCAAAGAAGAGATCGCCCGAATGCAAGATTGTGAAACGCAAGGGGGTGGTTTACGTGATTAATAAGAAGAACCCTAAGTATAAAATGCGTCAGGGTTGATAACGCACGCAATTTAGGTTTGATTTAAAAACAGGAATAATACATGGCACGTATTGCAGGTATCGATTTACCTAAGAACAAAAGAGGGGAAGTAGGTTTGACCTACATCTATGGTATCGGAAGGAGCACCGCTCGCAAGATTCTGACCGATTCGGGCATTTCTTTCGACAAGAAAGTGGAAGAATGGAACGATGACGAATTGGCGAAGATCCGTACTTATATCGGCGACAACCTCAAAGTGGAAGGCGCGTTGCGTTCGGAAGTACAGACCAACATCAAGCGCTTGATGGATATCG
>CAYVJX010000122.1:0-4477 GCA_964451895.1 uncultured Bacteroidaceae bacterium | reverse complement strand
TTGAGCGTGGATTGGGAATATTGTGAAGATGCCCGTCAAGCTGTGGAGAAACTTAAGGCGGAAGGTTATGAGGTTTATGCGGTTGAACAGGTGCACGGCAGTATTCCCTTGCAGGATTTCAAGGTGGAAGCCGGCAAGAAGACGGCTTTCGTTTTCGGCAACGAAGTGGAGGGCGTGGCACAGGAAGTGGTGGATGTCTGCCGGGGTGCGGTGGAAATCCCGCAATTTGGCACCAAACATTCGCTCAATATTTCGGTTTCGGCCGGCATCGTACTCTGGCAGGCCATGGGTGCGTACCTCGAGCCGGGGCGGTTATGATTTTTTCGTACATTTGGTGCCGGTTATGAAAGCTAACATGTTAAGGGGGATTCTTATGGCAGCGGCCGTTTGGGTGGGCTGTCTTTCGGTTGCGCGCGCGCAATTCGGGCGTTCCTCCTTTACCTTTCTGGATATGGCCAATTCGGCGCGTATCGGCGCGATGGGCGCCGAGTTCCTTTCGGCGCGCGATGCCGACATCACGCTCTCGCTTGCCAATCCCTCGCTGATTACCGACGAGATTCACAACCATCTTGCCGTCAATGTGGTCAATTATTTCAACGGCACCAACTACGGCTTCGCCTCCTACAGCCGTACCTTCAAGAATGTGGGAAGTTTCGCCATCCACGCCCAGTTCGGGGCTTACGGAAAGATTGTGGCCACCGACGAATACGACCACAAGTTAGGCACCGCCTACGCCAACGATGCGGCGGTGATTCTCGGCTGGGGGCGCGAACTGGACAGCCATTTCACGATAGGTGCCAATTTCAAGATGATTTACTCGAGCATCGAGGCCTATCACGCGTTCGGCCTGGCGGTGGATGTGAGCGCCACGTATTCCAATAAATCGAGGCTTTTTGCCGTTTCGCTGCTGTTGCGCAATATGGGCGGCGCACTCAAATCCTATTCGGGCAACGGCTACACCCGTATGCCTTTCGAAGTGGCGGTGGCGCTCTCGCAACGGATTCCCCATACGCCGCTGCGGGTCTTCCTTGAGTTTCCCAACCTGCAGAAGTGGCGTCTGAACTACGAAGATCCCTATGCCGAAACCGACTTGATTACGGGCGATGTGAAGAAACGCACCGGTGCGGGCGATTTCTTCGACAACCTGGGGCGGCATATCGTGGCCGGAATCGAGTTGATACCCTATCGGGGATTCTATATCCGGGCCTCCTACAACTATATGCGCGCCAAAGACATGCGGCAGCCCTCCAAGGCAGGCGTGGTGGGGTTCTCCTGGGGCGTGGGATTCCGTATCTCCAAGTTCAACATCAGCTATTCGCGTTCGCGCTACCACAAGTTAGGTTCGCCCAATTACCTGAGCCTCACCTTGGATCTGGATGCTTTCAACAAGCACCGCAAGACCAAGGCTACCCGCGCTTTCGAACAGGCGGACGGGAAATGACTTTCAGCGAAAATTCATCACAATCATGGTTTTTAAAAGAAACATAACACGGGTGGCGGCGGTTGTTTGCGCCGCGCTCGCTTTTTGTCTTCCCTCGCGTGCCGACGAAGGCATGTGGATTCCGCTTCTCCTGCAGCAGAACCAGGAGGAAATGCAGCGCTTGGGCTTGCAGATCACCGCCGAAGACATCTACAGCATCAACCAGTCTTCGCTCAAAGACGCCATCGTGCAGTTCGGCGGCGGTTGCACGGGCGAGGTGGTTTCTCCCCAAGGCTTGCTCCTTACCAACCATCATTGCGGTTTCGGCTATATCCAGTATCATTCTTCGGTGGAACACGACTATCTGACCCAAGGGTTCTGGGCGCAGACCTTGCAGGATGAGTTGCCCTGTCCCGGTCTGGAAGTACGCTTTCTCAAAGAGATGCACGACGTTACCGAACCCATGTTGCAGGGCATCACGTTCGATATGCCCGAACCGGTCCGTCAGGACAGCCTCAAGGCTCGCACCAAGCGTCTGCAGGAAAGTTTTGCCGGCGAAAGCCTCGATATTCAGGTGATTCCTTTCTACTACGGCAACCAATACTATCTTTTCGTCTATGAAGTGTTCAAGGACGTGCGTCTGGTGGGGGCTCCCCCCTCCAATATCGGCAAGTTCGGCGGAGATACCGACAACTGGATGTGGCCGCGCCATACGGGCGATTTCTCGGTGTTCCGCATCTATGCCGATGCCGACAACCGGCCCGCGCCGTACAGCCCCGACAACCGGCCTTACCGCCCCAAGAAATATCTTAAGATAGACCTGCGCGGCTATGGGGAAGGCGATTTTACATTTGTGTTCGGTTATCCGGGCAGAACGCAGGAATACCTGAGCTCCTACGGCGTGGAACAGATTTTGAACCTGGAAGACCCCATGCGTGTGGCCGCCCGCACCGCCCGTCTGGACGTGATCAAGGCGGCCATGGAACGCGACCCGGCGGTTCGGATCCAATACGCCGCCAAAGCCGCTTCGATAGCCAACGGCTGGAAAAAATGGATGGGTGAGATCAAGGGCATCCAACGGATGAACGTGCCGGGCAGCAAGCGCGACTATGAAAAAGTGTTCCAAGACTGGACGGGTTCGGCCACCGGCGCGGAATATGCAGGCGTGCTTCCGGCCTTGAAGGCTGCCTATGAGGATTTGGAAGGACCGCTTGCCTTGGCGGTGATTTTCCAGGAATATGTCATGGCGCCCGAAGTGGTGTCTTTCGCTTATTCTTTTCAGAAACTCTGCCGGGTTTCCAAGGGAGAGGATGCAAGCGTCACTTTGGAGGAAGCCTTGGAAGAAACCCGTGGCAAAGCGGAAAAATTCTTCAAGGACTACAATCCGCAGGTGGACCGCGCCGTGTTTGAAACCATGCTGGGCATGATGGAAAACGATGAGAATTCCGCCCTGTTCATGGAGATGTCAGCACCGGATTTGAAAAAGGCCTTGGATGCCTTTTATGGAAAATCCCTGTTCTCCTCGCAGGAAAGGCTGACGGCTTTCCTGAACAAATACAAGGCTTCCGACTATAAGGCCATCGAGAAAGACCCGCTGTACATCTATTCCGGCATCATGCTCGGAGTCTATCAGAAAATGGTTTATCCTCTGCTGGCGCAAGGCCGCAAGCGTATCGACAGCCTGCAACGCCTCTATATGAAGGGGCAGTTGGCAATGAAGGAGAGCGGCGCTTTCGCCTCCTTGATGCGCGTGGGCAATCAGAACAATCTGGTGTTGAGCAATGTGGGCAGTTCCCGTTTCTATCCCGATGCCAATTTCACGCTTCGGGTAACCTATGGTAAAATCAAGGGCTTCGAGCCTGCCGATGCGGTGCTCTACAAGCATTACACCACCTTGGACGGCATCATGCAGAAAGAGAATCCCGATATTTACGACTACGTGGTGGAAGCCAAACTGAAAGACCTCTACGCCAAGAAGGACTACGGCCGGTATGCCAACGCTCTGGGCGAGATGCCGGTGGCGTTTATCGGCACCAACCATACCACGGGCGGCAATTCGGGCAGCCCCGTGCTCAACGGCGAAGGCAACCTGATCGGCATCAACTTTGACCGCTGCTGGGAAGGCACGATGAGCGACATCCGCTACGATGCCGGAATATGCCGCAACATCATGCTCGATATCCGCTACTGCCTGTTCATCATCGACAAGTTTGCCGGTGCCACGCGTCTGGTGGAAGAGATGGACATCATCGAATAACCTTTAATCCTTGCGCCATGAACGATAGTTTGCCTGTTGTGAGTATCATCACGGTGGTCTATAACGCCAAAGGGCCGCTTGCCAAGACCATGCGGAGCGTGCGCGAACAGAAAGCGCGTTATCCCCATATCGAATATATCGTGGTGGACGGGGCTTCCAAAGACGGCACGCTGGAAGTGATAAACCAAAACGAGGATATCGTTTCCCGCTGGATTTCCGAACCCGACAAAGGCATTTACGATGCCATGAACAAAGGGCTTGGGATGGCTTCGGGCGATTTCGTGTGGTTTCTCAACGCGGGTGACTTTATCTATTCCGACCGTTTTTTAGAACAGGCCTTTGCCCGGGATGTTCCGAGCGATGCCACGCCCGACGGACGCGCGGATGTCTATTACGGGCAGACCCAACTGGTGGATGACGACTGGAAACCGGCGGGCATGCGGCGTTTGCGCGCGCCCGAAAAACTCACGCCCCGAAGTTTCCGCATGGGTATGCTGGTGTGCCATCAGTCGGTGCTGGTGCGCCGCGCCTTGGCGGAACCTTACGACATGCGGTACAGATGCTCGGCCGACTACAATTGGGTGTTGCAGGCGCTTGAAAAGGCGCAGCGCATCGCCAACACGCACCAAATCGTTTCGTGTTACCTCAAGGGGGGAAAATCGCGTCAGATGCTGGTGCTTTCGTGGAAAGAGCGTTTCCGTATCATGCGCCTCCATTTCGGCCTGCTTCCCACGCTCTGGTCCCACACCCTGATTGTGCTGCGCCTCTTCCTGCCCGTCAAACGGGATTATGCGGCGTAG
>CAYVJX010000121.1:0-4520 GCA_964451895.1 uncultured Bacteroidaceae bacterium | reverse complement strand
GGGGCGACACCGCGCGGATAGGCATCTATCTCTACGACAGCGTTGTTTTCAAGAGCTGGAGCAATGCCGATTTTGCACAGGTGAGCGACAAGCCCGATTACGACTATATCGTTACCCATACCGAAATCTTCACCGCCTCGGTGGATGCCCCCAAGCCGAAGGATACGGTGGATCCCATTAGGGATACGGTGTCCGGTTCCGGCAAGATACGGGTCTATCCCAATCCTTTGAAGGACGGACAGGAACTCAATATCCTTTCGGATAAGGAAAACCTGCAGAGCATACGTGTCTTTTCCATGGCAGGCAAACATATCCTGTACCGCAAATTCTCGGAAAATGGCGTAAAATCGGTGCGTTTGCGTCTGCCGCATTTGGAAGCGGGTTGCTATTTCTACGAAATCGGCCTGAGCGGAGATGCACGTAAAATCGGCAAACTCATCAAACTGTAATTAACCTCGGGTTGTGGATGGATTGATTCCGGAGGGCTGTTTTGGCAAGGCGGCTTGTGTTACTTTTGCCAAAAGTTAAAGCCTGCATACCTATGAAAGAAATCGACCTGAGCCTGTATTTCGATCCCTGCCCGTATATGGAGGCAGGGGCGTTTTATGCCGACAACACCGCCCGTCTGGGCAGGCAAGTGCAAAAATATACGGTGCCGGAACAGTTTCCTTCCGTAGCGGGGGCGGCGGTGGCCTTTATCGGACTGGAGGAAAGCCGTGGCGGAAGTTCCAAAGAAGACCTGCGTTGCAACGGAGCCGAAAACATACGGCGCGAACTCTATAATCTTTACGGTTCGTCCTATTGGGGGAAACTGGTCGATCTGGGCGATTTGAAATCGGGAAAGACCGTGCAGGATACCTATTTTGCCCTTTCTGAAGTAATCAGTTGCCTGTTGGCACAGAATACGGCGGTGGTGCTGCTGGGCGGCACGCAAGACCTGACGTATGCCGTTTATCGCGCCTATGTCCGCCTGCACCGCATGACGAATATCCTTACCATCGATTCCCGGCTCAATATCGCCGAGGGCGTGGGTGCCGATTTCGATCCCTTGGACGAACCCGTCAACCACAATTCCTTTGCGGCGCGCATGGTGGTGGAACCCGACAATTACCTGTTCAACTACATGAATATCGGCTACCAGACCTATCTGGTGGATAACGATGCGATAGGGCTCATGAACCGTCTTTTCTTCGATGCCTGTCGTTACGGTATGTTGCGCGACAATCTACAGGCGGCGGAACCCTATGTGCGCGATTCGGACTGCGTGAGCTTTGACCTCTGCGCGGTAAAGAAATCCGACAGTCCGGCTAATCCTTGGGCGCGTCCCACGGGCTTTACCGCCGAACAGGCCTGCCAGCTGGCGCGTTATGCCGGCATCAGCCGTCAGGTGGGTGTGTTGGGATTGTTCGAGTATTACCCGTCGCTTGACCGCGACAATGACAGCGCCCGTCTGCTGGCCGAAATGGTATGGTGCTTTCTGGACGGCATGGAACACCGCAGCGATGACCATCCGCTCACCGCCACGGGCGTTGAGTTCAAGCAGTATATTGTGCCCTTGGAAGAAATGGAACAGGATCTGGTGTTCCACAAATGCAAACAGACCGACCGCTGGTGGATTGAGTTGCCTTGCTCGGAAGAACAGAAACAACGCTACGGCAAGCACTGCTATCTGGCGTGTTCCTATCAGGATTACCAGACCGCGCAGGAAAACGAAGTGCCTTCGCGTTGGTGGAGCGCCCTGCGCCGCCTCAAATAAAGCTTACCGCAGCATCTGGGCGCTTTGCAGGGGCAGGTAAAAGCCTTTGCCGTTGTAGATGCAGATGCCCGGCAGCGTGATTTTCTTTTTATTCAGTTGGGCACGGTCGGTGTTCGGATAGATTCTTAAAGTCTTTCCTTTGCTTATCGTGAGTTCGAGATAAAGCGGATCTTCCGATTCATCGGGCGTTGCGTTTTTATACACGGCGGTATATTCCGTGTCCGGAAAAACACTCGATATAGGCGCATAGTAAGTCTGCGAGAGTTCGTCCAGCGAGGGCCATCCCGCCTGACGGCAGATATAAGGCGCTATTTCCTCGTTGTCGATAAGGCCTTTCAATTCATCACCGCCGGGATGATAGGAGGCAAAGAACACATCGCCGCCGTTGTGCCCGAAGGTGGTCCAACCCATATAGAAATAACGGTTGAGCACATCGCTCAATGTCCGCACGCTCTTTCTACCGGCCTGATTTTCCTGTAGGATTCCGCAGAGCCTTTCAAGGTCTTCCGGTTCAATGCTGTCGATGCCGAAATGGTCTTTGACACTTTGCTGCAGACGTTCGGCAAGCGGTTTTTCGGAAGGTTCGGCAAAAAGATCTTTCACCGTTTTTTCGTACGAAGCCCGGCAACGGCGTAAAGGTTCAAACAGTTCTTCCGCGCTTTTTTGCGCATAGCCCGAATTGATACGGCGGTTGCCGAGGCTCAGCCCCCCGGTCTGATGGTCGGGCATCACCACCACCAAGGTATGCCCGTTTTTTTGGGCAAAATCCATGGCGAGGCCTACGGCACGGTCAAAAGCCAGAAAATCGAACACGGCGGCGGGCAGGTCATTGTTGTGTGCGCCCCAATCCACCTTGCTGCCCTCCACCATCAGAAAGAAGCCGTTTTCCTGCTGCGAGAGAGCCTCGATCGCCAGACGTGTCATTTCTTCCAAAGACGGCTGTCGCTGTGGGTCGCGGTCTATCTCGTAGTCCATTTCCTTAGGCGAGAAAAGCCCCCATAACTTGTAGTCACCCTGTGCCACGAGTTGTCGGGCTTCGGCAAAACTCTTGGTGTAGGAAATATCCCGGTTCAGCAGTTCTTTTTGTGCGTTGTAGCCTTCTTTAAAGGAAGAATCCACCCAATAAGAGCCGCCGCCCAACAGCAAATCGCAAGGGTGGTGAACCATCTGTTTGGCGATACGCCCGTATTGGTTGCGGTTGGGCGTGTGCGCCAGAAAATCGGCAGGTGTGGCATGCGGAAAATAGCAGGTGAACACCATGCCGGTGGCTTTCCCTTGCAGACGGGCGGATTCCAGAAGCGTGAACATGGGGCGGTAGGCCAGCGAGTCGGGAATGTTGAAACGGGTGCCGTCGGGCGTCATGCTGCGGGCAGGGTAGGTGGCTATGAAGCCGTCTTGCGAGCGGTGTCCGGTGGCATAGGTGCTGCCGGTAGGCGCGGAGTCGCCGATAGGACTGTCGGAGCAATACGTGCGCACCAGGCCGCGGATCCGGCTGTCGAGGGCCAAGGGAAGCCCGTTGTTCATCCAACGCCCCAAGGCCAGCAGTTCGGTGCTGCAACCGTCGGGAATCATCACGATGACGTTCTTGATTTGCGGTTTTCGTGTTGTGGTCAGGCGCGAATCGCGGATATCGAAATGCGCCACGGCATCCCGGTCGAAACGGTCGTTGCGGTAGGTGGTGTTCCTTATTTGGATCTGGCAGATTCCGAAAGGATGGAAAGCGAGAAGCAACCAAAGGATTCCGGCGGTTTTCTTCAATTTCATGTTGACAGATATTGTTGGGTGGCAAAAATATAAAAATCGGGGCAAGGTAAAAACGACTAATTTTGCAGGAGTTTAAAAATATCGCCGATGAAAAGAATCGCCATTGTGGTAGCTATGGACAAGGAATTTGCCTTGTTGGAAGACCTTTTGCAAGAGAAAAAAGAGGTTTCCGCCTCGGGTTTCCGCCTTGCCACGGGGTGTGTGGCCGGCAAAGAAGTGGTTTTGATGAAGTCGGGCATCGGTAAGGTGGCGGCCGCCACGGGCATCAATCTGATAAAATACGAATACGCACCGGAGGCCCTTGTCAATTCAGGTGTGGCCGGCGGTATGGACAGCAGTCTGGAAGTAGGGGATGTGGTGGCCGGCGATTACTGTGTCTATCACGATGTGGATTGCGGCACGGGCAATGAATACGGGCAAGTGCAGGGCTTCCCCGCCCGTTATGCGGCCGCGCCCGAATTATTGCAGGCAGTGAGCCACGAAAATGTAAAGCAAGGCTTGATCTGCACCGGAGACCAGTTTATTCAGGATTCCAGACAATTGGAAGCCATCAGGAAGCACTTTCCCGAAGTGCTGGCGGTGGATATGGAAAGCGCGGCTATGGCGCAGGTATGCCATATATGGCGGATTCCGTTTCTGTCTTTGCGCGTTATCAGCGACACGCCCGGCAAAAAAGCTGACAACATGTCCCAATACAACGATTTCTGGACGATAGCCCCCAAGAAGAATTTCGAATTGCTGAAAGGCTTGCTGACCCGATTGTAGTAACCCCTTATTCGGAGCAGGAAAGTTTGGTGGATTAGAAGGGCTGAGATGCAACGCCGCTAAAGGGGTGAGATGCGAGGCGCGCCTCGCAGGGGATGAGGGAGCGTACTTAGGTAAATGACCGAACCACCTAAGGGCTGTAACGAAGCAAAAGTTAGAAATTTACCTTATTTGAAGGGAAAAAAGAGCGTTAAAGGGGTGAGATGCGAGGCGCGCCCCGCAGGGGGGAGGCTTC
>CAYVJX010000120.1:0-4727 GCA_964451895.1 uncultured Bacteroidaceae bacterium | reverse complement strand
CAACTTGAACGCCATCGACAAGATTTCGTTCTACATGGACGAATGCAAGCACATGGGCATCAAGCTGCTTCCGCCCGACATCAACGAAAGCATGGGTTTCTTTACGGTCAATAAGGAGGGCGCGGTACGCTTCGGTTTGAGCGGCATCAAGAATGTGGGAACCAATGTGGTGGATGAACTGATTAAGGAACGCGAGGAAAAAGGGCCTTTCAAAGACGTGCTGGATTTCGTTACCCGTGTGAACCTGCGGAGCATGAACCGCCGTTGTATGGAAGCCTTGGTTATGGCGGGGGCTTTCGACAGCTTTAACCTGACCCGTTCGGTTTTCTTCTATCAAAAACCGGGCGAGAATCAGACCTTTACCGAAAAACTGCTGCAATACGGCGCAAACGTGCAGCGCAACCAGAGCTCCACCCAGACCGACTTGTTCGGCAACAGCATGGAATCGGTGGTTTCCACAATCGATATTCCCAATGTGGAGCCTTGGTCGCAGATAGAGCAGCTCGGCAACGAAAAAGACGTGGTGGGCATTTACCTGAGCGGCTTTCCTTTGGATCCCTATAAATTGGAGTTGCAGCGTTTTTCGAATATAAACATCGCCGGCATCAAGGGCGTGCCTATTGAGACTTTCAAGGGCAAGGTATTGCATTTTGGCGGTATCGTCACCGAATCGTCGATGAACCGCAAGACCAAGACCGGCAAGGATTTCGGCAGTTTCACCCTGGCGGATTACGACGATTCGATGAATTTCATGCTGTTCGGCAACGACTACGTGAATTTCAAGAACTATGTGGAGACGCCGGGACGTCTGGTGTTCATCACCGCCGACATTCGCCAGCGTTGGGCCAAGGAAAAGGACGCCGCGCCGGAGTATGAATTGCGGATACTCACGATGGAACTCTTGGATGAATTGCTGGACAAGAAGGCCAGAAAACTCCAGCTCACGGTCCGTTCCCAGGAGATAACGCCCGTCTTTACGGAAAAAATCCATAAAGTCTGCAAAAACAACGCCTTGAACAAAAAGGCGGCGCAGAGCGAAGGCGCGGTGGTCGATTTTCACGTTATGGACTGTTCCAATTCGTTATCTGTCAATATGGTTTTGCCCGCCAAGGTAAAGCCTTCCGATTTCCTGGCAGATTTGAAACAGGAAAATGTGGACGTGGAAGTGAAAATTGATTGACGGGTTTGATTTTTTTCGCGTAAATTAGCCGTCCGAACTTTTAAAGACAAAATACTATGGCAACAACATTCACTGATGCAAATTTCGAAGAGTTGGCGCTCAAGGCCGCCACTCCCGTTATGGTTGATTTCGGCGCCGCCTGGTGCGGTCCCTGCAACGCCATCGCTCCCGTGGTGGATAAGCTGGCGGGCGAATACGAAGGCAAGGTGGTTATCGGCAAGGTAGATGTGGACTCCTGCCCCGAAATCACCAAAAAGTACAAGGTGCGCAACATCCCCACCATTCTTTTCATCAAGAACGGCGAAGTGGTGGATAAGCACGTGGGCAGCACCAACGAAGGCGATTTGAGAAAGAAAATCGACGCCATGTTGTAATCCTCCGGGCGGTGCTCCGTCCGCGTATCCGGGTCGGTTGGGAATTTGATTCAGGTTCTCAACCGACCTTTGTTTTATCAAGGGAAATCCGGTTTCGATGACAGAAGATTTCTACAGGCAGGTTACAGAGCCATTTTCATCTTTGGAATTGTTGGCTTCGCAGGTGGTGGAGGGTTTTATCACCGGTTTGCATAAAAGCCCTTTCCACGGTTTTTCGGTGGAATTCGCCGAACATCGCCAGTACAACCGGGGCGAATCGGTGCGGCATGTGGATTGGAAGCTCTACGGGCGCACCGACCGACTGTACGTCAAGAAATATCAGGAAGAAACCAATCTGAGGTGCCATATCTTCGTGGATACATCTTCTTCGATGTATTTTCCCGAATATGAAGCCGGCGGAAAAACGCTCCATAAATTAGGTTTCTCGCTCTGTGCGGCGGCGGTGCTGGCCACGATGCTGGTGAAGCAGCGCGATGCGGTGGGCCTGCATTTCTTTTCTTCACAAGAGGATGCCAAAACCGAGGTGAAATCGAATCAGGCGCATCTCAAACACCTGCTTTCCGAACTGGAATCCCGCCTGCGCCGCTCGCTGGGCAAACCGGTGCTTCAGGTGGGTTCGGACATGGCGGAAACCTTGCATCTGGCGGCGGAAAGAATCCATAAGCGCTCGCTGGTGGTGATTTTTTCGGACATGTTCGAGGGAGAATCCGATTCCGAGGCGCTCTTCGGGGCTTTGCAGCATCTCAAATACCGCAACAACGAGGTGCTTCTGTTCCATGTTACCCACCACGGCAAGGAAGCCGCCCTCGCGTTCCCCGAAAAACGCTACTGCATGGTGGATATGGAAAGCGGCAGGGAAATCAAGCTCAGCCCGGCGCAGTACCGGGAGGCGTATGCGCGGAAATACGCCGCTTTCCGGCAGGAACTCGTGAACCGTTGCAACCAGTACCGGATAGATATGGTGGAAGCCGACGTGGAACAGGGCTTTGTACCCGTCCTGCAGGCGTATATGGCGAAAAGACGTAAAGTTTTCAGATAGGATTCCGAGAAAAAGTGTTATATTCGCCCTTTGATTCGGCGGTGTGTGCCGCTGGGTCGCCCGTTTGAACAGAACGGGTTCGTTATCAAAGAAAAAATACAGAAGCAATGAAGAAAATACAATTCCTCAGTATTTCGTTGGTTCTCGGTTTGGGTGTTTTGTTCTCATCCTGCGAGAGCCTCAAGAACATGGCCAAGAAACATGCCACCGTCAAGTATGAAGTAAAGCCCAACCCGCTTGAAATGCACGGCGACAAGGTTAAGGTGGAGATTACCGGAACCATTCCCGGCAAGTATTTCTGGAACAAGGCCGTGGTTGTTTTCCAACCCTCCATCGTGTATGAAGGAGGCCAGCAGGACTTGAAGCCTTTCACCTTGCGCGGTGCCAAGACCCAAGGCCAGGGAACGGTTATCGACAACAAGACCGGAGGAAAATTCACGTATAGCGACGAAGTGGCTTTCGTTCCCCAGATGGAACAGAGCCGTTTGGTGGTGAACCCCGTGGGCTTCCCCGAAAAGAGCGCCGCCGGGCAGAACGTGGCTGATGCCGCGGCCGCCATGCAGTTGGCCAAGAACCTCAAGCTGGGCGACCGTCAGATGGCGGAAGGCATGATGATCACCTCCACCCGTATCGACAAGGAAGGCGCCAAAGCCGCCATCGCTCCCGACAAATACGAAAAGGAAACCGTTATTCCCCATCTGGCGTATATCTACTACTTGGTGGATACCTACAACCTCAACTGGAACTTCGCCCTCAACAAGAAAGCCGAAGCCAAGGCCGCCATCAAAGCCTTAGACAGCCTGTTCAACACCGGCATGGCGATGAAGTCGGTCGATATCAAGGCCTGGGCTTCTCCCGAAGGGGAAGAGAGCCGCAACCAGAACCTTTCCGACAACCGTGCCAAAACGGCGGTGAAATATTTCAATACCGCCTATGACAACGCGGTGAAGAAACTGGCGCGTGCGCAGAAAGTAAAACCGGCCGCCATCAAGCAGAGCATCGAACCGCAGGTTCAGTCGATGGGTGAAGACTGGGATAAGTTCATCGCCGACTTGCGCGCTTCCGACATTGCCGAAAAGAACACCATCATCAATGTTATCTCCTCACATTCCGACCGTGCGGCCAGAGAACAGGAAATCCGCAACATGACGGTTATCTACAAACAGATCGAAGACAATATCCTGCCTCCCTTGCGTCGTGCCGAAATCCAGGTGAACTTCCTCGAACCCAAAAAGACCGATGAGGAAATAGCCCAGCTTTCGCTTACCGAACCTTCGGCGCTCAAGGTGGAAGAACTGCTCTATGCCGCCACGCTTACCGAAGACAAGGACAACCAACTCAAGATTTATCTTTCGGCTACCGAAATCTATCCCGAAGAATACCGTGGATTCAATAACGCCGCCGCCCGTTATATCGAACAGCACCGCTATGCCGAAGCGCAGGCTTTGCTCGAAACCGCTCTCGGCCTGCAGCCCAACGATGGCGCGGTGCTCAACAACCTGGGTGCGGTGGCCATAGCCAAAGGCGATATGGAAAACGCCCGTTCCAACTTTGAAAACGCGCTCAAGACCGGCAACGCCGAAGCGGGTTTCAACATGGGTATGCTCGAAATCAAAGACGGCAACTACGGCAAGGGTGTAAGTGCCATGAGCGGCGAAAAATGCGTTTACAACCTGGCGTTGGCTCAGTTGATGAACGGTCAGCTGGACGAAGCCAAGGCTACGCTCAACTGCATGGAAACCGTTACTCCCGATGCCCACTATCTCCTGGCGGTAATCGCAGCCCGTCAGAACAACAAGGCTGAAGTGGCGAACGCCTTGCGTCAGGCGGTGGCCGGCAAGTCCGCCTTGAAGGCCCAGGCTCAGAAAGACGTTGAGTTCATCAACTTCCGCGATGATGCCGAAATCCAGAATATCATCCGATAGTTGAGTGAACGGATGGAGAAAAAGGGAGCGGGCTTGAAGTTCGCTCCCTTTTTTTATTTTCAATGTAAAAAGACAGAACAATGGAAGACAACACCTTTGGACATAACCTTGTGATGGAAGCCATGGCTCAGTATTTGGATGATACCAAGCCGCAACATTGGGAACTCGGTAACGGTTGGGATGAATTTGATATTTGAGTGAGTGGGGTC
>CAYVJX010000119.1:0-4768 GCA_964451895.1 uncultured Bacteroidaceae bacterium | reverse complement strand
CATCGCTCACCATACCGGTGCGTTGGAAATCCTGCTCTCCTTGTATCGCCATCATATCCACCCGGTCATAACCCTCATAACCCTGCGTCTGCGTGATGGCTTTCGCCAAGGTGGTACGGAGCAATAATTTGACCCCGTAGTTAATCGCATTGTCCCGATCCACCACTTCCAGAATGGCGACCTTTTTGGTGGGCGCTTCCGATTGCGCCCTCAGTAAAGGCATGCCCACCAAGAACACGCCCAGCAATAACATTAAACGTTTCATAATTATTTAATTTACTTGTTTACAATATCATCAATCACCTTCCCTATCTTTTGGGCAACCTCCTTATAGGCCGCCCGCGCCGCTTCGATAAAATTGAGCGTATGCCCACCCTTTACCGAAATCTCATCGGTAAAAATTCGTTGACGGGTCGCCCCTTTATCTATCACCACTTCGGCATCCACATACGAGAAATAGGTAGCGTAACCACCCGATTCATGCCGGTTGTAATCGCGCGAGGAAGCCGACACCTCGATGACCCAATCGGCCTGTTCCGGACTTGACACAAAACTGCATCCCTGGGCGGACAACACGCCTTTGAGCTCGTTGCCCAACTTGTTGTACGGCTGTGCCCCCAAATAGGCCGAGCAAGATAGGTAAATGCGGTTGCCATGTTCCAAATCGGCTATCATTTGGCGTATCTCCTGCTCCATCGCATTCCTTCTCTCCACATAGCCGGAAATCTCATCCTGCGGCATCCCAAAGAAACCGAGCCAGAAAAAAGGCGTTTCCAACTGTCCGAATACCGGCAGAACCTCCACCAGACATTCTTTGGCTTTTGACTTGAAGCCCGTAGCCACATAGTTGCTCGCCAAACTGCGGGCGTTCTCCAATTTGCCGAAAAGCACCTGCAGTTCCGCCTGATAATAACGGCGCGCCGCCTGTTTCTCGATATAGGCTATGGCATAGCCCTTTTTTGAAACCGGATCGTAGCGGCTTTCGGTTTCCACAAAACGCAGATCCACCTCGGTACTGAAACGGGTTTCCGCACTATAAGCCGTATGCGCCTGACCGTTCAAGGATTCCCGCCGCAACACCGCTTCATCCCGAACCCGAACCTGCACAGTCTGCGCCAGTTGGGTACGGGCAAGGTGGGTCAGATAATCCTTAAAAACGCTTTCTTCCTGATTCCGGGTATTGCCGGCTTCCTGTATATTATAGAAGTAGCCGCCAAGGGTGTATTTCACCCAATCCGGAGGATAATCCTGCCCCCGGAGAAATCCCACCCCGAGCAGGAACCACAGGCAAGCCCATAAGTTTTTCATGGTGCAAGAACTAAAGGGCGCTCTTGGCGGCGTTCATAATGGCTTCGTTCATTTCCATGAACTCCTGCAACTCTTCTTGGTTCAGGCCGTAGTTTTCCATATTCCGGCCCGCCGTATTCAGCAAGGCCACATAGCGGTCTCCGCGAATCGCCACCCTTGCCGTCACTTCGTATAGGCGGCGCACGGGGTCGTATTCCGTTCTGACCGCGCCATAGGGTTCACAGCCGTTTATCACGCTGGTGCTTACCTGTTTCCAATACATCTTCACAGCTTCATGAACCCGTTTGTTCACTTCCAGACCACCCTTTTCCGCCACCGATTGCACCACATTGTTCAAACTCAACGAAACGGTATTCTGGGCATCCCGGCGAGCCATCTCGATGGCAGTCTGCTTGTCTTCGGAAACCGCTTTGCCGGCGAACCAACGATAGGGAACCGACACCATTTTCGTGCCGTCTTCGCTTAGGGTCTTTACCTCCTCCGTTCCGTCCATCACCTCCTCCATCACCCGCACTTTATTGCCTTCCAGATTCTTATCGGTCTCGACCCTAGTTTCCTCGGGCTTGACATAATGTTTTGAATTACCGCAGGATGCCAGAAGAAACACCGCCAGCAGCACCGTTGCAAAAGCATGCATCGTTTTCATAAAGTATTGTGTTTTAATATTATTTTATCGATTTCAAAGCGCATCTCAAAAACCTGAGACCACAGCAAAGATATACGTTTAAAAAATAAAACAGCAATTTTATTTTATTTAAAGATTGTATTTATTAAAATTTATATTATTATAATTACAATATTGTAGAACATACAGAAAACACTATGAATGAACCTCAATCAAACGCCACGCCATTCCAAGTGTCGTGTAATTATAATAATATAAATTGCCGTGTCAACCAATATTCAGGGAGCAGAAAAAAATCACCTTGTAAAAAATGTATCTTTCTCCGTTTTTGTAAAAGAACCGTCTTTTGCGTACCTTTGATACCTATTTATTATATGCGCGTATGTCTGAAACAAAGAAAAATGCCCGAAGCACGCGGAAGAAGATTCCTGTGGTTGGGTCTATCTTGAAAGCCGCCTTGGAGTTCAGAGCCAATAAGGTGCCTTTGGTGAACTTTTTCAGCGTAAAAGACCCTGTGAAGGCTCAGAACCATGTGTTGAAACGCCTGCTGTCGAAAGCCGCCGACACTTCGTTCGGCAGGGAATTCGGATTTAAGAAAATCCTGAACAGCCCGAACATGCGGGAAGAGTTCTCCAAGCGGGTGCCCGTGTATGATTACGACAAGATGTTCCGCGACTGGTGGTACCGTAGCCTCAACGGGGAGACTTTCGTTTCCTGGCCGGGCAAAAACAGGCAATTCGCGCTCAGTTCGGGCACTTCGGGAGCCAGCAGCAAGTATATTCCCGTTACCGGCGATATGGTGAAAGCCATCCGTAAGACCAGTATCCGGCAGCTGTTCGCCTTGGCGCAGTATGATTTTCCCAAAGAACTGTTTGAAAAAAGCGCCTTGATGCTGGGCGGCAGCACTCACCTGCAATACAATGGAACCTACTATGCAGGCGACCTTTCGGGCATCACCACCGGAAACCTGCCGTTTTGGTTCGAACACTTCTACAAGCCGGGCAAACGCATCTCGCGCGAAAGGGACTGGCCTACCAAGATAGAAGAAATCGTGCGCAAGGCTCCCGAATGGGATATCGCCGCCGTGGTGGGCGTGCCGGCCTGGTTCCAGATTCTTTTCCAGAAAATCATTGAACGCTACAACCTCAAGACCATCCACGATATTTGGCCGAACCTGGAGATTTACGTGCATGGCGGGGTTTCTTTCGAACCGTACAAGAGCAGTTTTGAAAAACTGCTGGCCCATCCTCTTGTCTATATCGAGACGTATCTGGCCTCCGAGGGCTTTCTGGCGTTCCAGAACCGCCCCGGTGTAAACGCCATGCAACTGGTGCTCGACAACGGGCTGTTCTTCGAGTTCATTCCTTTCGATGACCGTAATTTCAACGAAGACGGGCAGGTGGTGGAGAATCCGCAGACCTTGTATATCGACCAAGTGGAAGAAGGCAAGGAATACGCCGTATTGATCTCCACCTGTTCGGGGGCATGGCGGTATATGATCGGCGACACGGTAAGGTTCACCGACAAGGCGCATCACGAAATCGTGATTACGGGGCGCACCAAGTCTTTCCTGAGCCTTTGCGGAGAACACCTTTCGGTAGATAACATGAACCGTGCCGTAAAGATGCTGGGCGAAGAAAAGAACGTGGGCATCCTGGAATACACCGTGTTGGGCGTCAAGAGCAACGGCATGTTCGGGCACAAGTGGTTCCTGGGCTGCGACCAGGCCTTGGACAAGGAGGAAGCCACCCGCAGGATTGACGAATACCTGAAGGTGCTGAACGACGACTACCGCGTGGAACGCCTGGAAGCCATCCGCTCCGTAGAAGTGGAAGTGCTGCCTTTGCAGGTGTTCTACGACTATATGCGTTCTCAGGGCAAGGAAGGCGCGCAGAACAAGTTTCCCCGTGTGTTGAAGGGCGAAAAGGCGCAGGCCTGGCTCGACTATCTGCAATCCAGAAATAATTAACTCTAAAAACTAAATACTATGGCAACAATTCCTGCTTCCGAAATGCCGATGAACAACGACGGCAGCATCTATCACCTCGCGCTCAAGCCCGAACAGCTGGCTCCGAACGTGATTCTGGTGGGCGACCCGGGTCGCGTACCGATGGTTTCGAAATTCTTTGACAGCATCGAACACAAGGTGCAGAACCGCGAACTGGTTACGCATACGGGAACGTTGAACGGCAAGCGTATCAGCGTTATCTCCACCGGCATGGGCACGGACAATATCGACATCGTGGTCAATGAACTGGATGCCTTGGTAAACGTGGACTTGAAGACCCGCACGCCCAAGGAAGAACGCCAGAGCCTGAACCTGGTGCGTATCGGCACCAGCGGCGGTTTCCAGCCCGATTTTGAGGTGAACACGTTCTGCGCCGGCGAATACGGGCTCGGTCTGGACGGTTTGATGAACTACTATTCGGTGCCCGACCAGATGTTTGAACACGATATGGAACGCGCGTTCGACACGCACCTGAAACTGCCCATGGGCTTTGCCCGCCCCTACGTGGTACGTTGCTCGGCTACCTTGCTCAACAAAGTGGCTTTCGATATGCAGAAAGGCATCACCGCCACCGCGCCCGGATTCTTTGCCCCGCAAGGCCGCATGGTAAGGTTGCCTCTCGCCTATCCGCAACAGAACGACTTACTGCAGTCTTTCTCGTTCAAGGGCATCAAGGTTTCCAATATGGAAATGGAAACCTCGGCGCTCTACGGCCTGGGACGCGCGCTCGGACACCGCTGCCTGACCATCTGCCTGCTGATAGCCAACCGTTGCACGAAAAAGTTCAGCGAAGACTATCATCCGCACATGGAAAAACTGATTGAAAC
>CAYVJX010000118.1:0-4773 GCA_964451895.1 uncultured Bacteroidaceae bacterium | reverse complement strand
GAAAATAATTCTTATTTTTGCGGAAAATCAAATAGATAGAATTTTATGACAGATAAGGCATATTTTTGGCGGTCTATCGATGCTGAATTATTGGCTTGGAAAGAGTCCGAGGACAGGAAGCCGCTTCTGCTTCGCGGTGCCCGTCAGGTGGGGAAATCGTCGGCGGTTCGACATTTGGGAAAGAGCTTCCGCCACTTTATAGAAATCAACTTGGAAAAACGCTTGGATGTACTCCGGCTTTTCTCCGATAATATGGATGTGCGTGCCATCTGTACGCAGATATCGGTGATTTATCAAACCCCTATCGTGCCGGGCGAGACGTTGCTCTTTATAGACGAAATCCAAGAGTCGGAACGCGCCATAGCGGCCTTGCGCTATTTTTATGAGGATTATCCGGAGTTGCATGTTGTGGCGGCCGGCTCGTTGTTGGAATTTACCTTGAAAGAGTTGCCTTCTTTCGGTGTGGGCAGGATACGGTCTTTGTATCTGTATCCGTTTTCGTTCGATGAATTCCTTGCGGCGCAGGGATTGCAGGAGCAGTTGGCCTACAAGCGGGAACAGGCGGAAAAAATGGAGCCTTTGTCGGAGCCTTTGCATGATGCGATGGTAAATCAATTACGCTCTTTCTATATCGTGGGCGGTATGCCGGCCGTGGTGGCATCTTGGGTCAAGACGGGCGATTACAGGCGGTGCATCATGTTGCAGAACGACATCATGGCCACCTATCAGGACGATTTCAAAAAATATAAGTCCCGTATCTCGCCGCTTCTGTTGTGGCAAGTCTTGAAATCGGTGGTGTTGCAGGCGGGCAATAAATTCGTATATGCCGGTGTGGAGGGGCAGTATGATACCAAAAGGATAAAGGAGGCCTTGTCGTTGCTCGAACTGGCCGGTATCGTACAGCCGGTCATCCATACGGCGGCTAACGGATTGCCTTTGGGGGCGGAGATAAATCCCCGCTACCAAAAATATCTGATGTTGGATATGGGGTTGATGCTGTCGATGCTGGACATGCGTCCGGAGGATATTCTGTTGGGGAATTCGGTGGATTTTGTCAATAAGGGTGGTCTGTCGGAGGTCTTTGCCGGGTTGGAGCTGATGAAATATGCGCCGGCGTGGAAAAACACGGAACTCTATTATTGGCAGCGTGCGGAGAGAAACGCCCAGGCGGAGGTCGATTATGTGATTGCCCGACAAGGGAATATCATTCCGTTGGAAGTCAAGGCGTCGCGCTCCGGTTCCATGCAAAGCCTCTACCGTTTTCTTGAAATCAAGCATGCCTCCTATGGTATCCGTACCAGTTTGGAGGCGTCTTCCGAATACAATAAGGTAAAGGTATATCCTTTGTATGCGCTTTCCTCCATAGGGGCGTGAGCGAAGCGGGGAAAGCCCTTTAAAGATACAAAAACCCGGACACGGTGAGCCAGTAGAGAGGGGGGAGGAGACGGGAGAGCAGGGGGCGGGGCGGGGCTTGCCAGCGGCGGTTCAGGGCGGGTAGGAGGCTGCCGAGCAGTACGGGCAGCGAGTAGTGCTGCACGGCTTTCTGTTGCGTGTAGAGGGTGCGGTTGTCGTGGAAGGAGGCGGCGAAGAGCAGCAGGGCGGTGAGGATGTAGAAGGGCAGGGGGGCGGGGATGCCGATATGCCAGAAGAACGCGGCACCCAGCAGGGCGGAGGCGATTTCGCCCAAGGCGATGAAGCGCAGCGGCCAAACGATAAGCAGCCCCGTGAGCCACACTGTAATCCAGGCGATTTGGCGGGAGGTGTCGGCGTGGAAAAACCAAAAGCCGCTCAGCAGCAGCGACAGCGCGATACATACGCCCGCAAGCCTTTTGTTCTTGTCCTGCACGCTTTGCAAGGCGGCAAAGAGCCCACACCAAGAGAGCGCCAGACTTGCTTGATACGGCAAGGAGGGGAAATTCCCCCGTCCTATTGTCAGCAGGCATCCGCCCACCACGGCAAAAAGATAGGTGTTTTGGGGTTTCATCGGAGCAAAGGTAAGATTTTTCTCCACCGCAAGATCAGCAAGAAAGCGGGAAAAGGGCGGAAAAAGGAGATAAGCAATGAGTCTAAAAAAGAAAAGGGAAAGATAACTGTCTTTCCCTTTTCTTTTTTAGAACCGAACAAACCTTATTCCGCTTTGGATTTCATCCGACGTTTAGTCGCCTCGGCATAATCCAAGCAAACTTGGCTTCTGTGCTCGGCTTGATTTAAACGTTGGGCTCTTCCGCCGCAGGTGCGGCTTCGGCAGCCGGTGCTTCGGCTTTGGCGGCCGTGGCTTTCTTGCCGCCACGACGGGTGCTCTTGGCTTTCGTTTCCTTGGCCGAACCGGGGTTCATGCTGTAGTCCACCAATTCGATAAAGGCCATTTCCGCATTGTCGCCAACGCGGTATCCGGTTTTGAGGATACGGGTGTATCCACCGGGACGCTGGGCGATCTTCTGCGAAATTTCGCGGAACAATTCGGTTACGGCTTCCTTGTTCTGCAGGTAACTGAACACCACGCGGCGCGAGTGGGTCGTATCTTCTTTCGACTTGGTGAGGATAGGTTCCACATAGCTGCGCAGGGCTTTGGCCTTGGCCAAGGTGGTATTGATCTTCTTGTGCAGAATCAACGACGAGGCCATGTTGGCCAACAACTGACGTCTGTGGGCGTGTGTCCTGCTAAGTTTATTGAATTTCTTTCCGTGTCTCATTTTAAGGCTCCCCCTATTTATTCTTCGTCTTTATCAGTTTTATTCAATTTGTATTTGCCGACGTTCAAGCCGAATTCCAGGTTCTTGGATTTCACCAGGTTTTCAAGTTCGGTAAGCGATTTCTTTCCGAAATTGCGGAACTTGAGCAGGTCGGCTTTTTCGAACGATACCAATTCGCCCAAGGTTTCCACTTCAGCGGCCTTGAGGCAATTGAGCGCGCGAACCGAAAGTTCCATTTCCGACAGTTTGGTGTTGAGCAATTGGCGCATGTGCAAATCGTCATCATCAATTTCGGTGGAAACAGAGGGTTCGGTCTGTTCGATATCGATTTTTTCGTCGGAGAAGAGCATGAAGTGCGAGATAAGGATCTTCGCGGCTTCCTTCATGGCATCTTTGGGCGAAATCGAACCGTCGGACACCACCGTCAGAATCAGTTCTTCGTAGTCGGTCTTCTGTTCAACACGGAAGTTTTCCTTTTCGTAGTGAACGTTCTTGATCGGCGTGTGAATCGAGTCGATGGCGATCGTTCCGATAGGGTCGGAGGCGTTTTTGTTTTCTTCCGCCGGCACCCAACCGCGGCCTTTGTCAATCGTGATGTCCATGGTCAGCTTCACGTTGCTTTCCATGTGGCAGATTTCAAAGTCGGGGTTCAATACGGTGAAGCCGTTCAAGGCGTTGTTCAAATCACCGGCCTTGAAAACCTCCTTATTGGAAATCACCAGGTGAACCTTTTCATGATCCGTGCCCTTGATCTGTTGTTTGAAACGGATTTGTTTCAAGTTCAACACGATATTGGTAACGTCCTCAAGCACGCCCTTGATCGAGGCGAACTCATGTTCAACACCATCGATGCGGATAGACGTGATGGCAAAACCTTCCAAGGACGAAATCAGGATACGGCGCAAGGCATTCCCTATTGTAACAGCATAACCGGGTTCCAGCGGACGGATCGAGAACACTCCCGTGTAGTCGTCCAAGCTGCGAATACTTACTTTATCCGGTTTCTGAAAAGCTAAAATTGCCATTAGTTTTTTAAATTTAATGTTTTATACCAAGGAAAAACAAACACTTCAAAAGTGCGGAAAAGCACTTCAAGCAGCCTGGGCTACTTGGAGTACAATTCCACGATGAGTTGTTCCTTGATGTTTTCGGGAATGTTTTCGCGTTCAGGGTAGTTGAGGAACTTTCCACTCATCTGCTTGCCGTCCCATTCCAACCAGTTGTATTGGTTGCTGCGGCCTTCCAGAGCGGTGGTGATCACTTCCAACGACTTGGATTTTTCGCGTACTTCCACGATATCGCCGGGACGCAACTGGTAGGAGGGGATATTTACCACGTGTCCGTTTACTTCGATATGGCGGTGTCCCACCAACTGGCGGGCGGCGCTACGGGTGGGGGCGATTCCCAGACGGTAAACCACGTTGTCCAGACGCGATTCGAGCAACTGGAGCAAGTTTTCCCCGGTGATACCCTGCTTGCGCGAGGCCTGGGCAAAAATCTTGCGGAACTGGCGTTCCAGAATACCGTAGGTATATTTCGCTTTCTGTTTTTCCTTCAACTGCACACCGTACTCCGAAAGTTTGCTGCGGCGTTTGTTCTGGCCGTGTTGACCGGGTGCGTAGTTCTTGCGTTCCAGCACCTTGTCAGCTCCGAAGATGGGTTCTTGGAACTTTCTTGCAATCTTAGACTTGGGTCCAATATATCTTGCCATTGTTTGCTATGATTTTATGTACGTGTACTCTGAAATTAAACTCTTCTTCTCTTGGGGGGGCGGCATCCGTTGTGGGGCAGGGGCGTAACGTCGGTGATTTCGGTTACTTCGATGCCTGCACCATGAATGGTACGGATAGCGGATTCACGACCGGCGCCGGGTCCCTTTACGAAAACCTTTACCTTACGCAATCCCAAATCATAGGCAACTTTGGCGCAATCGGTGGCGGCCATCTGGGCGGCGTAGGGAGTGTTCTTCTTGGAACCCTTGAAACCCATCTTGCCGGCAGAAGCCCACGAGATTACCTGGCCTGAATTGTTGGTGAGCGAGATGATCACATTGTTGAATGAAGCAAAGATGAAAGCCTTG
>CAYVJX010000117.1:0-4779 GCA_964451895.1 uncultured Bacteroidaceae bacterium | reverse complement strand
GATGCTGAGCAAGTCGCTCCGTCCGCTTCCTATCGTTAAGGAAAAAGACGGCCAGACTTTCGATGCCTTTACCGACCCCGAACAACGCTACCGCCAACGCTATGTGGATTTGATTGTGAATCCGCAGGTGCGCAAGGTGTTTGTGCAACGCACGCAATTGGTGAACACCATGCGTCAGTTCCTGGCCGAAAAGGGCTATCTGGAGGTGGAGACACCCATTCTGCAACCGCTTTACGGCGGGGCGGCGGCACGCCCTTTCAAAACGCATCACAATACCCTCGATACCACGCTTTATCTGCGTATCGCCAACGAGTTGTATCTTAAACGCCTTGTGGTGGGCGGCTATAACGGCGTGTTCGAGTTCTCGAAAGATTTCCGCAACGAAGGCATGGACCGCTTTCATAATCCGGAGTTCACGCAGATGGAACTTTACGTAGCCTACAAAGACTACGAATGGATGATGGAACTGGTGGAAGAAATGGTGGAAAAAGTGGCGATGGCCTTGCATGGCACCACCCAGGTGCAGGTAGGGGAGAACCTTATCGACTTTAAGCGTCCTTGGAAACGTTATACGATGTTTGAGGCCATCGAACACTTTACGGGCATCGATGTTTCGCAGATGGATGAAGGCCAGTTGCGCCAGACCGCCAAGAAACTGGGCGTTCCCGTGGATGACACGATGGGCAAGGGCAAACTGATCGATGAGATTTTCGGGGAAACCTGCGAGTCGAAACTGATTCAGCCCACGTTTATCTACGACTATCCTATCGAAATGTCGCCGCTTACCAAGAAACACCGCAGCAAGCCGGGTCTTACCGAACGTTTCGAGGCTATGTGCAACGGCAAGGAACTCTGCAACGCATATTCGGAACTGAACGACCCGATTGACCAGCGCGAGCGTTTTCAGGCGCAGTTGGAACTGGGCAAACGGGGCGATGAAGAAAGCATGGTGTTGGACGAAGATTTCCTGCGCGCGCTCGAGTTCGGTATGCCTCCCACCGCAGGGTTGGGTATCGGCATCGACCGTCTGAGCATGATCATGACCAACTCCAATTCGATTCAGGACGTGCTGTTCTTTCCGCAGATGAAGCCCGAAGTAAAGGCGGAAAAGGCGGAAAAAACGGAAAAGGAATAACGGCGTTTGTCCGGAGGTTCGCCCGTAACGATGGAAAAAAGGAAGATACAGCTTTTCGTACCTTGTTGCATAGACCAGCTCTATCCGCAAACGGCTTTCAATACCATCCAGGTGTTGGAGCATTTAGGCGTGGAGGTGGAATATAGCCCGGAGCAGATTTGTTGCGGTCAGACGGCGTTTAAAAACGGTTATTGGGACGAAGCCAAGGAAATAGGCGAAAAGTTCCTGCATGATTTCGGTTCGGGGCTTCCGGTGGTGTGTCCTTCGGCTTCTTGCGTGGGATACATCAAGAACTATTACTGGAAGCTGTTCTTCAATACCGGCCTGCATTTGGAATACCGCAAGCTGCGAGAGAATATCTATGAATTTACCGACTATATCGTAAACGTGTTGCGGGTGTCTGACACAGGCAGCACCTTTGCGCATAAGGTTACCTATCATGATTCCTGCGCCGCCTTGCGCGAGTATGGCTTGGTGGAAGAACCGCGGCTGTTGCTCTCGAATGTGAAAGGCCTCGAACTGGTGGAAATGGAGAAAACGAGCCAGTGTTGCGGCTTCGGCGGTATGTTCTCGATGGGTTTCGAGCCGGTGTCGGTGGCCATGACCGAACAGAAAGTGAATAACGCCCTGGCTACCGAGGCGGAATATATCGTTTCGACCGATGCCACTTGCCTCGGCAATATGGAGGCCTACATCAAAAAGCAAAAATTGCCCATCAAGTGCATGCACATAGCCGATGTGCTGGCGCAGGGTCTGGAAAAGAAATGAGCGACGCGATAAAACACGAGTGTGGCATTGCCTTGTTGCGGCTGCGCAAACCGATAGCATATTACCGAAAAAAATACGGCGACAGCCTCTACGGGCTGGGCAAGATGTACCTGCTGATGGAAAAGCAGCATAACCGGGGGCAGGACGGTGCGGGTATGACCTGCATCAAGTTCGGGATGCCGCCGGGAACCACCTATACCGATGTGGTGCGCAGCAATTCCGCCACGCCGATCAAAGAGATTTTTCAGCAGACTTATTCGCAGATAGAACGTTTGGTGGGTTCAGACGGAAGCCGCTACGCCGATATGGATTGGGTAAAACAGAATCTGCCGTTCAGCGGAGAGCTGTTTTTGGGGCATCTGCGCTACGGCACATTCGGCAAGAACGATATTCGCAACATCCATCCGTTTATCCGCCAAAGCAACTGGAAAACCCGACATCTTACTATCGCCGGCAATTTCAACCTTACCAATATCGATGAGCTGTTCGATGACCTGGTGGATTCGGGGCAGCACCCGGTGATGCTGGGCGATACGATTACGGTGCTGGAAAAGCTGGCCAAGTTTCTGGATCACGAGAACCAGCGGCTGTACGACGAGTATAAGAAAGCCGGACACAGCAAGGTGGAGATTTCGGCCATCATGCCGGAGGCGCTCGATTTGAAAGCGATTGTAAAGAAAGTGGCGGAAGGATGGGACGGCGGTTTTGTGTTCGGCGGCATGGTGGGCTATGGCGATGCCTTTGTTATCCGTGATGCCAAGGGAATCCGCCCGGCGTTCTACTACATGGACGACGAGGTATTGGTGGTGGCCTCTGAACGCCCCGCGATACAGACGGTTTTCAATGTTCCTTTTGAAGAAGTGAAGGAACTCCCGGCAGGACATATCATTCTGTCGCGTTACAACGGAGAGGTGGAGGTTACGCCTTGTTTGAAGACCGATGGCGCGTTGGCTCCCTGTTCCTTTGAACATATCTATTTTTCGCGCGGCACGGATGCGGAGATATATCGGGAACGCAAGCGTTTGGGCGCGTTGTTGGTGCCCGATGTGCTCCAAGCCATCAACTATGATCTGGAGAACACCGTGTTTACCTCCATTCCCAATACGGCGCAGGTGGCCTATACGGGTATGCGCGAGGAGATATACGCCTGCAACGAGCGGCAGAAGGTAGAGGCGATTCTGGACTTGGGCGCGAATCCGAAAAAGGAAGACTTGGAAAGGGTGCTTCTTTTCAGCCCGCGTATGGAGCAGATTGTAGTGAAGGATGCCAAGATGCGTACCTTCATTACCGGCGACGACCAGCGCAAGAACCTGGTGAACCATATCTACGATGTTACTTACGGGCAGGTGCGGGAATACCGCGACACGCTGGTGGCTATCGACGATTCGATCGTGCGGGGAACGACCTTGCGCGAGAGCATACTCCGTATGCTGGACCGTCTTTGCCCCAAAAAGATAGTGATCGTTTCTTCCGCGCCGCAGATACGCTATCCCGATTGCTACGGCATCGATATGGCGAAACTGGGCGATTTCATCGCTTTTCAGGCTACGGTATCGCTGCTTAGGGAACGCGGCATGGAAGAGGTGCTTACCGACACCTACCGCAAGTGCAAGGAACAGCTCGAAAAGCCCAGGCGCGAGGCGGTGAACCATGTAAAGGCGGTATATGCGCCCTTTACCGATGCGGAGATTTCGGAGCGGATTGCGCAGATGCTCAAGACCGAAGCCATCCAGGCGGAAGTGGCGGTGATTTACCAAAGCGTGGAGAACCTGCACAAAGCCTGCCCCCATTCGCAGGGAGACTGGTATTTTACGGGAAATTATCCCACACCCGGAGGCAATGCGGTGGCATGCCGGGCGTTTGTGAATTATATGGAAAATAAAAACACAAGGGCATATTAAGATGAAAACAATCCTTATTACCGGCGGCGCCGGCTTTATCGGTTCGCATTTGGTTCGCCATTGGGTAAAGGCTTATCCCGACACAAAGGTGGTGAACCTGGATAAACTTACGTACGCGGGGAATCTCGAGAACCTGAAGGACATCGAGGCTATGCCCAACTATGTGTTTGAAAAGGGCGATATCGTGGATTCGGATTTCGTGACCGCCTTGTTTGAGAAATACCGTTTTGACGGCGTGATCCACCTGGCCGCCGAATCGCATGTGGACAGGTCTATCTCCAACCCGATGGAGTTTATACGCACCAATATCGTGGGTACGGTAACTTTGCTCAACGCGGCGCGGGCGGCTTGGAACGGTAATTTCGAGGGCAAACGTTTTTACCATGTGAGCACCGACGAGGTGTATGGTTCTTTGGGCAACGAGGGCTATTTTACCGAAACCACGCGCTACGATCCGCGCAGTCCTTATTCGGCATCCAAAGCGAGTTCCGACCACTTGGTGCGCGCTTATCATCACACTTACGGGATGCCGGTGGTCATTTCCAATTGTTCGAACAATTACGGCGGATTCCAGTTCCCCGAAAAACTGATACCGCTTGTCATCAACAATATCCGCAACCGCAAGCCGTTGCCCGTCTATGGCAAGGGGCTCAATGTGCGCGACTGGCTGTATGTGGGCGACCACGTGCAGGCCATAGACCTGATCTTCCACAAGGGGGTGGATGGCGAAACCTATAATGTGGGCGGCCATAACGAGAAGCAGAATATCGAAATCGTCAAGTTGCTCTGCCGTTTGGTGGACCGCAAACTGGGGCGTCCGGAAGGAGAGTCCGAGAACCTGATTACCTATGTGCAGGACCGCGCCGGTCACGATCTGCGTTACGCCATCGATTCCAGCAAACTTGCCGATACCTTGGGTTGGAAACCTTCGGTAACCTTTGAACAAGGCATCGAACTCACCGTAGATTGGTATCT
>CAYVJX010000116.1:0-4788 GCA_964451895.1 uncultured Bacteroidaceae bacterium | reverse complement strand
GGCTTTTGGTGGAAGGTATATATCGTGTATGCCTTGCTGCTGGTTTTTGCCGTGGCGATTGTTGTGCGTATGAGCCAGGTGATTTTTGTGGAGGGCTCGGAGCTGCTCGAAAAGTCGGACCGCCAGAGCCTGCGCTACGAAAAGACACCTGCCGTAAGGGGCAACATCTATTCTTCCGACCACTCGTTGCTGGCGGTGTCGGTGCCTTATTTCACCTTGCGCATGGATTTGCATCCGAGCGTGGTCTGCAAAGACACTTTCGAAACCAACCTGCGCCGGCTTTGCGACAGCCTGCATGCGATGTATCCCGAAAAAAGCAGCGATGCCTGGCGTAGGGAGTTGTGGAACGCGCGCCGCGAACAAAAGCGCAATTACCTTCTGCGCAGAGACGTTACCTATGCCGAACTGAGCCGTATCCGCACCTTTCCCATCCTCAGGAAAGGGCAGTTCAAGGGCGGTTTCGTGGTGGAGGAAAAAGAAAAACGGGTGCATCCGAACGGATTGCTGGCCTACCGCACGATAGGCTATTACAATCCGGAAAGCGGCGCGGGCGTGGGGCTGGAATCCGCCTATCAGAAAGAGTTGTGCGGCGTTAACGGCAGACGCCTGGAACAGAAAGTGTCGAACGGCGTATGGCGGCCGGTGTATAATTCCGATGCGGTGCAGGCCGAGAATGGAAAAGATTTGGTGACGACCATCGACATCCGCATACAGGACGTGGCCGAATCGGCTCTGCGTGAGTGTATGGAGCTCAACGAAGCCGAACACGGATGTGTGGTGCTGATGGAAGTGAAGACGGGCAAGGTGGTTTCTATCGCCAACCTGCGCAAGGAAAAAGACGGCACGTATAACGAAAGCATGAACTACGCGGTGGGGGAGGCGGTGGAACCGGGTTCCACGTTCAAGCTGGCTTCCACGATCGCCATTTTGGAAGAAAGCCATTGTTCGCCTTCGATAATCGTGCCCACCGGGGAGATGCAGTTCTACAACCGCTGGATGAAAGACTCGCACAAGGGCGGCTGGGGAAACCTCACGCTGCAGGAGGCTTTTGAAAAGTCTTCGAATGTGGGGATTTCCTATCTGGCCAACGAGGTGTTCCATAAAAAGCAGGCGCGTTTTGTGGAATATTTCAAGAAGATGAGGCTGGACAAGCCGCTGGGCGTGGAGATAGCCGGGGAGGGGATGCCGTATATCAAAGACCCGTCCGACAAAACCTGGTCGGGGGTTTCGTTGCCGTGGATGTCGATTGGCTACGAGTTGCGGCTTACGCCCTTGCAGATATTGGCGCTCTACAATGCGGTGGCCAACGACGGCAAGCTGATGAAGCCGCTTTTCGTGAGCGAGATAAGGCAGGGCGACGCGGTGGTGAAGAAAATGGAACCGCAGGTGTTGGTGGATAAGATCTGCAGCAAGGAAACCCTAACCAAGATAAAGGCCATGTTGGAAGGCGTGGTGGAAAATGGAACGGGTACCTGCATGAAGAATCCTTTGTACAAGGTGGCCGCCAAAACGGGTACGGCGCAGATGAACTACGGCAAGAGGGGAAGCGAGAAGATGACCTACCGGGCTTCGATTACCGGTTATTTCCCTGCCGACAATCCGCGCTATTCGTGCATCGTGATGATTACCAACCCGCAGAAGAACCGCATCTATGGCGGTGCGGTGGCAGGGCCGGTGTTTAAGGATATTGCCGATAAGGTATATGCCACCCTCATGAAAGGCGGTTTGCAAACCGAAGGTTTGCCGCCGGAGGCGGCCGGCGCGCCGGCCGCCTCCGGCTACGCCGCCGATATCGCCACGGTGTTTGAGCATATCGGGCAGCCGGACCTTGGGCTGGAACCTACGGTGTTCGTCAGGTCGCGGGGCGGCGTGAACCGCCCGGTGGAGTTGGCGCTCATCAAAGACGTTATGCCGGATGTAAGGGGGCTTGGAATGCGCGATGCGGTGTATCTGTTGGAAAAATACGGCTTGAAGGTGCGGGTGAGCGGCAAAGGAAAGGTAAGAAGCCAGGAACCGGCGGCAGGCACGGCCTGCAGCAAAGGGCAGCAGGTTTTTTTGGAATTGGCAGGATAGCGTAAGATGAAAAAAGGAAATATCACATTGGAGGCTTTGCTGGCCGAATGTACCCCGGCAGCGACGGGGGCATGGAACGCCAGCGGTCCGTTAGACAGGGAAGTGTGCGGTCTGGCGCAGGATTCACGCGCCGTAAAGCCCGGTTTCGTGTTCTTCGCCATCAAGGGCACGGCGGTTGACGGGCACGACTATATCCAGAAGGCCATCGAATCGGGCGCGGTGGCGGTGGTCTGCGAAAAGATGCCCGAATCGGTGCGTCCGGAGGTTACCTATATCCAAACGCAGGACAGCAGTCTGCTGATGGGCTATATGGCTTCGGCTTTCTATGGGCATCCCTCGCGCCGGCTGCAATTGGTGGGCATTACCGGCACCAACGGAAAAACCACAACGGTTACACTCTTGTACCGCCTGTTCCGTCTGTTGGGCTACAAGGCCGGGTTGCTTTCCACGATAGAGAACCGTATCGACCGTCAGGTGGTTCCCAGCACCCACACCACCGGCGATTCCTTGGAGATAAACGCGCTCTTGCGCCGCATGGTGGACGAGGGCTGCGACTACGCCTTTATGGAAGTGAGTTCCCACGCGGTGGTGCAGAACCGTATCGCGGGCCTGTGTTTCAAGGGCGGCATCTTCAGCAATATCACGCGCGACCACTTGGATTACCATAAGACTTTCGAGGCGTATATCAAGGCCAAGAAAGCGTTTTTTGACCGTTTGCCGGCCACGGCTTTCGCCCTTGTGAATGTGGATGACCGCAACGGGGAGGTGATGTTGCAGAATACCGAGGCGCTCCGCCGCACGTATTCGTTGCGCTCCCCGGCCGATTTCAATGTAAAGGTGCTTGAGAATTCTTTGGAGGGCCTGCAACTGGAAATGGACGGCATCGAAGTATGTATGCGGCTGGTGGGCAGGTTCAACGCCTATAACCTTACCGCCATTTATGCCTGCGCTCTGTTGCTGGGCATGGAGAGGACCGAGGTGCTGCGCGCCATGAGCTGCCTTACCGAAGCCCCGGGGCGTTTCGAGACCTTGAAATCCGTTACCGGAAACAAACTGGGCATTGTGGATTACGCCCACACGCCCGATGCGTTGCAGAACGTGCTTTCCACGATAGACAGCATGCGCGGGCAGGTGCGGCAGGTGATCTGCGTGGTGGGCTGCGGCGGCAACCGCGATGCGGGCAAACGTCCTATCATGGCGCAGATAGCCTGCGATCTGAGCGACCGCCTCATCATCACCACCGACAATCCGCGCTTTGAAGAACCGCAAGACATCATAGACCAGATGATGGCGGGGCTTTCGCCTACCCAGCGTGCCAGAACGCTCTGCATCGCCGACCGCAAGGAGGCCATCCGCACCGCCTGCGCGCTGGCGGGAGAGAACGATGTGGTGCTGGTGGCGGGCAAAGGGCACGAGAACTATCAGGAAGTAAAAGGCGTGAAACACCATTTCGACGACCGGGAAGTGCTTGCCGGATGTCTGCCCGCCGTATGGAAAAACGAATCGGAAACCGATAGATAATTAAAAAGGACAAGAAATGCTGTATTACCTGTTTTCTTATTTGCACGAGCAATTCGGAATGCCGGGAGCGGGGGTGTTCACCTACATCTCGTTCCGGGCGGGATTCGCCATCCTGCTTTCGCTCTTTATCATGATGGCGGGAGGAAAGCGCATGATCCGCCTCCTGCGCAGGAAACAGATAGGCGAGACGGTGCGGGAACTGGGGCTGGACGGACAGAAAGAGAAGGAAGGCACGCCCACGATGGGCGGCATCATCATCATCGCCGCCATCCTCATTCCGGTGTTGCTGCTTTGCCGTCTGGACAACATCTATGTCTTGTTGATGCTGCTCACCACGGTATGGCTCGGCGCGATGGGTTTTATGGACGACTATATCAAGGTGTTCAAGCACGACAAGCAGGGGCTTCAGGGAAAGTTCAAGGTATTCGGGCAGGTAGGGCTCGGGCTTGTTGTAGGCTTGGTGATGTGTTTCCATCCCGATGTGGTGGTATCGCAGCAAAACAACGCCGCCTATGTGGAAACGCACAACGTGCTGAACGAAACCGCATACGATGAGGCCACGGCGGAATTCGAAAGCAATGCCGAAAAATCGCTGGTGACCACGATTCCTTTTGTAAAAGGGCATGAACTCGATTACGAGGGCATCATGGAATGGCTGCATGCCGGCTGGGGAAGATATGCGTGGATTCTGTTCGTGCTGGTGGTGATACTGGTGATTACCGCCGTTTCGAACGGCTGCAACCTCACCGACGGCATCGACGGGCTGGCTACCGGCACTTCGGCCATTATCGGGGCTACCTTGGCGATACTCTCATGGGTTTCGGGCAACATCATCTTTGCCGATTACCTCAATATCATGTATATCCCCCATGTGGGCGAGCTCACCATCTTCATCTCGGCCTTTGTGGGCGCCACCATCGGTTTCCTCTGGTACAACACCTATCCGGCGCAGGTGTTCATGGGCGATACGGGAAGCCTTACCATCGGCGGCATCATCGCCGTGTTCGCCCTTTTGATCCGCAAGGAGCTTTTGTTGCCGGTTCTGTGCGGCATCTTCCTGGTTGAGAGCCTTTCGGTAATCATGCAGGTAACGTATTTCAAATACACCAAGAAACGTTTTGGCGAGGGCAGGCGCATTTTCCTGATGACGCCTATCCACCACCATTTTCAGAAGGCAGGCAGCAAGGAACCCAA
>CAYVJX010000115.1:0-4814 GCA_964451895.1 uncultured Bacteroidaceae bacterium | reverse complement strand
CTGGCGCTCTATACCGCCAACTACGTGCAGAACCACCTGCACGAGATGGAGGAAAAAACGGGCGTGCAGGCGGCGGTGGGCCTGCGGTTTGTGGTCTTTAACCGGCTCACCGACTTAAAGCAGAGCAATATCGGGTATCTGGACGAGGAGAACGAATCGAATGCCAACAAAGGGGGCGTGACCCGTTTTTTGGACAACAAGGTTTTTCTCTATTTCGAGGGCGATTATCTGGACTTTGAGCGGCAGATACGCCGCGGCATCGCCGAAATGCTGGTCTCGCAGGCCGTTTCGGGTGCCAAGGTGGGCGCGCAATACCGCAATTCCTATCTGATGGACCTGCCGCGTTGGTTCGTTTCCGGGCTGACTTCTTACTTGGGGCGCGGTTGGGATGAGGAACTGGATGAACGCATGGCGGCCTCCATCCGGCAAAAAGATTTCAAGTATTTCTGGGGGCTGGAGGGCGAGGAAGCCGAATTTGCCGGCCATTCTTTCTGGTATTTCATCGAACAGGCCTATGGGGCGGATGCCGTTACCCGGTGTATCCGCGTGGTTTCCCGCGAAAAGCGGCTCAACAAGACGTTCAGCGTGGCGTTCAACGCTTCCTTTAAGGAAGTGATGGAACAGTGGCGTTCCTTTTACCTGAGGATGTATTCGGGCATCAGCCACCACGACAGCCTGAAGAACACCACCCAACTGCCGCGCACCAGCCGACCCGACCGGGTCTATCAACGGTTCGCGCTCAACGGAAACGGACAGGAGGCGGCTTTTGTATCGAATCATCTCGGGCGCGCCAAAGTATATCTGCAGACCACCAATCCCATGCGCCGTTACTGCATTTACCGCTGTGGGGCGGCCATCAACGACAATCCGGATTATTCCTTTCCCTTGCTCTGCTTTCATCCCAATGGAAACATGCTGGGCATCATGACCGAGGAGAAAGGACGCACCACCTTGATTGTGTATAATATCGAAAGGAACCGGCAAGGCGGGTTCAAGTTCAGGGCGGTAAGGCGCAACACGATGCGCTACTATCTGGACATGTTCGACAAGGTGAACAGCTTCTCTTTTTCGCCCGACGGCAGAAGCATCGCCTTGGGCGCCACCAACAACGGCTATCCCGATATTTACCTTTTCCGTCTGGGGGCGGGCACGCGCCAACGCATCACGTTTGACCTTTACGATGATTTTGATCCTGTTTTCGTGCCGGGCACGGATTTGCTGGTGTTTTCTTCGAACCGTCCGAACGACAGCATCAAGAAGAACGAGAAATTTGAAACCGCACCTTCGTTTCCCAACGGCAGCAACCTGTTTGCCTACAATCTCAAGGAAGGCGGCAACCGGCTGTTCGCCATGACCGCCGAAGACGCCCAAACGCTGCTGAGGCTGCCGCAGGTGCTCGAAAACGGGCAGATCGCCTTTACGAACAACTCCTACGGGCAGACCAACATCGCCTTGGGGCAACTGGGCAAGACCATCTCGCATATCGACACCGCCATTCATTACCGAAACACGTTCAAAAGCGGCATCGTTACCGATTTCGAGCCCGGTCTGGAATATATCGACCTTTCGGAAAAACGAGGCCGGTACGCCCGTCTGCAACGCAAACCGAACCGAAGGGGTTTTTATACGCTTACCGAAGGGCCGACCGATGATTTGCTGCCGCTGGAGAAGGGGCAGCAAACACCCAAGGCCACGCCCTCGCGCTATAAGGCGGCGCTTTGGGAAAAGGAGCGCCAGAAGGCGGCGCGGCGCGCCTACCAAGACAGCTTGCAGCAGGCGGCGGAACGGCAGAAAGACAGCGCGGCGGCGCGGCGGCTGCAAGCCCAGCGCCCCCGGGTCTTTTTCCTGCGCAATGCCGAGGCGCAGGACAATCCCTTGCTGACCGCCTACGACTTATGGCTCCTGCAACGTGCCGGGCTGTTGCAGACGGCTCCGGACAGCCTTTCCGGCAACGATTCCACGCGCTTTTTAAGTCTTGTGCCGGGCGATTCGGCGCAACTTCGGAACCCTGCCTTGGCACAGGCGGAAGCCGCCTACCGCAAGGCCGTGGGGCTTACTTCGGGCCAGGATTGGGTGCCCCTTTCGGATTCGGCGGCGATGGCGGCCCTGATGGCTTCGATGGCCGATGACACGGCTTCGGCTTATCCCAAGATTCCGCCCAAACAGCATATCTACGAGGTGGAATATTCGGTGAATTCATCCACCGCGCAGCTGGGGTTCAGCTATCTCAACGCCTGCTACCAGGCCTTTACCAACAGCAAGACGCCGCTCTACCTCAACGCCGCCGCCAGCGGCTTCACGCAGATTTCCATCGCCGACCTGATGGAGAACCACCGTCTTATCGGGGGTTTCGCCTTTTCGCTGGATTTCTCGAGCACCGAATACCTGTTCAGCTACGAATATCTGGAACGCCGCTTAGGGCATCAGGTGGTGCTGCACATGGCCAACCTCAACGACAACACGTATTATCCCTACAAGCAGAACACCTACGACGCGTACTACATCCTGAAATACCCGCTTTCGCCCGTTTCTTCGTTGCGCGGCACGGTGTTCGGGCGTTACGACCGCACCATTTACCAAGCCATCGACTACCTGAGCCTTGTTACCGAGACCTCGCGCGAAATGCGCGTGGGGCTCAAGGCCGAATGGGTCTATGACCACAGCCGTTTCATCACGCAGAACATCTATTTTGGAACGCGCGGCAAAGTTTGGCTGGAATATTACCAAGGGATTATCAACAACAAGCAGAATCTCTTTGTTTTCGGGCTAGATTTCCGGGATTACCGGCGTCTGTACAAGAACCTTATCTGGGCCAACCGCATTGCTTTCTCCTCTTCTTTCGGGCAACAGAAATTAGTGTATTACATGGGCGGCGTGGACGGCTGGGTGGGCGCCAGGTTCAACCGCGACGTGGAAACCGACCCCAAGCAGAACTACGCCTATCAGACCTTGGCCACCAATATGCGGGGATTCCAGCAGAATATCCGCAACGGCAACACCTTTGCGGTCATCAACAGCGAGATACGCTTTCCCTTTATACAGGTGCTTTCGCCCCGTCCGGTGCAATCGTCTTTCCTGCGGCATCTGCAATTAGTGGTGTTCGGCGATATAGGGAGCGCGTGGAGCGGCTGGAACCCGTGGTCCAAGAACAATCCTTTCTATAAGAAAACCATCGAGGACGGCAAACTCACCGTGGTGTTGGACAAAGACGCCAACCCGATTGTGGGCGGCTTCGGATTCGGTCTGCGCATGCAGCTATTGGGCTATTTCCTGCGCGGCGACCTGGCCTGGGGCGTGGAAAACGGCATCGTACACAAAAAGCCCGTGTTCTACTTCTCGCTCAGCACGGATTTCTAAGATTTCAGCATTCTCCGCCCGTGCAGGAGAGAATGCAATCCTGACAGGCCTGCAACTGGCCGCTGAAACGTTTCTTTACCAAAGAGGTGAGCCAAAGGCGCAGTTCTTCCACACTGATTTCCTTAAGGATTTCATCGGCATAGGCGCGCATCAGAAGCCGCCGCGCCGATTCGGCGGAAATGCCTCGGCAACGCATATAGAAAAGCGCGTCTTCGTCGAGCTGCCCCACCGTAACGCCGTGGTTGCACTGCACGTCGTCGGCGTAGATTTCCAGATAGGGCTTGGCGTAGGCCTGCGCCTTGGGAGAAACCAAGAGGTTGCGGCACGATTGGTAGGCCTCGGTCTGCTGCGCCTGCGGGCTTACGAAAACGTGTCCTTTGAAATAGGCTTCCGCCGAATCGTCCATCACGCCCTTGAACAGCTCGCGGCTGTAGGTCTGGGGCCCCACATGGTTTATCTTTACCTGATTGTCTGTTTTCTGTTCCCGGTCTTGCAGATACAGCCCGAACACTTCGGCATGCGCCTTGGGTTCGAGCAGGTTTATCTCGGTATTGTTCTGCGTGATGCCGCCGTTGAGCGTCATGCGGTGCAGGTTGAGCCGGGAGGCGGCCTGCAGGTTCGCCCGGATATGGTGGAAAATCTTGCAGCGGTTTCCCACGTTCTGCATCTGTATGTATTCCAGGCTGGCTTCGGCCTGCAGATGGATTTCGGTAAGGGCGTTGGCCAGAATATCGGCCTGCGGATGGCTGTCGGTGCAGTGCACTAAGCTCAGGGAAGCCCCTTTTTCCAACAGCATCAGGCAATGGGGTTGCAGGAAAAGCGGCTCGTTGCCCAGACAGAGGTTCACAATCTGCAAAGGCTTGTCCAACCGGCAGCCGGCAGGCAGATAGACCACTAAGGTTTCGGGAGCCAAGTCGCGGTTGAGCCGGGCGAACCGCAGGGTATCGGGTTCGCGGCCCGGCTTGGCGAAATCGGCGGTGCGGCGTATCTTGCCTCTCTCCAGTTCCGCTTCTTCGGTCTGGAAGAACGCCTGTATCCTTTCGGTTTCCGCAGGGGAAAGGTCTTTGAGGCGGCATACGCAGGGCGTGTTGTCCAAGACGGCTTCCTTGTCGGGGAAAAGCAGGTTCTTGCCGGCCTCTCCCGCCACAAAACCGTTGCACACCGAAACGCGGTGCGTGTCTAAATCCTTGATGTCGCAACGGAATTCCTGCGGCAGCCCGTCTCCAGAAAGGGGCATCGTGCGTTGCAGGAAATCATCTGCCGCCAGTTCCCGCCACAGCGAAATATGTTGGGCGAACATGCCGCGCCCCGCCGGAATGCGGCCTTTGGCCGATGCCGCCCACTGTTGAAGCATATCCTTTGTGTTCTGCATGGTTCCTGCCGCTTATTTGTCGGTAATATGGTCCTTGAGCCAGTCGTAGCCTTTTACCTCAAGTTCCTTGGCCAGTTCCTTGGTG